>JAWOIX010000127.1:0-6383 GCA_046484405.1 Pelovirga sp.
GACCAGCTGCAGCTGGGCAAGTACAGTTTTCTTGATGCGCAATACAGCTATGCGGTCAAGGAGGGCCAGCGCGCGCTGCTGGCCCAGTTCAGCGAAGGGCTGCGCCTGCTTGAGCAGAGCGGTGAATACCGCCGTATCCATGACAAGTGGCTTGGCAGTTACCAGGAACAACCGCACACCCTGCTCGTTGCTTTGCGTTATTCCCTGCTCGTGCTGATCCCCCTGGTCGTCGGTCTGCTCGCGGTTTTTTTCTGGTCATGGATGCTGCGCCGCCAGGTGGCCCGCCAGACCAGGCAGCTGCGCCAGAGCGAAGCGGAATTACGGGAAAGCGAGCAGCGTCTCGATCAGATTATCCGCCAGGGGCGGATGATCATCTGGGAGGTCGACCGTCTTGGCCGCTATACCTATCTGAGTCCGATCGTCGAGGAGATCCTCGGCTATCGCCCGGAGGAGCTGATTAACAAAAAACACTTTTTCGACCTGCATCCGCCAGCCGGGCGCGAGGAGTTCAAGGCCCGGGCCCTCGAGGTATTCCGCCAGCGGGGGCATTTCATAGACTTCGAAAATCCGGCACTGGATAAGGCAGGACGCATTGTCTGGTTCTCCACCAGTGGCCTGCCGATGTTCAGCGAAGATGGACGCTTGCTGGGGTATCGCGGCAGCGATATCGATATCAGCGAACGCAAGGCGATGGCAGCCCAGGTGCAGGAAAAGAAGTCATTGCTGGAGGGGCTGCTGCACAACACGGCAACGCCGATTTTTGTACTCGATCCTCACCACCGGGTTGTCGCCTGGAACGAAGCCTGTGCAGAACTGACCGGGATCAGGGCCGCGGAGGTGCTCGGGACCACGCGCCACTGGTCGGCCTTTTACGATCAACAACGCCCCTGCCTGGCCGATCTCGTTCTGCGTCCCGCCCTGCAGGACCAGCTGTCCTCCCTCTATCCCCACGCCGCCAGGTCGGCCCTGGTCAGCGAGGGGTTGCAGGCCGAGGGGTGGCGCCGGCTCAAGGGGGAACAGCGCTACCTTCTGTTCAACGCTTCGGCCGTTCGCAACGAGGCCGGGGAATTGGTTGCCGCCATTGAGACCCTGCAGGATCTGACCGGCCGCAAGCAGATGGAAAGTGCTCTGCAGCGGAAAAACGACGAGGTGGAACAGTTTGTTTACATAGTTTCCCATGACCTGAAAAGTCCGCTGGTGACGGTCAAATCATTCATTGGCCTGTTGCAGCAGGATATTGCCGCAGCAGACAGCGAGCGGATCAAAAGCGATATCGATTACATCAGGAGCGCCACGGACAAGATGGAACAGCTCCTGGAAGCCCTGCTGCAACTGTCCCGCATCGGGCGCATGGACCGTCCGCCACAGCGCCTGGCCCTGCAGGTGCTGATCGACGAAACCCTGGCAAACCTGGCCGGGGCGCTGCGCCAGTACCAGGTCGATGTCAAGGTTGCCGCCGGTGCCGCAGTGCTCCATGGCGATCCCCTGCAGCTGGGTCAGCTCTGGCAGAATCTCGTGGAAAATGCGATCAAATACATGGGCGACCAGGCCGCACCCTGTATCGAGATCGGCGTCATGGCGCGTGGCAACGACCCGGTTTTTTACGTGCGCGACAATGGCATGGGGATCGAGGCGAAGGACTCTGAGCGGATTTTCGGTCTGTTCACCCAGCTTGAGCCCGGCACGGCGGGCAGTGGCCTGGGCCTGGCGCTGGTGAAAAAGATCGTCGAATTGTATGATGGAACCATCTGGGTGGAGTCGGCAGGTCGTGGACGGGGAAGCTGCTTCTGCTTTACCCTGCCGGGTGCCGTGGAAAAGAGAGGATAGCATCATGACGACCATTGAACCGACTTCAGTCCTGATTGTCGAAGATGAAGCGGCTCACGCAGAAATTATCCGCAGGACCCTCAGCGCGAGAATGAGGAATACCTATGTTCACGTCGTCGGGAGTCTGGCCGAGTACCGTCAGACCGTGGAGGTATTGTACCCGGATATTGTGCTGCTCGATATCAACCTGCCTGACGGCCACGCCCTCGACGTCCTCAACGACCCGAACAGATCGGACCGCTACCCGATCATGATCATGACGTCCCAGGGGAGTGAGCAGCTCGCGGTGGAAACCCTCAAGGCCGGGGCTCTCGACTATATCGTCAAGACCCCCGAGACCTTTGCCGAGATGGCACGGATCATCGAGCGCTCCCTGCGCGAATGGCGCACCCGCCAGGAACACCGGCAGACCCTTGATGCCCTGCGCGCCAGCGAGCTGCGGTTTCGTTCCCTGCTGCAGGATGTCAAGTCGGTGGCCGTGCAGGGCTATCGGCCCGACGGCACGGTGTTTTACTGGAACCGGGCGTCTGAAGCCTTCTACGGCTATTCCGCCGCGGAAGCCATGGGCAGGGATCTCTGTGATCTGATTATTCCCCCGGCGATGCAGGAGGAGGTGCGCGCGACCATGCGGCAGATGGCGCAGAGCGGCGAACCGCTTGCGGCCGGGGAGCTGGCGCTGCGCCGCAAGGATGGTAGCGAGGTGGTGGTTTACTCGAGCCATGCGGTGCTGCAGCAAACCGGTGGAGAGATGGAAATCTATTGCATTGATATCGACATCACCGAACGCAAACGCGCCGACGCGCAGTTGCGCAAGCTCAGCCTGGCGGTGGAACAGAGTCCGGCGGCGGTGGTCATTACCGACCTCGATGGCGTCATCGAATATGTCAATCCCAAGTTCAGCGATGTGACCGGCTACAGTCTCGCAGAGGCGTTGGGGAAAAATCCGCGCATCCTGCAGTCGGGCCATATGTTGCCGGAAGGATACCAGCAGCTGTGGCAGTCGCTGCAGAACGGCGAAGAGTGGCAGGGGGAGTTTCTCAACAAACGTAAAGACGGCCGGCTGATCTGGGAACGGGCGCTGATCTCGCCGCTGCGTGACGCCCAGGGGAGCATCACCCATTACATCGGCGTCAAGGAGGATATCACCACCCAGAAGAATTACGAGCAGCAGCTCGAACACCAGGCCACCCATGACCACCTGACCGGGCTGGCCAACCGCGCGCTGCTCAAGGACCGGCTGGACCAGGCGATTCACTACGCCCAGCGTTCCAGGCGCATCGTCGCCGTGCTGCTGCTTGACCTGGATCGTTTCAAAATGGTCAATGACAGTTTCGGCCACGCTTTCGGCGATGAGCTGCTGTGCCAGGTGGCCGGCAGACTGACGGAGTCGGTGCGCGAAACCGATACCGTAGCCCGGCTGGGCGGGGATGAATTTCTCATCCTGCTGACCGAGGTGGCTGCCGTCGAAGATGTCCGCAGGGTGACAACCAAAATTCTCCAGGCGGTCGCCCGCCCCTACCGGATTGGTGAGCGCGACCTGACGCTGACCGCGAGCCTGGGTGTCAGCCTCTACCCGCGGGACAGCAGCGACAGTACCTTGCTGATCCGCAATGCCGACATTGCCATGTACCAGTCCAAACGGCGCAGTGACGATTTTACCTTTTACAATGACGAAATGAATCTGCACCTGGTCGAAACCCTCGAGCTTGAGAATGACCTGCGCTTTGCGTTGGAGCGCGAGGAGTTCCGGCTGCACTATCAGCCCAAGGTCGATCTCAAGACCGGCCGCATCAATGGGTGCGAAGCCCTGTTGCGCTGGCAGCATCCGCAGCGCGGCCTGGTCTCGCCGGGAGACTTTATCCCGCTGGCGGAGGTCACCGGTCTGATCGTCTCCATCGGCACCTGGGCCCTCGAGGAGGCCTGTCGTCAGAACCTCGCCTGGCAGTCCGCCGGTCTGCCGCCGGTCTGCATCGCGGTCAACCTGTCGGCGCGCCAGTTTCTCCAGGGGAACCTGGTGGAGATCGTCGCGAACATCCTGCAGCGCTCCGGACTCGATCCCGCCCTGCTGGAACTGGAATTGACGGAAAGCATGATCATGGACGATCCCGTGGCAGCGGAGAGAACCCTGCAGGAACTCAAACAGCTGGGGGTGGCCTTAAGTCTGGATGATTTCGGCACCGGCTATTCGAGCCTGAATTACCTGCGCCGTTTCCCGGTTGACAGTCTGAAAGTCGATCAGTCCTTTATCCACGATGTTGCCACCGACCCGACCGGGGCTTCGGTCGTTTCCAGTATCATCGACATTGCTCACAACCTGAACCTGTTCGCCATTGCCGAAGGGGTCGAGACCCGCAACCAGTTAAAATTCCTCGTTGATTGTGGCTGTGATGCGATGCAGGGCTACCTGTTCAGCCGGCCACTGCCGGCGGATGCCTTTGCCGCGCTGCTGCTGCGCGGTGACAACCTCCATGAGAGGCTCAAGGACGCGGACTGAGAACGGCAGTATGACGAACGGGTGCCGGGCCTGGTCGCGCGCCGGCCTGCCGGAAGCGGCACTGTCACCGCCGGAGCCTGGATGGTTCTTCTGCACCCATACCGCCCGTTTTGCGCCGCTGATGGATGACCATGGTTTCTGTCGGATTGATCTATTTTGTCATCATTGGTGCTGTTTACCTGGTCCTGCTGTGGATCGACGGATCGCGCTGCCGCCAGTCCTGCGCGGTGGCCGTTCAGTCCCTGGCCAGGCTGCTGCCGTTGCTGCTTGCCGTGTTCGGTCTGGTCGGGCTGTTCCAGGAATTTCTTCCCCCGGCGCTGATCAGTACCTGGCTCGGTGAATCGAGCCGGCTGCTGGCCCTGTTCCTCGGTGCCGCGGCGGGGGCTGTTTCCATCGGTCCGCCACTGGCCGCCTATCCCCTGGCCGGATCATTGCTCAGTGCCGGTGCCTGGCCCCCCGCCATTGCCGCCTTTATTCTCAGCTGGATCTCCGTCGGTGTTGTCACTCTGCCTTTTGAAGCGCACACCTTCGGTGTCCGTTTTGCCCTGTTGCGCAACGGCATCAGCTTTCTTGCGGCCATGCTCAGTGGCCTGCTGCTCGGGCTGTTGCTGTGATCCGCCGCCTGCTCGCCCGGCACTGGCTGTTGCTGCTGACCGCTGCTCTCTATCTCTGGGCTTTTGCCAGTGCGCCGCAGCGCGCTGCTGTCGCCCTGTTCGGTGGTGCCGAGTTGTTCCTCTCGGTGCTGTTGCTCATCGTTGCCGTGTTCGGTCTTGTCGGCCTGCTGCAGGTCTGGGTCAGCCGCGAACTGATCGTCCGTCTTCTCGGGCGCGAAGGCGGGCTCAAGGGACTGCTTATCGCGGCGCTCTGCGGCACCCTGCTCATCGGTCCGGCCTACATCATCTTTCCGCTGTTGATGAGTCTGCAGCGACAGGGGGCGCGCTGGGCGGTGGTGGCGATTGTTCTGACCAGCTATGCCGTCAAGCTGCAGATGATTCCCATTGAGATCGGGTTTCTCGGCTGGCCCTTTTCCCTCGGCCGGGCATTGATTACCATCGCCCTGGCGATCCCCACCGGCCTGCTCATCGAGGCACTGATGGAGCGGCGCACTCTCTAACCGCAATACCAAGACGCCGCTCTGCTGCCCCTGCCCCGCCCTGTCGGCGTTGTTCCGCATCTCCCAGCACAATTCCAGCACACTGATCTCGTCCCGGCCCTTACCGCTGCTGCGCTGCGGCCTGTTTGTGCCTGTTGCCGGGGGCGACAGCCTGCCGGCGTTTGTTTCTCAGCACCTGCCATGGTTTTTTTCGTCACTCATCAAAATTTCGCCAAACCCTAACACCATCCTTACACGCGAGGCAGACATATACAGCGTACCAAGAATGCGCGGCAGTTAAGACCACGCTCAATTCTGACCACACCACAAAGGAGAGATTTTTATCATGCAAAAGGGATGTTTGACATGGATCGCCACCGCACTGTTCTGCCTGGGCCTGCCCCTGGCCGGTTTCGCTCTTGACCCGGACCTCAAACCCTATTCCCCGGTCGCCGGCGTCTCCGGAACCCTGAAGAGCATCGGTTCCGACTCGATGAACAACGAAATGACCCTCTGGGCTGAAGGGTTTTTGAGCCACTACCCCAACGTTCAAATTGAAATTGAAGGCAAGGGATCCGGTACAGCTCCGACCGCCCTGATCAGTGGGACGTCCCACTTCGGGCCGATGAGCCGACCGATGAAGGGCAAGGAGATCGACGATTTTGAAAAGCGCTATGGCTACAAGCCAACCGAGCTCAATACCAGCATTGATATGCTCGCTGTTTATGTTCACAAGGACAACCCCATCGCCTGCCTGACCCTGCAGCAGGTCGATGCGATCTTCTCCAAAACCCGCCGTGGCGGGCTGGAAGAGAATATCCGCACCTGGGGTGATCTCGGTCTGACCGGGGCCATAGCCAGTCAACCGATCAGCCTCTATGGACGCAACTCGGCCTCGGGGACCTACGGGTTTTTCAAGGACAATGCCCTGTTTGGCGGCGACTACAAGGATGAAGTCAAGGAACAGCC
>JAWOIX010000152.1:0-38435 GCA_046484405.1 Pelovirga sp.
GCCAGAGCACTCCGGCGAGGGCGAAGCTGACAGCCCGTGTTCCTTTCATGGTGGGTTCCCCCCTGTAAGCAATAGACGAGAGACTTTCCGTCATACTATAGGAGCAGGATCTGACAGAAATCTGACCGGCGGCGGCATTGCGCTTTTTTTTTTACAGCCCCGTCCGGATTTATCATCGACAGCAGGGGGCGCTGTGCGCATCCGGCGGCAGCATGGCCGGGTCAGCGGGACTCGTCCGGCTCGAGCCGCAGCAGCGTGCCGTTACGTTGATCGGTGAGCAGGTAAAGCAGTCCGTCCGGGCCCTGCCTGACGTCACGGATGCGGCCGACGCTGTTGCGCAGCAGGCGTTCTTCGGCGACGACCTCTTCGCCGTCAAGCTGCAGGCGGACCAGCATCTGGCCGCGCAGAGCCCCGACGAACAGATTCCCCTGCCAGGCCGGAAATTGGTCCCCGGTGTAAAACGCCATGCCCGACGGGGCGATGGAGGGATCCCAATAATAGAGGGGCTGCTCCATGCCCGGCCGCTGCGTACCAAACCCGATTTTCGTGCCGCTGCCGTAGTTGACGCCGTAGGTAATCACCGGCCAGCCGTAATTGCGCCCGCCCCGGACGACGTTGATTTCATCCCCTCCCTGCGGGCCATGCTCGTGCGTCCAGAGTTCGCCACTATCGGGATGGAGAGCCGCTCCCTGGATGTTGCGATGCCCGATGGAGTAGATTTCCCCCTGCCAGCCTTGCTTGTTACGCCCCGGATTGTCCAGCGGCACGCGCCCGTCATCGTGCAGGCGAATCATCGATCCGGCATGATCCTGCGGCTGCTGGGCCCGCTCCATCTGGCCATGATCGCCGAGGGTGACGTAAAGATAAGCGTCCCCGGTGAAGACCAGTCGCGAGCCGAAGTGCCGGCCGCTGGTGGTGCCCGGCTGCGCCTGGAAAATCACTTCAAGATTGCGCAGCCGGCGGCCATCCAGTTCGGCGCGCGCGACATTGAGTCCGATCCCTTTGTCCCGTTTCGCGGTGTAGGAAAAATAGACCAGGCGGTTATCGGCAAATTCCGGGTGCAGGGCCACATCGAGCAGGCCTCCCTGCCCCTGGGCGACGATAGCAGGCAATCCGGCGACCGGCTGTTGTTCCAGTTGTCCGTCAGTGATCAGGCGCAGGCGCCCGGGCCGTTCGCTGACCAGCATCCGCCCGTCAGGGAGAAAGGCCAGCCCCCAGGGGTGCTCGAGGCCGTTGGCCAGTTCGACAATGCGCAGGCGCTGCGCCTGTGTTTCGACAATCTGCGCAGCCAGTCCGACGGATTGGCTCAGCAGCAGTAGCATTCCGAGACAGAGGGCGGCACGCCAGAAGAGCATGCTGGCGGTGGAATGTGCTGACAGGGTCATGGTCGTCTCCTCTATACAATTTCGTTGTTTCCAGGGCGCTGTCGTGCAGCCGGTCGCACGGTTCTGCCGGCTGCTGTTTTCTCTTCCCTGCTATTGTAGCATGCCTGCTGCGCCGCCTTCAGCCCCGCCGGAGCGGTGTGGCCCCTTGTGCGGAGCCGGAAAAAGGGGAACAGGGCGCTGCGCAGCCTGCAAGAGAATTCGCAAAAGGCGAATATCTGTAGTATTCTTCCCTGTACAGGGATCAGCCCGCCAGGGTCGGCAGGCGACGGGCAATCAGTGCCCCGGGCCCTTCCGCGGTGATCCTGTTCTGAAGCCGCTTATCATTCATTATTGAGGAGGATATTCATGTCGATGAAATTCAAAGCCATGCAGGTGACCCAACCGGAAAAAAAGGTTTTCGTCCGCTCCATCGTGAGCCGTACTCTCGATGAACTGCCCGCCGGTGATCTGCTTGTCAAGGTGCGGTACTCCTCCCTGAATTTTAAGGATGCTCTGTCGGCGGTGGGCAACCCAGGGGTGACTCGTGAATTTCCCCATACCCCGGGCATTGATGCCGCAGGGGAGGTGATCAGCTGTGCTGACGGAACCTTCGCGCCGGGCGATGAGGTGATTGTCACCAGTTATGACCTGGGGATGGAGACCGATGGCGGCTTTGGCCAGCTGATCCGTGTGCCGTCAAGCTGGGCCGTCAAGCTGCCGGAAGGGATGAGCCTGAAAGAAAGCATGATGTACGGGACGGCAGGTCTGACTGCGGCCCTGTCGGTTCGCGAACTGATCGCCAACGGTGTGACGCCGGCGTCGGGGCCGGTGCTGGTCACCGGTGCGACGGGGGGCGTCGGCAGCCTGGCACTGGCGATCCTCGCCCGGCTGGGTTACCAGGTCACGGCGGTGACCGGCAAGCTCGATGAAACCCCTTATCTTGAGCGTCTCGGCGCTCATCAGGTGATCTCCCGTGAAACCCTGCTGGTCGGCAATGAGCGGCCGATGCTGAAAACCACGTGGAGCGGGGTGGTCGACTGTGTCGGCGGCGAGATGCTCGCTGCGGCCATCAAGTCGACCTGTTACGACGGGGTGGTGACCTGCTGCGGGCTGGTTGCTTCGCCCGACCTGCCGATCAATGTGTTCCCCTTTATCCTGCGCGGCGTGCGACTGATCGGAATCGACTCGGCGGCGGCGCCGATGGAGCGGCGGGTGGCGGTGTGGCAGAAGCTCGCCGGCGCGTGGAAGATCGACGGGCTCGAGAAAATGGTGGATGAGATCACCCTTGAGGAACTCGAAGACAACATTCAGCGGATGCTCAAGGGTGAGTTGAAGCGGCGTGTGCTGGTGAATCTGCTGGAAGATTGAGGGAACGGACGGTAGGCGTCGGCAGAGCAACCCGGTTCGAAGGGTTGCGCAGGAGGTCGAAGATGACACGTTATCTGGTCTGGGGAATTGTCCTGTTCGTGCTCGGCGGTTGTGCCGTCAATCCGGTGACCGGCCGCACGGAACTGACGCTGATCGGTGAGGGCACCGAGTTGCAGATCGGCGCGGAGCAGTATGCTCCGTTGCGGCAGATGCAGGGGGGGGACTACAACACCCGCCCGGAGATTGCTGCCTATGTTGCAGAGATTGGCGAGCGTCTGGCCGCGGTCAGTGACCGGCCCCTGCCGTATGAATTCCACGTGATCAACGACTCGACGCCCAATGCCTGGGCTCTTCCCGGCGGCAAGATCGCCGTCAACCGGGGCCTGCTGACCGAGATGCAGAGCGAAGCCGAGCTGGCTGCGGTTCTCGGTCACGAAATTGTTCACGCTGCCGCCCGCCACAGTGCCCAGAGCATGCAGCGCGGGATGCTGCTGCAGGGTGCTGTTCTGGCGGCAGGGATGGCTGCGGGCAACAGCGAATACGCCGGTCTTGCCATCGGCGGAGCGACGGTGGCGGCGGGGCTGGTCGGGCAGAAATACAGTCGTGAAGCGGAAACCGAATCGGATTATTATGGCATGCTGTATATGTCGCGGGCCGGGTATGACCCGACGGCGGCCATTGAACTCCAGGAAACCTTCGTCCGCCTTTCCGAGGGACGCCAGAGCAACTGGCTGGAGGGGCTTTTTGCCAGCCATCCGCCGTCAGCGGAGCGGGTCGCCGCCAATCGCCGCACTGCCGCCACCCTTCCTGCCGGCGGAGAGATCGGTCGCGACCGCTATCGCAAGGTCCTGGCACCGCTGCTTGCCGCCGGCAAGGCTTATGAAGCCTACGACCAGGGGCGCAAGGACCTTGGAGAAAACCGCCCGGAGCAGGCTCTGCAGCTGGCCGGGGAAGCCATTGCTGTTGAGCCGCGCGAGGCGCTCTTTTACGGGCTGCGTGGCGACGCCCTGCGCAAACAGGGCCGTGAGCGGGAGGCGGTGGCGGCCTTCGATCAGGCGCTGCAGCGCAATGCCGATTATTTCCATTATTATCTGCAGCGCGGCCTGGCCTATGAGGCCCTTGGCCAGAGTGCCGCGGCGCAGGCCGACCTGGAACGCAGCAATGCCCTGCTCCCGACAGCTCCGGCTATGAATGCCCTCGGCCACCTGGCCCTCGCCGCTGGCGAGCAGGCAAAGGCGCTGGAGTTTTTTTCCGCCGCTGCCCAATCCGATTCACCGGCGGGTAAGGCGGCGCAGATTTCCCTGGCGCGTCTCGACCTGCCGGCAAATCCGGGGAAATATCTCGCCATTGATTTCAGCCTGGATCGCCAGGGGCAGTTGATCGTTCGCCTTGCCAACCAAAGTCCCGTTGCCGTCAGGGATGTCCGCTTCGTCGTCAGTTACACCGATGCCGGTGGGCAGCAGCGTCGTGCCAGCCTGCGGGCTGCCGGCCCTCTTGCCGCCGGGACGGCCATACAGCTGGCGTCCGGCCTGGGTCCGATCCGCGACAGTAACAAAATCAGCAACCTCGCAGCGCGCATTGACGGGGCGCAGGTTGCCGATTAGACCGGCCGCAGCGGATGGTTTTCTGTGATACCCACATCCACCTGCTGGCACCAGAGTGGAGTTCCCCGGTCGACGAGCGGATCGCTGCGGCGCAGGCCGCGCGGATCGGCTACCTGGTTCAGCCCGGGGTCAGAGTAACGGATTGGCAGGCGCTGCTTGCCCTTGCCCGGCGCCACCCCCGGGTCTATGCTGCACCCGGGGTGCACCCCGCCTATGCCGGACAGTGGAATTCCGTCAGCGCAGCCTGTCTGCGTCGCCTGACAGAGGATCCGCGGGTCGTGGCCGTCGGCGAAATCGGTCTGGACGCTGCCTGTGGCAGGGACCTTGGCGAACAGGAGGCGGTGTTGCGGGCGCAGCTGGCGGTGGCCCTGGAGGCTCGCCTGCCAGTCCTTCTCCACGGCCGGCGGGCAACCGGCGCCTTGCTTGACATCCTTTGCCAGATGAAGATCGGCGCGCGGGTCGGCGGCATCTGGCATGGTTTTTCCGGGAGCCTGGAGGTTGCCCGGCAGCTGGTCGAGGAGGGCTTCCTGATCGGTGTCGGTCCGGTTCTGCTGCGCGCGAACGCACGTAAACTCCCGCGCGTGGTCAGCACCCTGCCGGCGACAGCGCTGGTCCTTGAGACCGATGCGCCGGACATGGCGTCGGGTCCGCAAGTCTTGCTGGACGTGGCGCAGCGGATTGCCTGCCTGCGTGGCTGGACGTTGAATGAAACAGCCCGGATCACGACAGACAATACCCTCCGGCTGTTGCAGCGGATGGAAAAACCGATAGCGGGAAGGGATCAATGACGGACCATCGTTTCAGTAGAATGCAGTTGCTGGTCGGCAGCGATGCCATGGTGCGCCTGGCCGGGGCCTCGGTTGCCGTATTCGGAATTGGCGGCGTGGGCAGCTATGCTGCAGAAGCCCTGGCGCGTGCCGGGGTTGGGGCCTTGACCCTGGTCGATTTTGACGAGATCTGTGTGACCAACATCAATCGCCAGATTCACGCCCTTGACAGCAGCATCGGCGGTGCCAAGGTCGCGGTGATGGCGGAGCGCTGCCGGCAGATCAACCCGGCTGCCCGGATAACCCCGCTGCACCGGTTCTACGCGGCCGACAGTGCGGACGAGTTGCTCCGTCCCGGCTATGATTATGTCCTTGATTGCATCGATCACATCACCGCCAAGCTGCACCTGATTGAGCGCTGTGTCAGCCGTAACCTGCCGATCATCAGTTCCATGGGAGCGGCCAACAAGCTCGATCCGCGCCAGATTGCTGTCGCCGATATCAGCCGGACGGAAAAATGCCGTCTTGCCCGGGTGGTGCGTCGCGAGTTGCGCCGGCGCGGGATCAGCCGGGGGGTGCGGGTGGTCTATTCAACGGAAGAGTTCCGCCCGTTGACGGATGCATCGGCGGTCTGCGCCGACGACTGTGTCTGCCCGAATCGCGAAGAGCAGCGCTGGAGCTGCAGCGACCGGCGGGTTATCCTCGGCAGCTCCTCCTGGATTCCACCACTCTTCGGTTTGACCATGGCGGGCGAGGTTGTACAGGAGCTGATCCGCTCATCCCCGTCGGGCGCTCCGGACAACAGCTTCCCCCGTTGATTCTGCCGTTGCCGCTGCCATTCCCCTCGGGTGCCACCGCTTTTGCTGTTTCTCTCCTGCCGGAAACTCCTCCAGGCTCTGGTGATTTCTTCTGTGCGGCGCTCACAGGCAGTGCATTCTTTGGCAATTCCTGCTAGGATTCCAGCGTTTTCACCTTTTTTATGTACGGGGAGCAGCAATGGCAAAAATTGAGAAACTCTTTCAGATCCTGCAGCAGCAGGGAGGGTCCGATCTGCACCTGTCGCCGGACAATCCGCCGCTGATCCGTGTGTCGGGCCAGCTGCGGCCGGCAATCAGCCAGGTCCTGACGATGGAGCAGAACCGTGCCCTGCTCTACGAGATCATGAGCGAAGCGCAGCGGATCGAATTCGAGGAGCGTCACGATCTCGACTTTGCCTTCGAGGCGCAAACCGTTTCGGCCCGCTTCCGCGCCAATATTTTTATGGGGCGACTTGGTATCAGCGCGGTGTTCCGGATTATCCCGGCGGACATCCTCACCGTTGAACAGCTTGGATTACCCCAGGCGGTCCTCGACTTCTGTGACTATAAAAAGGGACTGGTCCTGGTGACCGGCCCGACGGGGAGCGGCAAGTCGACGACCCTTGCGGCGATGATTGACCATATCAACCGCAACCGTAATGAACATATCCTGACGGTGGAGGATCCGATCGAGTTCGTCCACCGGGCGCAGAAAAGCCTGATCAACCAGCGTGAAGTCGGAGTCCACACGCACAGCTTCGCCTCCGCCCTCAAGGCCGCCCTGCGCGAGGATCCGGATATCATCCTGGTCGGCGAAATGCGTGATCTGGAAACGATTGAGCTGGCGATTACCGCGGCGGAAACCGGCCACCTGGTGTTTGGCACCCTGCACACCAGCAGCGCCGCCAAAACCGTCGATCGGCTGGTGAACGTTTTTCCGACCACCCAGCAGGAGCAGATCCGTACCATGCTGGCGGAGTCCCTGCGTGGTGTCGTTGCCCAGCAGCTGCTGCGGACGGTGGAGGGAAAGCGCTGCGCGGCACTGGAAATTCTCAAGGTCAACGCTGCGGCGGCCAACCTGATTCGCGAGGGCAAGACCTTTCAGATCCCCTCGATTATGCAGACCGGCAGCAGGGACGGTATGCAGCTGATGGATCAGGCGCTGCAGCAGCTGCTCAATGACAAGCGCATCACCCTCGAAGAGGCCAGTCGTTTTGCCGTCAACAAGAACCAGTTCATCGCACAGAATCCCCAGGCTGGAGACTGATATGGATGATCGGCGGATCATGGTGGAACCACGCGGTGTCGAGCTCACCTTAAGCAGCGGTCTGCAGTTGCACGGGGAATTGTTTCTCCACCTGCAGGGCACGCATCTGTCCGGCCTGCAGCGGGTCGAAGAGATCCTCAACGATGCCGACAGCTTTATGCCGATCCGCAGTGGCGGCAATGTCGAGCTGATCAACCTGGAGCAGGTGGTCTGCGTGTCATTGGCGGCGGCGGAGGAGATTGATCCTCTTCTGACCCTTGGCAGCGAGCACCGGATTCGTGTCGAACCGGCAGTCGGCGCACCCCTTGCGCTGCGTATTTTTGTCAACCTGCCGTCGGGTCGTGAACGGGTCAAGGACTTTCTCAATCAGCCCAGGCGCTTTCTCCCCTTCCTCCAGGAGGACCGGTTGCTTTACCTGGCCCGGGCCTGGATCCTGCGGGTCACGGACTGAAGGTTTTTGCTGCTGCCTGACAGGACTGCCGCACCGGTTTGCGCCGGGCTGCCGACGATCGGGGTGGCCGGCGCCGCGCCTGCGTTGTGGCGGCGAACTGAAAAAGGATAAAAGAAGATGATGTTCTGGCTGCTCTATCTGTTGACCGGCGCCGTTGTCGGTGTACTGGCGGGACTTCTCGGTATCGGTGGTGGCGTGATTATTGTTCCGCTGCTTACCTTTACCTTCGTTGCCCAGCAATTTCCCGAAGTCTATATTCTTCATCTGGCCCTTGGGACCTCGCTGGCGACGATCATCTTCACCTCCATCTCCAGCTTCCGTGCCCATCATGCTCGCGGCGCGGTCAACTGGGCCGCAGTCAAGGCCCTGGCGCCGGGAATTCTGATTGGAACCTTTCTCGGCACCTGGGTCGCCGCGCAATTGACGAGCCGGTTTCTGAGTGTGTTTTTCGTCTGTTTTCTCTATTACGTAGCGCTGCAGTTGCTGCTGAATATCCGTCCCAGTTCGACGCGAACCCTGCCGGGAGCGACGGGTATGTTCGGGGTTGGCGGAGTCATTGGCGGGGTCTCCAGTCTGGTCGGCATCGGTGGCGGCAGCCTCACCGTTCCTTTTCTGAACTGGTGCAACCAGTCGATCCATACCGCCGTCGGTACCTCTGCTGCCGTTGGCTTGCCGATCGCGGTCGCCGGAACCCTTGGCTACCTGCTGAACGGCCTCGCGGTTGCCGACCTGCCTGCCGGCAGTGTCGGGTTCATTTATCTGCCGGCCCTGTTCGGTGTTGCCGTAGTGAGTTATCTCACCGCCCCATTTGGAGTCAGGCTGGCCCACCGGCTCCCCGTTGCACGCCTGAAAAAAATCTTTGCCGTTTTCCTGATGCTCATGGGGACACGCATGCTGATCAGCTTTTTCTAGCGCAGCTCCCGGCCGGCGCCACGAGCATGCAAAGACCCCGCGTTGCCCGACTGGCAGCCGGAGTGGTTTTTCTGTTAGAGTTACAATGCTTTTTTGAGAGTCTTGTGCCCTGTCACAACATGGCTGAGTCGTTTTATCCGGAGAGGTCTCAATGGAAAATGTCTGGTTTGCGTTTGGTCTGACCCTCTTCGCCGGATTGGCCACCGGTATCGGCAGTGTGATCGCCTGTATGGCCAAGCGGACCAACTACCGGTTTCTCTCCATCTCCACCGGTTTTTCCGCCGGGGTCATGCTCTATGTCTCCTTTGTCGAAATTTTCATCAAGGGAGCCGATGTTCTGACCGGTACCTACGGAGACTACTGGGGACACTGGGTCAATACGGGGGCTTTTTTTGCCGGCATGCTGCTGATCGGCCTGATTGATACGCTCATCCCGGCGGCGGAGAATCCCCACGAAATCCACACGGAGGCGGAAACCCGGGCGATCAAGACAGAGGATGTTCCCAAGGCGTATATGCGCGAGCATGGCCTGGAGGAAAAAAAGCTGATGCGTCTTGGGCTGTTCACGGCTCTGGCGATCACCATCCACAACTTTCCCGAGGGGCTCGCAACCTTTCTCGCCGCACTCGAGGATCCTGCCCTCGGGGTGGCGATTGCCATCGCCATCGCCCTGCATAATATTCCGGAAGGGATCAGTGTTTCGGTGCCGATCTACTACGCAACCGGCAGCCGGATGAAGGCCTTCTGGTATTCTCTGACCAGCGGGCTGGCAGAACCGTTCGGCGCCCTGGTCGCCTACCTCGGGATCGTCTTTTTCTTTGGTGGCAAAGATGGCGTGGTTCCGCCGCAGATCATGGGGGTTCTCTTCAGTGGTGTCGCCGGAATCATGGTTTACATCAGTCTGGATGAACTGCTGCCGACCAGCAAGGCTTACGGCAAGGGGCATGACAGCCTGATCGGACTGGTGACCGGAATGGGCGTGATGGCCTTAAGTCTGCTGCTGCTGATGTGACTGTTTGAAGGTGCGGGTGGACCATGGACACAGGTAAGGACCGATGCATTGCAGAAGGCCTGGTCGCGCCGGCGCAACCTCACCTGCCGCCCTGGTTGATCGGTCTGACCGTTCTGCTGCTCTGCCCCCTGCTGGCCGGCTGTTTCGAGTGGGGCTATTACCGTCAGGCCGCCCAGGGCCAGTGGCAACTGCTGTCGCAGCGGCGCGACATCGAGGAGCTGATCCTTGATCAGGGCACACCGGCGGCTTTGCGGTCGCGGCTGGAGCTGGCCCTTAAGATGCGGGAATTTGCCAGTCGCGAACTGCACCTGCCGGACAACAGCAGTTATCGTACCTATGTTGAACTGGACCGGCCCTACGTGGTGTGGAATGTCGTGGCCACCCCGCAACTTTCCCTTGAGCCGGTTACCTGGTGTTTTCCCGTCGCCGGCTGTGTTCCCTACCGGGGATATTTCGATCCTGACGACGCCCGACATTTTGCTGCGCAAATGAGCGCAGAGGGCCATGACGTCCAGGTTTACGGTGTCACCGCCTATTCCACGCTCAACTGGTTCGCCGATCCGATTCTCAGTACCTTTGTCCATCAGCGTGAGGCCAACCTCGCCGGGCTGTTGTTTCATGAGCTCGCCCATCAGCAGCTGTACGTCAAGGATGACGGCACCTTCAATGAATCCTTCGCGCGCACGGTGGAGATGGTTGGCGTGCAGCGCTGGATGGCCGCCCATGGAGATTCCGGGCAGATTGCCGCCTATGAACTGCACCAGGAGCGTCACGCCGTCTTCATCGAACTGCTGCTGGCCACCCGGCAAAAGCTGGAAGACCTCTATCGCAGCACCGCTGCGGACGCGGAGAAGCTGCTGGAAAAAGAGCAGCTGGTTGCCCGTTTTCGCGCGGAGTACCAGGAGCTGAAGCGGCAGTGGGGCGGGGATGAGCGCTTTGATCGCTGGGTCGATCGCCCCCTGAACAATGCCCACTTTGCCCTGGTCGCCACCTACAATCGTTATGTCCCCGCCTTTATGGCTCTGCTGGCAGACCATGATGACGACCTGCAGCGTTTTTATGCCGCCGCTGCCGACTTGTCACGCCAGTCGCGGGCAGAGCGGCACAAGGTTCTGCAGTCTCTTCTCTGATCCACGCTGTCTGACCGCTGTGCGTTGCACTGCCGCTGCGTTACGACCCGTGGCGCAGAAAAAACAGCCAAAGCGTGTCTGATTATTGACACATTACGAAAAAATCATTATGTTTGGATTAATTTAATCTTACATTTGTCTTCGTGGTGTCAAAAAAACAACGGTAGCAACACAGAAACGGGTCTGGCGAGATGGGTGAAAATGGTGATTATGGCGGCATGATCGGAAGTTCCCCGGAGATGCTCGAACTGTTCGAGCTGATCGCCTGTGTTGCCGAAGAGGGGGACAGCACGGTCCTTATCCAGGGGGAGAGCGGCACCGGCAAGGAGTTGATCGCCCGCGCCATTCATGAGAAAAGTCCGCGCCGGGATGGCCATTTCGTACCGGTTAACTGTGCCGCGATCCCGGATGAGCTGCTCGAAAGTGAACTCTTTGGTTACGTCAAGGGGGCCTTCACCGGTGCCGCCCAGGCGAAAATCGGGCGGATTCAGTTTGCCGACGGCGGTACCCTGTTTCTCGACGAAATCGGCGACATGAAATCAAGCCTGCAGGCCAAACTGTTGCGTGTCATCCAGGAGCGGGAGGTGGAGCAGGTTGGCGGCGTTCGCGCGACCAAGGTGGACGTCCGGGTGATTGCGGCAACCCATCAGAATCTGGAAAATCTTGTCGCTGCAGGCCGCTTTCGCGAAGACCTCTACTATCGGCTGGCGGTTATCCCGATCACTGCCCCCCCTTTACGGCAGCGGCGTGCCGATATCAATCTGCTCATCGATCGCTTCATCGCGCGCTTCAGTCGTCGCGGGTCGGACCCGCGGACCACGATCGATCCGGCCGCCCGGCGCAGTCTGCAGCTGTTTGACTGGCCCGGCAACGTGCGTGAACTGGAAAACCTGATTCAGCGTCTGGTGATTCTTCACCGCGGCAAGCGCATAACCATGAAGGAACTCCCGGAGAAATACCGCTGCCCGCCGGCCGCTGCCGAGGTCGCGGCAGTCGTGGAGGAGCTGGACAGGGTCCCCGGCACCGTACCGGTGGAGCCCGTTGCCGCCGAGACGCCACTGCAGTGGACCGAGACCGGCCTCGATTTCAACGTTCTGATCAGCGAGTTTGAAGACCGCCTGATCATGGAGGCCCTTGGGCGGGCGGGGGGAAACAAGAAGGAAGCGGCACGGCTGCTTAATCTGAAGCGCACCACCCTGATTGAAAAGATCAAGAAAAAGAGCCTGGCGGTTTAACGTTCCTGGCGAAAATGGCGCTTCGCCTTGTCTTTGATTTCCGCTGCGCTGGCCGGTGTGACGAGGACGTCCCGGGCACCGTAACGGATTGCTTTTAACACCGCAGAACGGGTCCACTGCGACCCGGCGACAATCAGTGGCGGCGGCGCATCCTCAACCGAGCGCAGCTTGATGGCGGCAGCAAAGCCTTTCTCACCCACCTGTGACATGACCAGATAGATTCCCTGCACCCGGTGCTGCCGGAACAGGTCCCTGACATCCTCCTGGAAACCCCGGACACGACAATCCCAACCCGCTGCCCGCAAAGCCTCCTCGAAGGGATCGGCTGCTTCCCGCCGGTCACTGATAACCAGGATAATCGGATCTCCCGCGGCGCTGCCCGATCCTTCCCCGCTGGCCTTATCCGCCGCCGTCTTCCGCTGTGCGGGATCAAGGTCGAGGATCGCTGCGGGGACAATCAGCTGCCAGTTCTGGGGTGGCCGATCCGCCAGCCGCAGGGTGAAAGAGATCAGGCAGTAGTGTTGTACGGCAAAGAGTTGCTGCAGCTGCGCGCCGCTGCCGGCCGGCAGGAGTGCCGGCGTTGCGCAGGCGACGGCGCCAGCCCTGGCCGGGTAGTGTTCGTGCAGCGTAACGCTCAGGCCGTCGGCAGCAACCTGGGCAACTTCGGCAAAGGCGTCGACAATTTCACCGGCAAAGCGGCCGGAGCCGATCGCTGTTTGAATCTGCTCCGCCGGCAGCATGATCAGGGTCGCGCCGAGGGTAATGGTGTCGGGCACCCGGGTGATCAGCCAGGCACTGGTCCGGGTCTTCCCGGAAATCGGCAGTTCAGTGAGAATCGCCTTGTCCAGTGCACAACTGGAGACCAGTCCGGCCCTGCTGAGGGTCTGCAGCTGCAGATCCGCACAGCTTATCTCCTGTCCGAGCAGCAGTCCGATCTCATCCGCCAGGCGCTCGATGGTTGCAGTAAAGGCGCGTTCCGCCAGTTCCAGGGCCGCACCGAGGCTCGGCACGTCATCAGTGCGGGCGGGTGGTGCCGGTGCTGGCACGGCGTCAGGGCCGTCTGGTTCCGGCCGCGGCGATGCCGCCGCCAGGGGCGGGGCCGGACGCGCAAGCGCAGCGTCGGCGGCCACCTCAACGGCAGATTTACTGAAATCGAACAGCTCGGCAGGCATGACAAATTGGAGCAGGCCGATATCCCTGCCGCCGAGGCGGATATGACCGGCGGTCACATAGTAGTCGCCCGGCGGGAAGGGGCTGCTGCTGTCAGGATCAACCCGCTCGGGAAGCAACTCCTCGATCTCCTGCCGGGTGAACTGCAGGGCCTGTGGATAGTTTCCGGCAAATGAACGGGTGAGAATCCCGGCGCTGACCCGGGTGACTTCGGTGAAGGCGTCCGTGAGTTCGCGATCGAGGATGCCCTTCGCGGTGTTCTCTGCGATCGTCTCCTCCGGCAACAGGATCAGGGCTCCGCCGAGCGCTGCCGCAGTGCCCGGGCGGCAGAGTATAAAGCCACTGCCGTCGCGTTCGCCGGCGATGGTCATGCGGACAAGAAGGCTCTTTTTGTCCGCCGCTCTGCCGAGCAGCTGGTGCTTGGTGACGAGTTCCTGCCGGATGTGTATCCAGCTCAGTTTCTGTCCCAGCAGAATGCTGAGTTCTTCCGCCAGGTTTTCCAGGGCGACCTGCCAGGTGCTGTCGACCAGAGTCTTGTGATTCAAGAGAACCTCATGTGTTAAAAAGCATCGGGTCGGCGGCGGCTTATGGACCAGCTTCCGGCGCCACTGCGGCAGCCGCAGGCAGAACAGAACTGCAGATCTCTTCGACAGCCCGGGAATTTATTTTTAGTGAAAACTTGACATGGCCCGTGAACCGTCCCTGCGGGCTGCGTTGCCAGGGCCCCTGTGTCGGCGCATTCCGCCGGTCAGCTCTGCCCCCCGGCTGTGGCCAGGTCAAGCAGCATCGCCGCCATCTCGTGCAGGGGAACCAGCCGTTCGGCACCGCCTGTTTCGTAGGCGGCCCGTGGCATGCCGAAGACCACCGATGAGGCATCGTCCTGGGCGATGCAACGGCCTCCGGCCTGATACATGGCGTGCAGCCCCTGGGCTCCGTCCTTTCCCATGCCGGTGAGAATGGCGCCGATGGCATGGCTGCCGACATGCCTGGCAACCGAGTGCATCAGGACATCGATGGAGGGGCAGTGGCCGCTGACTTTTTCCGTTCCGCCGAGGCGGATCCGGTACTGTGCGCCGGAGCGGACCAGCTCGCATTGGCTGCCCCCCGGGGCGATCAGGACCAGCCCCCGGCACAGCGCTTCCCCCGGTTCCGCTTCTTTGACCTGCATGGCGCAACTCTGGTTGAGGCGTTCTGCGAACATGCGGGTGAAGCCTCCCGGCATGTGCTGAACGATGATGGTCGCCGGGGCGTCGGCCGGGAAGACTTCAAGAATTCTGCGGATCGCTTCGGTCCCCCCTGTCGATGCACCGATGACGATCACCTGTCCGGGGATCGCGGTGGTGCCGTTGCTGCCGGTTCCGGCGCGCGGTGCCGTGCTGCGGCCCGCGGTGAGCGCATTTTTCACTTTGCGGGACAATTCCAGCAGGGTCAGGTCATGACTGGCAAGGAGATCGCCGCCGGGCCTTGCCAGCCAGTCAACCGCGCCGTTGGCGAGGGCCTGTTCGGCCAGCTGTTTGCCGCGTTCCGTCGCGGAGCTGACGACGATAACCGGCACCGGGCAGTGTGACATCAGTTTGCTGAGAAAGGCGATGCTGTCCATCCGTGGCATCTCGATATTGAGAATGACGACATCGGGTTGGAGCCTGACGATCCGGCGCTGGGCGGTGACGGCGTCCAGTGCCGTTTCGACGACGTCAATGGTGCGATCCAGGGCAAGTCCCTGGCGCAGGATATTGTTCATCAGGGCAGAGGCCTCAACGATCAGGACGCGGATTTTTGCCGCGCTGCCGTTTTGTCCCTGCTGGTTCAGGCGGTTGGACATGGCTTCGGTCGTTTCTCGTTCAGGCAGAGCGGTGTCTTTGCACCCGGTCGCAACGCTCAGAGTCAGGTTTGTGGCGGTGGGGTCGGGCGCCGTGGTTTTCTTCGTCTTCTGCGTTTGCGCGGCGGGCGTTGTGCGGTGGTTGTGCCGGGCACGGCCGCCTGCTGCCACTCCTGCAGCTGGACGCGCATGTCCGGACGCACATCGGCCCACAGGGCAAAGAGTTCAAGCGCGGTGGCCGTGGCGGGGTGCTGGAGGAATTTCTGTTCGCCCCGCAGGCCGCGCCCGCGGGCCAGACGGAAACAGGCAATGAGCAGGTCGCGGGCCTGGGTGCGGATGGCGGCGGCAATGCTGAAATAGCGACAATGGGGGGTGAGGATTTCATTGGCAGCCTGCAGTGCGGTGGCGATGGGGATGCTTCGGTCGGGCGGGCAGGAGTCCATGAACAAGCGCAGATAGAGAGCGGCCAGGGCAAAGCTCTCGTCAATAGGAGTCCCTGCGCTGGTGCGTGCATCCACCTTTTCGAGCATGGCGATCCCTTCATCGGTGCCGGGATAACCGGCGAGCAGATGGGGCAGCATGCCAAGCTGACGGCACTGTCGCAGCACCGGTGCAGCGATACTGTAGCGAAACAGCGCCATGATCTCCTCCCGCACCCGTGCCGGAGCGGCACTGGCAAGCAGGGCCTTGTGCTGTTCTATCGCCGGGCAGATATCATCGCAGAGGCTGAAATCAAGACGTGCGGCAAATTCGACGGCGCGCAGCATGCGCACCGGGTCTTCGACAAAGCGCAGCAGGGGATCGCCGATGACACGGATCCGTTTTTCGGCCAGGTCCTGAAAGCCGCCAACGTGATCGATGACAGAGAAGTCGGCAATGTCATAAAACAGGGCGTTGATGGTAAAGTCGCGGCGAAAGGCGTCTTCCCGCGGGGTGCCGAACAGGTTCTGGACAAAATGCAGGTGTTCATCCGGATCTTCGGGCAGTTCGTCGCTGGTGACTTCGCGGCGGAAGGTGGCAACCTCGACCAGCTTGTTGCCGGCAAAGCGGATATGGGCAAGGCGAAAGCGCCGTCCTACGAGAAAACAGTTGCGGAACAGGCGGCGCACCTGGTTCGGCGTGGCATCGGTAGCGATGTCAAAATCTTTCGGTGTCCGCCCCAGCAGCAGATCGCGGACGCTGCCGCCGACCAGGTAGCTCCTGAAACCGTTGCGGTGGAGGCGATAAAGAACCTTCAGGCAGTCGGGATCTATCTGTTTGCGGGAGATGTTGTGCTGGTCGCGACTGAGGATAACCGGTTGATCAGAAGTCATTAGCGGTCCATTGGTTGAGGTCAGCCGGACTATAACAGATTCAGGCGGCGAAAAAAAACCCGTTTTTCCGTTGGGCGCGCCGGGGTGTTTTCGTTATCCTGTCGGCGACGACAGGCAGGATCGGGCAGGACAGGGAGGCAGGGACATGCATTTTGATACACTGGTGATTCTCGGCGCCACTGCCGGCGGTAAAACCGCCCTGGCCGTGGCTGCCGCCCGTCGCTTCGGCGGTGAAATCATTTCGGCGGATTCGCGTCAGGTCTATCGTGGAATGGATCTGGGCACCGGCAAGGACCTGGCCGAGTATGGTGAGGTTCCCTGCCATCTGATTGATATCGTTGCCGCGGGCACGGAATACAACCTCTTCCGTTTTCAACGCGACTGTTACGCCGCCCTGGCCGCGATCCGTCAGCGCCGGCGGTTGCCGCTGATTTGTGGCGGTACCGGGCTCTATCTTGATGCGGTGCTGCGCAATTACCAGCTGGCCGATGTCCCGATCGATCCGGCGCTGCGCCAGCGATTGGCCGGCCAGAGTGATGAAGAGCTGCGGCAGCTGCTGCTGCAGCTGCGGCCCCAGCAGCACAACCGCACCGACCTGGCCGACCGCGACCGCCTGGTGCGCGCCTGTGAAATTGCCCTGGGCGAGCAGTCCGGCGCAATTCCTGCCGGAAGCCCCCCTCTTGTGCCGCTGGTGTTCGGATTGCGCTGGCCGCGCGAGGTGCTGCGGCAGCGCATTGCTGCGCGTCTCGCCGAGCGTCTGCAGGCAGGGATGATCGAGGAGGTTGAGCAACTTCATGCTGCGGGGATCGGCTGGGAGCAGCTGGAGTTTTATGGTCTGGAATACCGGATGATCGCCTGGCATCTGCAGGGCAGGCTCAGTCGCAACGATATGGAGCAGAAGCTGCGCAGCGCCATTGGCCAGTTTGCCAAGCGTCAGGAAACCTTTTTCCGCCGCATGGAGAAGCAGGGGGTGGCGATTCACTGGCTGGATGGGCCGGCCGATCCTTTCGGGACCTTGTGCCGGATCGTTGCCGAGCATGATCTGTCCGGCGTCCGCAACGGCGGACCGCTTTAACGTCCGGCAACCGGGGGTGGGGCCGGCTGCAAGGAAAGGGGAACTGCCCCGTGCGTTTTGAGAAGCAACGGCAGAAATATCTGCGCACCCGCGCGGTACTCTCGCCCTGGTGCCTGGTCGGCACGGAGCGTTGCGATTTTCATGCTGCGGTGGTGATCCCCGCCCTCGGCGAGGCGCAGACCCTGCCCCTGGTTCTCGCTTCGCTGGCCGCCAATCCGGCCGGGGAACTCGCCCGGACCCTGGTTGTCGTCGTTGTCAACAACCGCGCCGATGCCCCTGGTGATGTGCGTCGCGATAATGCAGAGACACTGCGCTGGCTGGCCGGACGACCGTTGCCGCAGCTGCACCTCGCCTGGGTTGATGCGGCAACGGCAGGACGAGAGCTGCCGTGTACAGAAGGGGTCGGGCTGGCGCGCCGGATTGGTTTTGATGCCGCTTTGCAGCGGCTGAACTGGGAACGGCAGCCGCTGCTTGTCGCCCTCGATGCCGACACCCTGGTCGAACCGACCTACCTGGCGGCGGTGTATGGACATTTTGCCACGGCCCGGTGCGCCGGTGCGGTCATCCCGTTTCGTCATCAGCCTGCTGCCGATGTGCCAGGAGAGCGTGCCATCCGTGCGTACGAACTCTATCTGCGCAGCTACCTGTTCGGTCTTGTCCTGGCAGGATCGCCCTACGCCTATCACAGTATCGGCAGCGCCTTCGCCTGCCGGGCCCAGGGGTATATTGACGCCGGCGGCATGAATCGCCGACTGGCAGGGGAGGATTTTTACTTTCTGCAGCAGCTGCAGAAAGTTGGCGGTGTGGCGGCGCTGCGGGGGACGCGGGTCAGGCCGGCGGCCCGTTGTTCCCGTCGGGTCCCCTTCGGGACCGGGCAGGTGCTGGAGAATGACCTGGTCAGGGGGGTGCGCAGCTACCGTTTGATCGATGCCGCGGCCTTCGTCGTCCTCCAGCGATGGCTGGCCTGGGTGGCGCAGCACACGGCGGTTTCCGCCACGGAGATGCTCAGCGCTGCCGGCACCCTGGCCCCGGAGCTGGCGGTGTTTCTCGAGGACTACCGGTTCCACCGGATCTGGCAGGGGATACAGAAGAATTACCCTCCGGCCCTGCGCCTGCAGGCGTTTCACCGCTGGTTCGATGCTCTGCGGACGCGCCAGCTGCTCACCCGTCTCACGCCGGAGGACGGCAGAACCAGCGCGGCGATTATCGCTGAACTGCTCGAGCAGGGTGGCTACCCCGGCGTCACCGAACCGCACGGGCAGCTGCAACTTCTCGAGGGACTCCAGGGGGCTGCCTGACGCCAGGGGAATCCCGCATGCCTGGAGGTCGTCTGTCGCTTGTCCGCCGGATTCATCTGGTTGGGCGGGACTGCTGCCGGTTCACACCACCTGTTCCATGCCCCAGATGCCGCAGGGACAGATGCCGGCGCAGATACCGCAACCGATACAGTAGCGCTCATCCGCGGCATAT
Source organism: Pelovirga sp. (assembly GCA_046484405.1). Lineage (GTDB taxonomy): Bacteria > Desulfobacterota > Desulfuromonadia > Desulfuromonadales > Geopsychrobacteraceae > Pelovirga. The sequence goes on from JAWOIX010000152.1 coordinate 18,755, forward strand.
TCGAAGCGGCCATCCTGTTCTTCGATGCGGCTGATTGCCCCTTCCGGGCAGGCCTCAAGGCACATGTTGCAGTCGCGGCAGGTGCCACAGGAGAGGCAGCGCAGCGTCTCCTTGCCGGGATCGGCCTTGAACCGGCCGCGGTTCTGCGGGCGGTACAGCTCCTTGCTCAGGCAGTCGCTGGTGATCATCGGCGGTTTTTGTCTGGCGACCGGCGCGGTGCCGGACAGATAGCTGTCGATATAGTCTGCGGCATCCCGTCCGTGACCGATGGCGTGCGTCAGCAGCCCCGGCTTGATGGTGTCACCAATGGCAAAAATTCCGGGTGCCTTGAGCAGCTGCCCGCAATCATCCACCAGCACCATCCCCCGCTCGTCGAGCCACTCCCGCGGCATGTAGCTTAAGTCGGGCCGTTCGCCAATGGCGATGATAACGGTCTGTGCTTCCAGCAGGCGGCCATCCTTGGTGTGCAGGCCGTGCTCGTCGACCTTGGCGGTAAAGACCGGCCATTCGATCCTGCCACCAAGCTTTTCGAAGTGCTCGATCTCTTTTTTGTAGGCCGCCGGCCGTTGAATGTCGATGGCGGTCACCTGCTTCGCGCCCATGGCGTAGGCGCCGAGACAGGCATCCATGCCGGCGTTGCCGGCGCCGATGACGACCACCCGTTCCCCCACGGGCGGGGTTTCGCCGCGGTTGACGGCTTTTAAAAAGTCGAGCCCCTTGAGCAACCGGTGATGGCCGGGGAAGGGGATAATGACCGGGTTGTGCGCTCCCGTGGCCACGACAATCGCCGCGTAGTCATGCCGCATCTGCTCGAAAAGTGCTGCATCGACGCGGGTCGCGGTATTGATCTGAATGCCGAGATCCTTGATCCGCGCGATCTCCTGGTTGAGGGATTGCGCCGGCATGCGCTCCGTCGGGATCACCTGGCGCAGCTTGCCGCCGACCTCCGCATCCGCCTCGTAGATGGTCGGCTGGTGCCCTTTCAGGCGGAGCTGCCAGGCCGCCGAGAGGCCGCCCGCGCCACCGCCGATGACCGCAACCTTTTTGCCCGTATCGGGCAGGGGTTGCGGCGAGCGTGCCGTCAGCGAGAGCCGGCCCAGTTCGGGCATGACGACGGCATGGTCGAGCAGCTGCCGGGTGCAGGCATCCATGCACGGATTGGGACAGACTTCACCGCAGACACTGCCGGGAAACGGCGAGTAACGCAGCACCAGCTCAATGGCTTCCTGGTACTTTCCCTGGCGCAGCAGGGCGATACGATCCTGGGTCGGAATCGATGATGGACAGGCCGACTCACAGGGGGCGCAGAAGGCCTTGTTGCGCCAATGGGGAATCTTCAGGCGATCGGCGCCGGTGTTGACCAGTCCGGCGACCTGGTCGTAGTCGTCCTCGAGCAGCCCGCCGAAAATGCCGCCGTCGCCAACCCATTTGTTGAGGCGAAAATCACGCATGCTAGGCCGCATGCTGTGGTGGCGCTGGCGTTCATCATAGGTTTTGGCGGTGATTTTCTGCCATTGACTGAAGTCACTGAGTAACTCCAGGGCGGCAGGCCGTTCGATCGCGTCGAGGAACCTGGGCAAACCCTCGGCGAGAAAACGGCGGTCGGCGTCATCGAGATCAAGGAGCCAGACGTCATCGGGAAGATTCTTCGCCGTACCGCGCAGATAGATGGTTCCACCGACCATGCCCATGCAGCTGCGATCGCCGAGAACCGACGCGCCCGCTTCGCAGCCAACGCCGCAAATGACCGCCGTCCCACCCCCCATGAATTCGAAGGAGAAGGACCCGGTATTTTTCAGCACCCAGAGCTCCGGCGCAGGGAAGGCCGGATCGTGCTTCATCAGTGAGCCGGAGCGGGTGCCGACACGCCCGGCGACATAGATTTTACCACTGGCCGCACAATGGGCGGTGGTATCGCCGCTGTCCCCCTTGATGATCAGCTCGGCCCCGGCATTGAGCCAGCCGGCATCGGCAGGCGTCGATCCCTCGACGATGATGGTGGTCCCGGCCAGCCCGAAGGCGCCAACCCGCTGGCCCGGGTTTTTCACCCTGAAGCGCAGGGGTACGCCGTCGGCGGACCAGAGCGGGCCACCGATGACATGGTGCCCCGAAGAGAGAACGTCAAACTCGGTCTCCCCCTGGTCCAGGGCCGCATAGATCTGCTGGAGCAGCTGCTGGGTGGAGAGGCGCTGCTTATTCTTATCGAAACCGCTTATCTGGACAGCCATATCAGTCAAGCCTCCTTAGCACACATGCTGAATTTTCAGACGTTCGGCAACCGGCTGGTCGGTGGATACCAGCGCGTCGGCACGGCCAACGGGCAGGGATGAGTTGCCGATCGGCGCCATCAGTTTTTTCAGCTCCTGGTCCATGGCCAGGTAGTAATTGACAATATTCTGGGCGACCCGGTCCGGATCGAGGCGATGGACCAGCTGCGGTTCCTGGGTGGTGATGCCGGCCGGACATAAGCCGGTATTGCAGGCGTTGCAGCGTCCCATGTCGTTGCCGACACAACCGGCCATCTGCAAAATCAGCTTGCCGGTAAAGACGCCGTTGGCGCCGAGACAGATCATTTTGAAGGCATCAGCGGCCAGGTCGCCGGTTTTCCCCAGGCCACCGGCGGCCCACAGGGGAATCTGCCCCTGCCGTCCCTGGGAGACCGCGGCCAGGTAGCAGTCGCGCAGCTTGCTGACGATCGGATGACCGGTGTGGTCGAGGCTGACCTCGTGGGCCGCTCCGGTGCCGCCGTCGATGCCGTCGAGAAAGAAACCGCCGACGATGTTGTAGGGGTCGCGCACCAGATTGTTGAAGACGCTGACGCTGGTGGCCGAAGCGGCGACCTTGATTGCCACCGGGACGCGGAACTTGAAGGCGGCATTGAGGGAGAGAAACATCTTCTGGACACTCTCCTCGATGGAATAAAGTCCCTGGTGGTTGGGCGGACTGAGCAGGTCGGCCTTGGGCACGCCACGGATCGCCTGGATATGGCTGGCCACCTTGCCGGCCTGGAGCAGCCCGCCGTCGCCGGGCTTGGCGCCCTGACCGATCTTGATCAGGATCCCGGCGGGGTCTTCGATCATGTCGGGCATGCTGGTCGCGATGCGGTTCCAGCCGAAGTGGCCGGAGGCGATCTGCAGGATCATGTACTTGAGATACTTCGAACGCAGCAGCCGCCGCGGCACACCGCCTTCGCCGGAGCACATGCGCACCGGCAGACCGCATTCTTCGTTGAGGTAGGCGGTGGCCATGGCGACCCCTTCCCACATGCGCCAGGAGAGGGCACCGATCGACATGTCGCCGATGATCACCGGGTAGATCCAGTTGACCGGCGGGGTCAGTTCTCCCAGGGTCAGCTCCTGTTCCGGGCCGGCGACGAAGGGGAGCTTGCGCGGTGGCAGGATGCGCCCGAAGGGGGCGAGCAGATCGAAGCTGTGGCGCTGCGCATCGAGACTCGGGTCGGTCATCTGGGAAATGCGTCCGACTCTCAGCCGGTCGAGGGTGCGGACCGTGCCTTCGAGATTTTTACGCCCGCCGCGCTTGATCGAGTCGCCGCCGAGGCAGCGGGTGACGATGGGATGGCGGGTGTCGGGGTTGCGCTGCGGGCGGATGGCATCGTTGGGACAGACCTTCTCGCACATGCCGCAGCCGCGGCAGTAGTCGCGGATCGAATTGACCTGGCGGATCACCGGTACGGCGGAAAAACGCGCTTTTGGTTCCGGCAGATCGGTTTCCGAAAAGACCATGCGCCGGCGTTCAACCTTGGGCTTGATCGCCCGGAACGAGCAGGTCGCGACACAGGACCCGCACATGGTGCAGCGGCTGGCATCGTAGACCAGTTTCCAGGGCAGATCGTTCGATGCCAGGTGATTGACCTTTACTGTTTCCATCGCTGTACCTCCAGTTGATCGTTGATCACCACAATCTCCCGTTCGTCAGGGTAGATATCATCCTCCCAGTTGCGTTCGGGGAGGACCTCATTGATGCCGCAGACCTCCGAAGAGATCACCACGGTCTGTGCGTCATAGCCGACCACGACCGGCCGCAGTTTTTTCGAATCGCAGCAGGTGAACAGGGTGTTGTCCGGCAGCATGCCGATGATCGTATTGGGGCCGTTGATCTCAAGGTGGGCAAGGGACTGGCGGATCGCCAGCAACTGTTTGCGATCCTGACGCTGGTCGATCTGGTCAAAAGGCAAGGGGGTGACGACATGTTTATAGTAACTCAGCGGCCAGCCCAGCTCGCGGTGGATATAGTGCAGGGTATAGAGAAAACACTGGGAGTCTGACTCAAAGCCGATATAGCCGCGATGGAGCTGCTGCTGAAACTCGCGGTTTTTCAGGTAAAAGGTGTTCTCACCGTTGGCCAGCGCCGTATACCCCTGCAGGTGGAAGGGGTGGGCGGCATAGCGGACGATGTCGTAATTGGTGTTCTGGCGGCACTGGGCGGTGATCACCTTGGCGGTGAAGGTGGTGTTCGCTTCCCAGAGATTGAAATAGGTGCCGATATCGCGCGGGTCGCCGATCTCCTTCAGGGTGATCAGGTCGGGCCAGAAAGAGTAGACGAATCCTCTCTCCTCGGCCTCCAGCGCCCGGCGCAGCCGCAGGCGGGTATCGAGCAGGAGATCCTCCTTCTCCTTGGCGCTTGCCTGCTTGTGGGAGGAGGGATAATTGAAGGTTTCGAAAACATAGTGCGGCATGGCGTTGATGTCGAGGCCGGGGCGGTCATTGACCTCGGGAGACCACTGCATCACCCGGTGAAAGCCGATCTCGTGCAGGATGTCTTCGGCGATCTTGATGCCTTCGGCGGTGCAGGCCATCGACAGGGTCGGGAGGTTCTTGTAGGGTTCAAAGATTCCGCCAAGGTTCTGCATGACCATGGCAAAGCCGGAGTTGTCATGTCCCTTCTGCTGCGACTGCATCAGCTGCAGCGCCATGCTCGGGTGGACATAGTCCAGGCTTTTGATTGCACCGATTCGACACATCGCGGAACTCCTTTGTTCGAAGAAAAGATCGTGGGTGCGCCTGTGCTCAGCCGGTGAGTTGCACAGGACGTCGCCCGATGTCATCAGGCAGATTTCATGCCAAGCCCGATAAGAGTTTTATAAGCCTCGGTTTATCAGTCGATTAGGGCTGTTGGGGGGATCGCAACGATGTGGCGTCGGGATCGGGTGCTTTTTGATAGAGAAAAAAGAGTACTAATGGGCGCAAAATGAGCACATTGAGTAGATGAGGGCGAGGGGTGTACCGTGCTTTTGCGGTTGCGGATCCGTTCGGCACCGGTAAAAAACATCTAAAGTGTTCTGCTGTGCCGGTCGAAAAGGTGAGTGACGCAGGCGGGGAATCTGGTACCGGAGGAGGTGAACCGACAGGCACGATCGCGACCCCCGGCAGCGGTCACGGAGATCAGGAATCACAACGCAGAACGGCTGATTAACCCATAGCAGGGCACGGACGCCCGTCACTATCATTCATGGAGGAAACATCATGGCACTGGTTATCAACACGAATATCCCGTCTCTCAACGCCCAACGCAACCTTTCTTCATCACAGGGCGCATTGGAAACCTCAATGCAGCGCCTCTCTTCCGGTCTGCGCATCAACTCCGCCAAGGATGATGCTGCCGGCCTGGCGATTTCCGATCGCATGACCTCGCAGATCCGCGGCCTCAATCAGGCGGTGCGCAATGCCAACGACGGTATCTCCCTGACCCAGACCGCCGAAGGCGCCATGGGGGAGATCTCCAACATCCTGCAACGGATCCGTGAACTTGCAGTGCAGTCGGCCAACGACAGCAACAGCACGTCCGACCGGGCCTCCCTGCAGGAAGAAGTGATTCAGCTGATTCAGGAGATTGATCGAATCGCCCTGACCACCGAGTTCAACGGCACCAAGGTTCTCGACGGCGAGGGGGCCTCCCTGACCTTCCAGGTCGGCTTCCGCGGCACGGCAAACGACCAGATCGTCGTCGACCTGGCGGATCTGAACATGACCTCCACCGGCCTGGGGGTTGGGGGCATCGCGATCACCGATGCATTCGATGTGCAGGCCACGCTTGCTTCCCTGGATGCTGCGATCGGTAGTGTCGCCTCGGCTCGAGGTCAGATGGGTGCGGTGCAGAGCCGCTTCGAGTCGACGATCGCCAACCTGTCGAATATCGCTGAGAATGTCTCCGCTGCCCGGAGCCGGATCCTCGATGCCGATGTCGCACAGGAAACGGCCAATCTGACCAAGTACAATATTCTGCAGCAGGCCGGCGTGGCAATCCTTGCCCAGGCCAATCAGCAGCCGCAGCTTGCCCTGGCCCTGCTCGGCTAGGCAAAAGAGTCGTTGACCGGGGACCGGCATGAGCCGGTCCCCGCTTTACCCGGCCGGTAAGCGACGGGCACAAAGGGGGAGAATCTGATCATGAATATTGACGCAATCAGCCTGCAGGGAACGGCGCAGTTTCAGTTGAGCAAAGGGGCGGATCAGCTCAGTGAGGGACGCAAGCAGAAAGAGGATCCGACCCGCAGTGAAACAACGGAAAAAAAACAGCTGCAGCCGGAGGAGCTGCTGCAGCAGATCAAGGCGCTGACAGAAGACGGGTTTTACAGTGTGCGGTTTGAAAATGACAATGCCACCGGCAAGCTGGTGGTGAAGCTGGTAGACCGTGAAACCAATGAAGTGCTCCGGCAGATTCCAACGGAAGAACTGCTGACCCTGTCCCGCCGGCTCAGCGATCTGCGCGGCAATCTGGTCGATACGCAGAGCTGATCGGACCGGGAAACAGACAGAACTGGAGAGAGCGACCATGTCCATTACCTTTGGCGGCCTGGCAACAGGAATCGATACCGAGTCGATCATCAGCGCCCTGATGAAGGTCGAGCGGGCCCCGATCGAGCGCCTGCAGCGGGACCAGTCCTATTTCAGCAGCCGTCTTGATGCGTTTGCGCAGCTGGATGAGAAGCTCAAAGTGCTGCTCGACCGTGCCCGGGCCATGGACAGCCCGGAAGAGCTTGCCGCGGCGGCGGTTAAACAGAGTTCGGCGCAATACCTGGCGACGACGGTCGAGGGTCAGGCGACTGCCGGTTCCTACCAGGTGACCGTTAAGGCTCTCGCCCGGCAGCAGAAGGATGTCAGCCCCGGGTATGCCGATAAAAGTGCGTCGCTGTTCGGCACCGGGTCCATCGGGCTGACCGTCGGCGGTATCGCCCACGAGCTGGCCATCGATGCCCAGGACAGCTCGCTTGAGGGGATTGCCCGGGTGATCAATGCCGCCGACCTCGGCGTGGGTGCGACGCTTATCCATGATGGGACGGCGGCCCCCTGGCGACTGGTGCTCACCGGGAACGAGGTCGCCGAAACCTTCTCACTTGACAGCAGCGGACTGACGGGCGGCACTGCCGAACCCCTGCAGATGCGCACCACCCAGGCGGCCCAGCGGGCTCAGCTGGACATCGACGGGATTGCCGTGTATGGCGACAGTAACCGAATCGACGGCGCTATCCCCGGTCTTTCCCTTGAGCTGCTGAGCGCTGACCCGACCGCTGTGACTATGGTGCAGGTTGCCGCTGACCGGGACGCCGGCACTGCGAAAATCAGGGATTTTGTCACGGCGTACAACGATATTGTCACTTTCATTGCCCAGCAGAAGGATTCCTCCTGGGGCAATGATGCCGTATTCCGCTCTGTCAAGGGGGGATTGCAGTCCTTGCTGGTAGAGTCGCAGGGGATCGGGGCCTACTCCTCCCTTGCCCAGCTGGGTTTCGCGACCCAGCGTGATGGACAGATCAGCCTCGATGAAGCGACCCTGTCCAGGGCCCTGGCGGAGGACTACGAGGCGGTCATCCGTCTGTTTGCCGGCACTGCCGTGGGGGGTGGAGTCAGCAGCCGCTTCGCCGCATACCTGGGGACCGTCACCGACGCTACTACCGGTTTTTATGCCGGCCGGCAGGAGGGCACCGCCAGCAGTATCCGTCGCATCGACCAGCAGATCAGCAACCTCGAGGTGCGGCTCGAACAGCGGGAAAAGACCTTGCGTGCCCAGTTTTCCGCCATGGAAAGCCTGGTCAGCGGTCTGAATTCCCAGGGCAGTTATCTGTTGCAGCAGCTGTCCAGTCTCTCGGCCATGAACGGCCGCTAGGCTGTCGACGGCAGGTTTAAACTTCTTCCCGGAGCCAGACAATGAATCAGTCCGCCAATCCCTATCACAGCAGCCAGGTGATGACCGCTTCCGCCGAACAGATCCTGCTGATGCTCTATGACGGGGCGATCCGTTTTGTCCGCCAGGCCGGACAGGCAATCCGTGATAATCGCAAAGGGGACAAGGCCGTGGCGATTGGCAGGGCGATGGCGATTGTCAGCGAATTTTCCAACACCCTGGATTACCGGGTGGGTGGAGCCCTGGCGGAGGATCTGGGGCGGCTTTACGCTTTCATTCTCCGCGAACTGGCCGCGGTCAACGCGCATGGCGATGAACGGCGCCTGCAACCTGTTGAAAACATTCTGCTCGAGCTGCGCGAAGGTTTTGCCGGTGCGGTACAGAGCGAGCGCGGGGCGGCACCGGCGCAGGGGACTGCCGACAGCGCGGCGCAGCGGGTTGCCGCGACCTTCTAGGGGCGGGGTCCGGCGCAGGTGGGCTGACCCCGGACAGGGCCCCCACGCGCAGGGAGCGCACATCCCCCGGCAACGTTGCGTCACCAACTTTCCGATACACTCATCTCATCGCCCGCGGGCGACAACAGGTCATGCCATGGACGCTTGTCTGCACAAATCGATCGCACAGTACCGGCAGATCATTGATCATGCCCGCCAGCTGGAGTCCCTGCTGGTGGAAGTGGATCCCGGATCTCTGCAGACCTATACCGATCGTCTGCAGTCTTTGCAGGCGGAAGCCAGCCACAATGACCTGCATGTCTTCGAGCTTTATTCCGGCGACACCGCCTTCTGGGGGCGCCATCCGCTGTTCGTCGAACGGGCCCGTCTGCTCGAGAGAATCGTGGAGATGAACAATTTGCTATTGCCGAAAATCCATGGCATCATGGCCGTCACGGCGAACGAACTGGCGCAAATCAGGAGTGGCCGCCAGGCGGTTTCCGGTTATTGCCGCCCCCTGACCGCGGGACGTGCCGTTGCCAGGGAGGTCTGCTAGCCGGATTTCAGCCGTTCACGGCACTACGGTGGCGGCCCCCTTTGCGTCCTGTGCCCGCCCCTTTTCGCTTCTCTCCTTTCGCAGACGGTTTGCCTATGTCGTCGATACTTGACCATCTCAGTGACTATCGGGTTGTCCGGGTCGTACTGCCGTTGCCGGGGGAGAAACAGGTTCAGCTTGACGGGGTCGCCAGAACCACCACGGCGCCCGAGCTCGAGGTCAACTTTCTGCCGGAACAGTTTGAACCCCACCCGCTTGATCTTGAGGGTCTGTGCCGGCTGAGTTTTGAAGTCGCCGGAGTCAGCCGGTCGATCAAGGCAAAGATCCTCGAACGTTCGGTTCCGGCGAAACTGCGCCTGGAAATGGTTGATTCCTTTACCCACCTGAAAAAACGTGAATATTTTCGTGTCGATGCGCTGCTTTCGGTGAATTACCGGCCGCTCGATGCAGCGCGGCCTGCGGCCACCTCAGTGCGGGCGACGGTCAATATCAGCGGTGGCGGTCTGCGCCTGCCGGTGGCCGAGCCGTTGGCCGAAGGCACACGCCTGCAGGTGGAAATCGTCATGGATGCGCCGGAGTCGGCAGTGGTTGAGTGCATTGGTGAGGTTGTCGGCAATTATCTGCAGGGGGGAGAAACCTACCTGGCGCTGAAATTTGCCGAGATCGACGAAGAGGATCAGGATGCGATTATTGCCTATTGCCTCGCGGAGCAGCGCAAGCAGCTGCGATTAAAGGTCCAGGTTCTCGGCGACGGCGACGACTGATTAACGGAACAGGAGAACAACAGAGACCACAACAGCAGAGGATGGCAACAGCCCGGGACAGAGGTCGATACGCTTCTTTTTCGGGCTGCTGTGTTTTTTGCGTCGCTGTTCAGGGCGCTCAGGCGCAGGCGTGGTGCAAGGATCTGGGACTTGCCGGCAGCGTTGCCGGCCGCTTGTCCTCCTGCCATATTTCCGTACGATTGCGGCCGTTTCTTTTTGCCCGGTAGAGCGCCCGGTCCGCCTGCTCAAGGAGGTGGTGCGGACGTGTCTGCGTGGTGCTGGCGATGCCGATACTGACGGTGACCGGCGCGTGGGTCGGCGGGAGCTCTTTGGCCAGGGCGGCGATCTGCCGATGAATGCGTTCCGCCAGAACTGCCGCCGCCGCCGCGTTGGTGTCGGGCAGAATGACGGCAAATTCTTCGCCGCCGTAGCGCGAGCAGGTGTCTTCCCCGCGTACCGAGTTCTGAATTGCAGCGGCCGCCATTTTCAGGACGCTATCCCCTGCCTGGTGGCCATGCCGATCATTGACCTGCTTGAAATGATCGAGATCAATCAGCAGCAGGCTGTAAGGGAATGACCGCCGCCGGCTGCGTGCCGCCGTCTGTTTCAGGCAGGCATCAAAGGTGGCGCGATTGCCGAGCCCGGTCAATGGATCGGTCAGTGCCATGCGTTGCAACTGTTCCTGGGCCCGCCGCAGTTCGCGCAGGCGCTGCAAGCGTTGCAGATGACACTGCATTCTGGCGCTGAGCTCCTGCGGGTCGATCTGCAGATGGATGGCGTCGCTGGCGCCAAGTTCAAAGCCGCTGAGCAGGCTCTGCCGGTTTTCGGCAAAGGCAATCAGTGGCACATCGTGCCACTGTTCATGGGCCTGCAGCCGGTCAATCCAGGTGCCCTGCGGCTGTTTCTCCTCAACCGCCCAGCAGATCATATCCGCAGGCCTGGTCTTGAGGTGACGGAGCAGGGCTGCCCCGGATGCCAGGGGCGTGATGTCGCTAAACAGGGCTGTTGCAGACAGACGGTCGACCAGCTGGTTCTTTGTGCGCGTGTTGCTGGCGATGATCAGGGCGGTGGCGTTCATCATGCGTTTGTCCTTTGACCTGCGGCGGCGGTGCAGTGTGCCGGTAACGTCCATGGTGAGTTTAGATTTATTTAATGTATTGCGAATAATGTGCCAGATCGACAAGTGCCGGTTTCTGCCTCTTTTCCGGTGATGTTGACAGATATTTTGACAGTCTGTTGTCGGTCGTTGTCCGCTGGTTGGGCATTTGTCAGATATTTGACTCTTCGCGCTGTTGCGTTGTGGCAGGGCAGCAAAGCAAAACGTCCACAACTTTTTCTAAACGACAGCACACCCAAGGTCGAGAGGATGTCATGACGATTTTTCCCATTGGTCCCCCGCCCGGTTTTTTGCTGACCCCTGGCGGGGCACCGGATCTTTCTGCGACCCCGTCCGCCGCCACCCTGTTCCCGGGGAAGGTGGTTCGTGCCACCGTGGTCGAGGGGCCGCTGCTGGAGCTGGGGCGAGAGCGTTTTATTGCCGTGGGCGCGCCCTCTCTGCGGGTTGGTCAAACCCTTGAGTTGCGCATTCTCCAGGCAGGGCCGCGACTGGAGGCGCTGGTGTTGAACGAGAGCTGGCGGCAGGCAGTGACACGGGAGTCTGACAATCCTGTGGCCACCATGGAACTGCTGCACGTCAGCAGCGGCAGATCAGCTGACCCGGCGAGCCTCGTTCTGCCATTGCCTGTGCCAGGGTCGGAGCCTGGTGATTGTCCTGCCGGGCAGGGGGGTGAGGACAGTGCCTGTCCCGCGGCAGATGAAGCGGACCGGGCCGCGCTGCAGCTGTCTGTTTCCCTGCATCTCTCGGCCCTTGGGGATATGCGGATTGACCTGCATTATGATGCCGGGCAGGGGCTTACGCTGTTGCTTGCCAGTGAAGATCGGAAAACGATGGAATATGTCGAACGCTGCAGTGATGAATTGACCGCGTGCCTTTCCGCCGTCAGGTTGCGGCAGGTGCGTTTTGCCGACAATGCGCATCTGCCGGCCCGACGGGCGGAGCCGCCGGCGTTGCCACGGCACGGCTCCCTGCTCGATACGAGGGCATGATGCAACAGCCTGAGCGTCCCCTGCGGGCGGTTGCCCTGCGCTATGATCAGGCCTGTGATACGGCGCCACAGGTTGTGGCTGCGGGTCGCGGTGCCGTTGCCGAGCGGATTGTCGCCGCTGCCCGGGCGGCGGGGATCGATATCGTTGAAGACCGGGATCTGATGGAGGTTCTTCGGCGCATCCCGGTCGGTGACGATATCCCCGCCGAGCTGTTTGAAGCACTGGCGGAAATCCTCGCGTTTGTCTATCGGATTAACGGCCGCTATAGCGGTATGCGGTAACGGCGGTTGCGTCTGAACCCGGGCCGTTGCGCACCGCTTCTCCCCCAGAGTGGACCGGCGTAAGGGGAAGCTTTTAGCGCCCCGTTCCCGGATAAAAATTTCTTTACAGCCCCAGATATGGTGGTGTAAGGTTCCCAATTCGCGGAGAGGTGACCGAGAGGCCGATGGTGCTCGCCTGGAAAGCGGGTGTAGTTAACGCTACCGGGGGTTCGAATCCCCCCCTCTCCGCCATTAAAGGCAGAATTCAGAATACAGAATTCAGAATACAGAAGGCGGAAGGCGGAAGGCGGAAGAGTCGTATTCGCGACGCCCAGTGAAAAGCATCTGGATGACGTGTTGCCGGTAGAAGTGACAGCCGGGTCCTGCGCAACAGACGGCCGTAAACCCCGTCAGGCCCGGAAGGGAGCAGCGGTAGCGGTTTCGGATGTGTGCCGTGGGGGTGCCTGGCTGTCACTTGTGCCGGCAATTTTTTTTTAGATGTGACCGTTCAACGGGGCAGGCCGGAGCCATCCACCGCTTGCCGTCCCGTATGGACATTCCCCGCAGTGATGCCGCCCGGCGGCGCCGCAATCCGGATGGGTGGATTGGGCAACGCCATCAGGAGATGGAGCCACTATGTCCTACCTGGTCCTGGCGCGTAAATGGCGCCCCCAGCTGTTCGAAGATCTGGTCGGCCAGGAGCATGTCAGCCAGACACTGCAGAATGCGATCACCACGGATCGCGTGCATCACGCATTCCTTTTTACCGGTGCTCGCGGGGTGGGGAAGACGTCCGCGGCGCGTATTTTTGCCAAAGCGCTCAACTGCCAGCAGGGGATCACCATCACCCCCTGTGGCACCTGTCCCTCCTGTGTGGACATTACTGCCAGTCAGGGGATCGACGTTCTCGAGATTGACGGCGCGTCCCATAACGGCGTCGACGATATCCGCGAACTGCGTGAAGCGGTGCGCTATCTGCCCTCCCAGGCACGCTATAAAATCATCATCATCGATGAGGTCCATATGCTGTCCAACAGCGCCTTTAACGCGTTGTTGAAAACCCTCGAAGAACCCCCCGCGCACGTCAAGTTCATCTTTGCCACGACCGAACCGCACAAGATTCCGCTGACCATCCTGTCGCGCTGCCAGCGTTTTGATTTCAGGAAGATCGGGCTGCCCGCCCTGCAGTCCCGGCTGCGCTATATTGTTGATCAGGAGAAGATCGTGATCAGCGATACGGGCCTGGCGGCCATTGCGCGTCACGGAGGCGGCAGCATGCGTGACGCGCTCTCCGCCCTCGATCAGGTTATCGCCTGTTGCGGCGACAGGGTCGAGGACGAAGCCCTCCAGCATCTGCTTGGCCAGGTCAGCAGTCGCCTGTTGCTGGCGACGGTGACGGCGATTATGCAGCGGGCACCTCAGGAACTGCTTGAACTGGTACGGCAGGTTGACGACCTTGGCCACTCCTTCCGTCAGTTCTGTCAGCAGCTGGTCGCCATGATTCGTGCGCTGGTGGTTCTCAAGGTCGTCGACAAGCCCGCCGATCTGCTTGATTTCAGCGAGGCGGAACTCGCCGGCTTGCGGCCCCTGGCCGCACCGGTCTGCCTCGAGGAACTGCAGCGGATCCTGCTGCTGCTGATTCGCACCGAGGCCGAGCTGGCCGGGTCCAGCTATCCGCGCCTGACCATGGAGGTCGCCCTGATCCGGCTGGCATCCCTGCCCGAGGGGATCGACATCACCACCCTGATTCAGCGCCTGGAGAGTCTCGAGCAGACCCTCGCCGGCCGCACGACGGTTCCCGCCGGGACCGGGCCTGTTGCGGCGCCTCGGTCAGCAGCGCCACCGCGCCCGGAAACGCCGTCGCACGCCAGCGCGCCGCCGGAGAGTCCCCCTCTGCCAGAGGAGCCGCCGGCACTGGATCCGGACGATGCTCCCGGCGGAGAACAGCAGGAGAAAAGCTGGGCGGGGCTGGTCGATTTTGTCCGGGGGCGGCGGCGTCCACGGATATCCTCGCTGCTTGAGCAGGCCAGCCTGTTGTCTCTGGACCTGCCCCTGCTGCGCATTGCCATGCCGCAGAAATACTTCAGTCTGGCAGACAGTGACATGCAGCAGGCTCTGCAGGAGCTGGCCAGTGAGTTCTTCGCGACAGCTGTGCGGATAGATATCGTGCGGGGCGCCAACGGCGATCCGCATCCTCCCTCGCTGCATCAGGAACGGGTCCAGCAGGAGAGCGACCGGCAGCGCAAGCTGCGCGAGAATGCCCTGGATCATCCGCTGGTCAAATCAGCTCTGGACATCTTTGGTGGAACGATTGAAAATGTCACCCCGATAGACAAAGGGTTTGTGTGACGGTCCACGCGATCGACGAGCCCTTCCCCTTTGAGCCGCTCCGGCGCATGCTGCGCAAGGGGCTGTTTGATTCACGACAAAACGGAACACAAGGAGAAAGCGATGGCAAAAGGACTTGGCAACATCATGAAGCAAGCGCAACAGATGCAGGCACGCATAGCCCGGGTACAGCAGGAGCTGGAAACCAGGGAGGTCGAGGCGTCGGCCGGCGGTGGCATGGTGACGGCGCGGGTGAACGGCAAGCAACAGCTGCTGGATCTGAAGATTGAAAAAGCCGTAGTCGATCCGGACGATGTTGAAATGCTTCAGGATCTGGTTCTCGCTGCCGTCAATGAAGGCCTCAAGCAAAGCCAGCAGATGGTGCAGGAGGAGATGAGCAAAGTGACCGGTGGCATGAATCTCCCCGGCATGTTCTAGCCGGCGGCGCAGTTGTCCCCCCGCCTTGCTCCCGGACATGTTGCGGTTCCCGGCAGGCGGGAAAGGGCCGGTTTGGCTGTCGCTGACGTGGCGCACCGCTATGCCCGGGAGGTGAGATTTCCCCTGCAGAGAAAAAAAGATTGAGTTAATCCCGCCGCGCGTGGTAAATACATCTTTGGTCTGACCAATGATCCATCCCCCTTTTGACGATATTGTAATTTTTTAGCATTCCTGAAATCCGCGTTTGCAAAGCATAAACCATTAGATTCTGGAGATAAAACTATGTTAGGCTCGCTCCCGTCTTTTGCCCGGCTGGAGGCTGAACTGGGAAAGCTTCCGGGGATCGGGAGCAAGACAGCGGCGCGGCTGGCCTTCCATCTGTTGCGCACGTCCGCAGCCGAGGTCGAGGCACTGGCGGAAGCCCTGGTGCAGATGAAACGCAGGGTCCGGTTGTGCGAAAGCTGTTTTCATATTGCTGAAGAAAGCCTTTGTTCCATCTGTGCCGCAGCGTCCCGCGATCGACGGACGCTCTGCGTGGTGGAGCAACCCCAGGATCTTCTTGCCATTGAGCGCAGTCGTTCCTACAACGGCCTTTATCATGTTTTGCACGGGGCCCTGTCTCCCCTTGACGGGGTTGATCCCGATGATCTGAAGATTCCGCAACTGCAGCAACGCCTGGCAACGGAAGCCATCGAAGAGGTGATCCTGGCAACCAACTTCAGCGTCGAAGGGGAAGCCACAGCCCTCTACCTGGCGCGCCTGTGCAAGGAACAGGGTGTGCAGGTCAGTCGTCTTGCCCACGGCATTCCCTCCGGCAGCGATCTTGAATATATCGATGCCGGGACGGTTCAGCACGCTGTCAGCGGCCGCCGGGCGTTCTAACAGCACGGCAGCAACGCTCCATAGATTACGACAACAGCAGGACGCAGCCCTGCGAAGACAAGTGTTCAGCAACGTTCAACCGACAGATACCATTCGCGAGTTTCACACCGGAAATCATGTTCTTTTGTCTTAAAAGAACGACATTTACTCACTAAACAGGAGGTATGCATGTCTCGGAAGATGGTCAATATCGACGGTAATGCCGCAGCGGCGCATGTAGCTCATGCGACCAACGAGGTCATTGCCATCTATCCCATCACCCCGTCATCGGTCATGGGTGAAATTTCCGACGCCAAAAGTGCTGTCGGTCAGAAAAACATCTGGGGCACCGTTCCCAAGGTGGTCGAACTCCAGTCGGAAGGCGGTGCCGCCGGTGCCGTTCACGGTGCCCTGCAGGCCGGTGCCCTGACCACCACCTTTACCGCGTCCCAGGGGCTGCTGCTGATGATCCCCAACATGTTCAAGATTGCCGGTGAACTGACCCCGACGGTATTTCACGTGTCAGCCCGGGCAATTGCGGCCCAGGCGCTGTCGATCTTCGGTGATCATTCTGACGTGATGGCCTGCCGTTCCACCGGCTGGGCGCAGTTCTGTTCCAACAACCCCCAGGAAGTCATGGACTTTGCCCTGATCGCCCAGGCCGCAACGCTTGAGTCACGGGTTCCTTTCCTGCACTTCTTCGACGGCTTCCGCACCTCGCACGAAGTCCAGAAGATCGAAGAGCTGTCGATGGACGACATGCGGCACATGATTGACGATGAGCTGGTGACTGCTCACCGCCATCGTGCCATGTCGCCGGATCGCCCCAAGCTGCGCGGAACCGCACAAAATCCCGATGTTTATTTCCAGGGGCGCGAAACGGTCAACCCCTTCTACGAGAAAATCCCCGCCATTCTGCAGGCCCAGATGGACAAGTTTGCTGCCCTGACGGGGCGCCAGTATAAACTCATTGATTACGTCGGTGCTGCCGATGCCGAGCGCATCGTGGTGATGATGGGATCCGGCTGCGAAGCGATGGAAGAGACGATCAACTTCCTGGCGGCCAAGGGGGAAAAGGTCGGCCTGATCAAGATCCGCCTGTTCCTGCCGTTCCCGATTGAGGAGTTCTGCAAGGCGATCCCGGCGACGACCAAGAAAATTGCCGTGCTCGACCGGACCAAGGAGCCCGGCTCCATCGGTGAGCCCCTCTACCAGGCAGTGCGTACCGCCATCGGTGAGGGCATGGTCGAAGGGATGACCAGCTTCTCCGGTTACCCGTCCATCGTCGGCGGCCGTTACGGCCTTGGTTCCTTTGAATTCAATGCCGGCATGAGCAAGGCGGTCCTCGACAACCTGCTCCAGGACAAGCCGAAAAACCACTTTATCGTCGGATTCAAGGACGATGTCCTCGGACAGAGCCTCGATTTTGACAGCAATTTCCGCGTTCCCTTCGATGGTTATGCGGCCATGTTCTTCGGCCTCGGTTCCGACGGAACCGTGGGGGCCAACAAGAACTCCATCAAGATCATTGGGGATTGCACGTCCAACAAGGTGCAGGCCTACTTCGTCTACGATTCGAAAAAAGCCGGCACCATGACCACGTCGCATCTGCGTTTCGGCAAGCAGGAGATCAAGAGCACCTACCTGATTTCCCAGGCCGACTTCATCGCCTGTCACAACTTCTCCTTCCTCGAGAAGTACGACATGCTCAAGGGCGCCAAGCAGGGTGCCACCTTCCTCCTCAATGCCCCGTACGGCAAGGACGAAGTCTGGAACAAGCTGCCCCGACTGGTGCAGCAGCGGATTATCGACAAGCAACTGAAATTCTACGTGATTGACGGCATCAAGCTGGGCGAGCAGATCGGCCTGGGCGCGCGCATCAACGTCATCATGCAGACGGCTTTCTTCAAGATTTCCGAAATTATCCCGGTCACCCAGGCGATCAGCCAGATCAAGGATGCCATCGACAAAACCTATGGCAAGGCCGGCGAGAAAGTCCTGGCGATGAACAAGCAGGGCGTCGATGCGGCACTTGAGAATATTTTCGAAGTGCCGGTCCCGGCCACGGCAGACAGTGATATCGAGATGCAGACCGGCAAGTGGGGCAGTTACTCCTCCATAGTACAGTCGACCCTCGGTCCGATTATCGATGGTGTCGGTCATGAACTGCCCATGTCGGCGATGCCGGTTGACGGCACCTTTCCGACCGGGACCGCCTGTATTGAAAAGCGGAACATCGCCGTCAATATTCCGGTCTGGGATGACTCCCTGTGTATCCAGTGCGGAATCTGCTCGTTCATCTGTCCCCATGCGGCAATCCGCATGAAGATCTATGACGAGAAGGAGCTTGCCGGCGCACCGGCCACCTTCAAGTCCTGTGCTCCGAAAGGCAAGGATATGGAGGGCAAGCGCTACACCCTCCAGGTCGCCCCGGAAGACTGTACCGGTTGCGGTGCCTGTGTTTACAACTGTCCGGTCAAGAGCAAGGAAGACGAGAAGCACAAAGCGATCAACATGACCTTCCAGGCGCCGTTACGCGCCAGTGAAGCGGAAAACTTCAAGTTTTTCCTGGGACTGCCGGAAACCGATCCGGCGTTGATCAACCGCAGCACCTTGAAGGGAAGTCAGCTGCTCCAGCCTCTCTTTGAATTCTCCGGTGCCTGTGCCGGTTGCGGCGAAACGCCCTTCGTCAAGCTCTGCTCACAGCTGTTCGGTGACCGGATGCTGGTTGCCAATGCGACCGGTTGCTCGTCCATCTATGGCGGCAACCTGCCCACCACCCCCTGGACCACACGCAAGGATGGCCTCGGCCCAACCTGGAGCAACTCGCTGTTCGAGGACAATGCCGAATTCGGTTACGGCATGCGCCTGGCGGTTGACAAGAGTACCGAGTATGCGCGTGAGCTGCTCGAGCGCAACATCGAGTGCGGTTGTGCGGCGTGCCAGGGAACTGCAGGCCTGAAGCGCCAGATTCTCGACAGCGCCCAGGACTCGCAGGAGGAGATCGAGGTACAGCGGGGCCGGGTTGCCAAGCTGCGCAGTATCCTGGAAAAATGCACCCACGAGACGGCAGTTCCGCTGCTGGTCAATGTTGACTTTCTGGTTGTCAAGTCGGTCTGGATTCATGGCGGCGACGGCTGGGCCTATGATATCGGCTACGGCGGTCTTGACCATGTCCTCGCTTCCGGCGAAAACGTCAATGTCCTGGTGCTCGACACCGAAGTGTACTCCAACACCGGCGGGCAGGCCTCCAAGGCAACCCCGCTGGGTGCCGTCGCCCAGTTTGCTGCGGGCGGCAAGCGCCAGCCGAAGAAGGACCTGGGCATGATGGCGATGTCCTACGGCAACATTTACATTGCCAAGGTGGCCCTGTCCAACCCGGCCCAGGTGGTCAAGGCGTTCCTCGAGGCCGATGCCTATGACGGACCATCCCTGATCATTGCCTACAGCCACTGTATCGCCCACGGCATTGCCATGGACAGCGGGATCGAAGGCTGTAAAGAAGCGGTGGCTTCGGGCCATTGGCCCCTCTATCGTTATGATCCCCGCCTGGCTGAGGAGGGGAAAAACCCGCTCCAGCTCGACAGCAAGGCACCAAGCATGTCCTTCGAGGATTACGCGCTGAAGCAGAATCGCTATCGCGTGCTGAAGAAGATTGATCCCGAAGCGGCCAAGAGTCTGATGGCAGATGCGAACAAGATCACCGCAGACCGCTACAACCTCTACAAGAAAATGTCAGAAATGCAGTTTGGTGACGATAATTAATCCAGACAGCAGGTTTCACTGATTCACCCC
>JAWOIX010000040.1:0-43633 GCA_046484405.1 Pelovirga sp.
GGCGGCAAGGCGGCCCCCGGCTACGCCGTGGCCAAGCTGATCATCAAGCTGATCAACAATGTCGCGACGGTGATCAACCATGACCCGCAGGTCGGCGACCTGCTCAAGGTTGTCTTTCTGCCCAACTACAACGTGTCTGCCATGGAAATGATCTGTCCGGGGACCGATCTGTCGGAACAGATTTCCACCGCCGGCAAGGAGGCTTCAGGCACCGGCAACATGAAGTTCATGATGAACGGGGCCCTGACGATCGGCACGCTTGACGGGGCGAATATCGAGATCCGCGAGGAGGTGGGGGAGGATAACTTTTTCCTTTTCGGACTGTCGGCCACCGAGGTCGAGGAGCGCCGTTACGGCTATGACCCGGCGATGATTATCGCCGCTGATGAGCAGTTCGGGCGGGTTATGCATCTGCTCCAGACCGGTCACTTCAGTCAGTTCGAAGGGGGCATCTTCGACCCTCTTATCCATGCTATCCGCAGTCCGCAGGATCCGTGGATGGTCGCTGCCGACTTTGCCAGCTACGTCGCTGCCCAGGCGCGCGTTGCCCGGGCCTACCAGGATCAGCGCAACTGGACGCGGATGAGCATTCTCAACAGCGCGGCGAGCGGCAAATTCTCCACCGACCGGACCATGGCGGATTACAACGACGAGATCTGGCGGCTGCAGCCGGTTGCCGCCATCCGTCTCTGAGCGGCAGGGGTCTGCAGTCCTGCAGGCCCCGCCCTGCCCGCGGACCGCTCCGCGGCCTAGTCCCTGACGCGCTGCGGTCCGGCAACAACGGGCTGGCCTGTTGCTTTGGCAATGCCCCGCAACATCCCGTTGAAGACAAAAAAATGAAACGGCAGGACCGCGTACCAGTAGAGCAGACCGAACAGGCCGCGCGGCAGAAAGCGGGCGGTCTGACGCAGGACCGTGGTGCCGTCAGCGCGACCGCTCAGCCTAAATGACAGCACCGCCTTGCCCGGCAGCCGCATTTCCGCGGCAAGGAGCAGGTGCTCGGGCTTGTTGACGGTGATGACCCGCCAGAAATCGATGGCGTCGCCGGGATAAAGCTCTGCCGAACTGCGCCGCCCGCGACACAGGCCGACCCCACCACTGAGCCGGTCAATCAGGCCACGAATTTCCCACAGCCAGTCCGCATAGTAATAGCCGACATCGCCGCCGATGGCGGCCACCGCCGGCCAGACCTGCTCCGGCGTCGCAGTGAGAACCATCTCGCGGGAGTCGTCAAACAGGCTGCCACCGGCCCAGCCCGGATCTCCCGGGATACTCCATTCGGCCGGCTGCAGGCTGCCCGAGTCGGTCCAGGCGGTTTCCACCTGGTGCTGGTGGAGGCGGTCAAGCGCCAGCCGGATGGCCTTGCGGGCATCGAACAGCTCCTGGGGCAGAAATCCGGTGATGCGGTTTTCCGTGCAGACCACCGGGTTGCTCAGCCCTTCCGCCAGGGGCCTGGCGATGGTCGCCGGCACCGGGGTGACCAGGTGGATCCAGTAGGAGCTCAGCCGCGGGGTCAGCACCGGCACCGGAATAACCAGGCGCCTCGGCAATCCCGCCTCCTCGGCGTAGACGGCCATCAATTCGCGATAGCTGGTTGCTTGCGGCTGGCCGATATCAAAGGTCTGGCCGATCATCTGCGGTTGTTCGAGACAGCCGATCAGGTAGTGCAGGACATTGCGCACGCCAATCGGCTGACAGGGCGTGTCGACCCAGCGGGGCGTGATCATGATCGGCAGCCGGTCGACCAGGTAGCGGAGGATTTCAAAGGATGCGCTGCCTGAGCCGATAATCATCGCAGCGCGCAGGATGGTGACAGGAACGCTCCCCTGGCGCAGAAAATCGCCGACCTCGCTGCGTGAGCGCAGGTGATGGCTGAGGTCACTGCCGGTTTCGCCGAGCCCGCCGAGGTAGATGATCTGCTCCAGCCCGGCCTGCTGTGCCGCGCTGGCCATGTTATGTGCGGCCGTCCGGTCGGTGGCGGCGAAATCGCCGACCCCGGGGAGCATGGAATGAACCAGGTAGTAGGCGGCCCGGCAGGGTGCGACAGCGGCGGTCAGGCTGTCCAGATCGAGGACGTCGCCCTTGATGATCTCCAGGCCGGGGTGCGCCGCCCAGGGTCGATCCTTGAGCTTCTCCGGGGCGCGGGCCAGCGCCCTGACCGGGTAGCCCGCTTCGAGCAGGCGCGGCACCAGCCGCCCGCCGATATAACCGGTGGCTCCGGCAACGAAAATCGGTTTTTCTGATGTTTTCCCGGTCATGGTTCTTTCCTCTGCGGTAGGCGCGGTCATGAGAATGCTGTTTGTCCGGATAAAGGTTCCGGCGAAAAAAACTGGACTCTAGTGCCGGTCCGGTGAGACGATTTACAGGGATGGCCCCTGCGGCGTGTAAATGGCCGGGACGGCACCCGTTATCCTACCCAACTTCAGCTGCGGGAGTATAGTCATGGATGATAAAATTCGACTCGGGATCAGTGCCTGCCTGCTTGGCGCCGAGGTGCGTTACGACGGCGGTCATAAACTGGATCGTTACCTGCGCGATGTCCTCGGCAGTTATGTCGAATATGTTCCGGTCTGTCCCGAGGTCGAGATCGGCCTGCCGGTGCCGCGCGAGAGCCTGCGCCTGGTCGAGGACGATGCCCGTGGCGTCCGGCTGGTGTTTTCCCGCAGTGGCGTGGACATGACCGAACAGATGGAACGCTGGGCGCAGCAGCGGGTGATGGCACTGGAGGCGGAGAACCTCGACGGTTTCGTGTTCAAATCGAAGTCGCCGAGCAGCGGCATGGAACGGGTCAAGCTCTATGATCGCAAGGGGGTGCCGAAGCCGGTCGGTGTCGGGGTTTTTGCCCGCCACTTCATGGAACACTTTCCGTTGTTGCCGGTCGAGGAGGAGGGGCGGCTGCATGATGCGCGCTTGCGCGAGAATTTCATCACCGCCATTTTCGTGCTCAAGCGCTGGCGCCAGCTACTGGCCGAGGGTTTCTCCCTCGGCCGCCTGGTCGATTTTCACGCGCGCCACAAGCTGCTGCTGCTCGCGCACAGCCAGAGCCACTACCGCCAGCTCGGCAAGCTGGTGGCCAACGGCCGCCAGTATCCTCCTGACGAGTTGCGCGACAGTTATCGGACCGGACTGATGGAAGCCCTGCGGCTGAAGACGACGGTGAAAAAACAGATCAACGTGCTGCAGCATATCCTCGGTTATTTCAAGGCGCAGCTGAGCGCGGATGAGAAACAGGAAGTTATCGAGCTGATTGACAGCTACCGCCAGGGGCTGGTTCCGCTGGTGGTCCCGCTGACGCTGATGAACCACTTTATCCGCAAGTACGATCAGCCCTATCTGCGCCAGCAGTACTATCTCAATCCCCATCCCAAAGAACTGAAACTGTTTAATCACATCTGAACCACGCCGGGGGTTGCGGCGCCCTCAGCCTGCCTGCGCCCGGCACCGGCGGATCGGCGCCGGTTTTAGCGGCCCTCTGCGTCCTCGATGGCCAGGGAAACGGTCGGCGGGTCGGCCAGGATTTTTTTGACCGAACACTGGTCGATAGCGCGGCTGATGGCTTTGCGGTATTTCTCCGGAAATCCCTGCGGCAGGGTCAGATGCAGAGTGATCTGCTCCAGCCGGCGGGTTTCGGGGTGCCGGACGATGGCCAGGCGCAGCGCCAGTCCCGCGGTTGCCAGGTGGCGTTCCTGGCAGAAGCGCAGGGCATAGAAACCGGAGCAGGTGGCGACGGAGCTTAAAAAAAGATCATAAGGGGAGGGGCCGGCGTTGCTGCCGCCGTCGGCAACGGGCTGATCGGTGAGGATTTCGAACGCTTCGCTGCGGGCAGCAACCTGGCTGCCGCCGGGAAAGGTAACCAGAATGTCGGACATCGGTTTTCTCCTTGGTGATGACATCTCGGGGGGCCCGGTTTCAGGCGCCGAGCAATTGGTTGATCTGTTGAAAAAAGTGACTGGCGCTTTTCTGCTCCTGCTCTGCTGAGGGCGGATTTCCCCTGTTGGCCTGGTTGCTGCCAAGCAGTTCCGCCGGCAGTTCGGCGAGAAAGCGACTCGGCTCGCGTTGCTCCAGTTTACCATGTTTGCGCCGTTGCCGGGCGCCGAGAAGGATCAGGCGGCGTTGGGCGCGGGTGATGCCGACATAGCAGAGACGGCGCTCTTCAGCGATATCAAAGGTGACATCGATCGATTTTTTGTGCGGCAGAAAGCCCTCCTCCATGCCGACGAGAAAGACAACGGGAAATTCCAGGCCTTTGCTCGCATGCAGGCTCATCAGCGTGACACTGTCGCTGGCGAGTTTTTTTTCCTTGTCCTGCTGCCCCGGTCCGTCCTCGTCGAACAGGGAAATGGCATCCAGAAAACCGGACAGGCTCGGGGTGGTGCTGCGCTCGAGATAGGCGGCCAGGGAATTGAGGATGTCTTCCTGGTTCTCGACCCGGCGCTGAGCCGTCTGCGGATCCTTCTCCTGGCGATAGATTTCCTCCGCCAGTTGCAGTTCATTGAGCAGCGCACGCAGGCTGTCGGTCAGCCGCAGCGGGTTTTTGAAGCGTCCCTGATAACGGCGGATCAGGGCAACGAATCCGGCGATGGCGTCGTGGGTCTTCTGGTTGAGGGGGGTGACCTGATCGGGCTGCTGCAGCACCGACCAGATCGATTGTCCCGTTGTCGCCGAATGGCGGATGATCAGGTCGGTGCTGCTGGTGCCGATGCCGCGCCGGGGGTAGTTGAGGATGCGCAACAGGTTGACTTCGTCGGTCGGGTTGAGGATGGTGCGCAGGTAGGCGACCAGGTCACGGATTTCCTTGCGGTCGAAAAACTGCTGTCCGCCGATCAGCACATAGGGGATGTTCTCGTAGCGCAGTTGCTCCTCGAAGGCACGGGCCTGGCTGTTGGTGCGATAGAGGATGGCAAAGTCGCCGTAGTTGAGCTGGTGACGGTATTTTTCCGCGTGAATCAGCTCCATCACCTGGCGCGCCTCGTCTTCGCTGTCGCTGCAGAGCAGGTAATCGATCACCGCGCCGGCGCCGCTGCTGGTCCACAGGGCTTTGGCGCGGCGCTGCTGATTATGGGCAATCAGGGCATTGGCGGCGTTGAGGATGTTGGCGCTGGAACGGTAATTCTGCTCCAGCTTGATCACCCGGGTGCCGGGGAAATCCTTTTCGAAATCGAGAATGTTGGCGACGTCCGCTCCGCGAAAGGCATAGATCGACTGGTCGTCATCGCCGACGACGCAGAGATTGCCATGCCCGGCGGCGAGCAGTTTCAGCAGGCGGTACTGCACCGGGTTGGTGTCCTGGTATTCATCGACCATCTGGTAGGTAAAGCGTTCCTGGTAGTGGCGCCGCAGATCCTCGTGCTGTTCTAGAAGGCGGACACAGAGCAGCAGCAGATCATCAAAATCAACCGCATTGTAGGCTTTCAGTGCCCGCTGGTAGCGCGGATAGATCTGTGCAACCAGCGCCGCCAGAGGATCACGGGGACTGGCCTGGTAGTGATCGGCATCCACCAGGCGGTTTTTTGCCGCTGAAATGCGCCAGAGCACCTGCTCCGCATCGCGGGAGCTGCTTTGTCCGCAACTGTCGCGCAACAGGTCACGGATCAGGCGCAGCTGGTCGCCGCTGGCGTAGATAGAAAAATTCTGTTTGAAGCCAAGGCGGTCGATGTGACTTTTGAGAATCTGTACACAGAGGGAGTGAAAGGTGGCGATGGTCATCCCGCGGGCGGCATGATAGCCGATGATCTCCTGCACCCGTTCGCGCATCTCGCGGGCGGCCTTGTTGGTAAAGGTGACTGCCAGGATGCGATTGGCACTGACCCCCTGGCGAAACAGGTGAACAATGCGGCTGGTGATGACCCGGGTTTTGCCCGACCCGGCTCCGGCGAGGAGCAACAGGGGGCCGCTGCCATGAGTCACGGCGGCACGCTGGGGCGGGTTGAGTTGATCAAGGTCAAGCATCGGAAAAAACCTCTGGTGTCACAGGGAGCCTGTATCTCTACCGAAGAAAAACACAGGCGTCAAGGGGGCGGGTGGCCGTCGCGCGTTCGCCGTCCGGAGCAGGCGGGATGCAATTATTAAATCGGTTGATTCCGTTGTCGCCTTCTGCTAGATTGCGCGCCATGTTTCGACTAGCGATTGTCTTTATCAGTATTGTCTGGGCGTCATTGCTGCTGATTTCCTGGAGCGGGGCCACCCCCGTGGCCGAGGTTTCAGCGCCGGTTATGACAACCTCTGCCCATCCTTAAGAGCGTTTCTCCCGGCGCTGTTAGCGACGGGGAGTTGCGCGCTGCCGCCGTTTATCCCCTGTCGCTGTACCTCGTACCCTGTCGGACCCCGCGCCGCTCAAGCTCCGCGTCAATGGCGTTAAGCACTTCCCACTTGTTGATTGACCACAGCGGTGCGAGCAAAAGGTCGCGCGGACCATCACCGGTCAGGCGTTGAATCAGTGTCTCGGGCGGTAACCGCTCTATGAAGTCCACCACCAGGTCGACGTATTCCTGCAGCGTCAGCGTTGTGACCTCCCCGGCCAGGTAACTCTCCCCGAGGGGGGTGCCGCGCAGGATATGGAGGAGATGGAGCTTGATGCCATCGACCTTCAGGCGCGCCATTTCCGCGGCCGTCGCCAGAACATCCGCACGGTTTTCTCCCGGCAATCCAAGAATCACATGGACACAGATCCTTAAGCCGCGCTGCCTGGCCCGTGCATAGGCATCAAGAAAGCAGGCGTAGTCGTGTCCACGGCGCAGGTAGGCAAGGGTCCGGTCGTGGCAACTCTGCAAGCCGATTTCGAGCCAGAAGTAGGTTCTGTGATGATAGCCGGCCAGCAGATCAAGAACCGGATCCGGCAGGCAGTCGGGGCGGGTGCCGACGGCAAGGCCGACCACCCGGGAAACGGCCAGGGCCTGGTCATAGCAGCGGCGCAGCTGGGGGATCGGTGCGAAGGTATTGGAAAAAGGCTGAAAGTAGGCGATGAACCATTTGGCGCGGTACTTTCTCTCCATCAGGTCTTTGGCCTGTTCGAGCTGTGCCGCGATGCTGGCCCCACGGGCAATGCCGGTCGCGCCGGAGCCGTCGACATCACAGAAAATACACCCCTGCTGCTGCCGTCCCTGCGGGCGATTGGGACAACCGAAGCCGGCATCGACAGAGATCTTGTGAACCCTGCCGCCGAAGCGGTGTTTGAGGTAGGTCGAGTAGAGTTGCATGGCTTGCTTGCGCATGGAGGGCACTATGCCAGCTCAAATCTGCCAGAGCAAGGTGTTCTTGACGAGGATTCCGTTACAAAAAGGAAAAAAGTTGGTACACTTCCCATATAGAGTCCAGGATGCCGGCACGCAGCTCTGCAAATGGCTCTTTGCCCCTTGCGGCGGCGGCTGCGCCCGGGTCCTTCCAGCGTTTTTCACGCGGGTTGTCGCTCCTCCCGCTCACACCCCGTGTCATCATCCGGCAAAGGATTGAAATGGCCTCTGCAGTGAATCGAACAGCCCCGCAGACCCCCCTGAAAGTCTGTATTCTCTGGCATATGCATCAACCCGATTATCGCGACCCGGCGAACGGTCATACCTTGCTCCCCTGGACCTGGCTGCACGGCCTGAAGGACTACGGTGAGATGCTGGAAACCATCGCCGAGACCGGTGCCCGGGTCACCATCAACCTGGTCCCGTCCCTGCTTGAACAGCTGGAGCGCTACGCCAGCGGCACGGATCAGGATCGCTGGCTCGAGCTGATTGCCCGTTCGGCGGAAAAGCTCAGCGCGCCGGAACGGCAATTTATTGTTGAGCAGTTTTTTTCCGTCAACCTCGATACCCAGATTCTGCCGAACCGCCGCTACCATCAGCTCTACCTGCAGCGTGGCAGCCTCGAGCCGAGTGCCGCGAATTTCAGTGACCAGGACATCCTCGACCTGCAGGTCTGTTTTCTGCTCTCCTGGACCGGCTATCACCTGCGCCGCAACTCCTCCCTGGTCAGCAGCCTGCTTGAGCGGGGCGGGCTCTACCACGAGGAACAGAAACAACAGCTGCTGCTGCGCTGTCATGAGGAGATCGCCCGGATCATCGACTTTCACCGGGAACTGGAGCGGGACGGCAAAATCGAGATCAGTGTCACGCCCTACGCCCACCCGATCCTGCCGCTGCTCTGCAACCTGCAGACGGCGTGGGAGCCGAGCCCCGGGCTGCCCCTGCCGGCGGCGGATTTCCGTCATGCCGAGGATGCCCGCCTGCAGATTCGCGAGGGACTGCGCACCGCCGAGCGTTTTTTCGGGCCGGGAGCGCGGGGCATGTGGCCGGCGGAAGGGGGCGTCAGCCACGAGGCGGTTGTCCTGATGCGCGATGAAGGTGCCCGCTGGGCGGCAACAGATGAAGACATCCTCGCCCGCAGTCTTGATGGCGGGCTGCGTGAGCGCGGCCGCCTCTATCGTTTCTACGAGTACGAGGGGTTGCCGCTGCTGTTTCGTGACCGCGAGCTGTCCGACCGGATCGGTTTCCTCTATGCCACCTGGAAGACCGCCGAGGCGGTCGCGGATTTACGCGAGCGTCTCCACCAGATTGCCTGGCAGGCGCCGGGCGGCACCGTTGCCATCATTCTCGACGGGGAAAACTGCTGGGAACGTTATCCCGAAAACGGCTACCCGTTTCTGCGCGATTTTTACCGGATGCTGCAGGAAGACCCGCAACTGGAGATGTCCACGATCAGCACCGCGCTGCAGCAATGTGAGCCACAGACGCTTCATCGTCTCGCCGCCGGGTCCTGGATCCGCGCCGATTTCACCACCTGGATCGGCCATCCCGAGGACAATCTTGCCTGGCAGATGCTGTACCAGGCGCGCAAGGACACGATCGACGACGAAGTCACTGCCGCCCTGGCCAATCCGGAGGAGCCCCTGAGCGAACTGGTGCGGGAACTGCTGCGCGCCGAGGGCAGCGACTGGTTCTGGTGGTTCGGCGATGAGCACTCCAGTCTCCAGGCGGATATCTTTGACCGCCTGTTCCGTCTGCACCTTGAGGGACTGTACCATCTCAAGGGGCTGCCGGTGCCGGCCCTGCTGCAGCAGAAAATCAAACCGACGGCCCGCATCATGGCCAGCGGTTACGAACCCTCCGCCTGTTTCACCCCGCGGATCGACGGGCGCATCGGTGACTATTTCGAATGGCTGGCGACCGGCTACATCGACCTGTCCGTCGGGGGGGCGATGTACAGCGGTCGTGAAGGACTCGATCAGATCTACTACGGGTATGACAGCGAAAACCTCTATTTTCGTATTGATAAGGCCGACCTGCTGCGCCGTCAGTGTGGCCGGGACGGGTATTTTGAACTGCGCCTGACCGCCGACGCGGTGTTCCATGTGTGCTACAGCTTCACCGATGCGGTGTTGAAGATTCTCGTCGACGGCCAGTTGATGGCCGGTGGTCAGGGTGCCTGCGACAAGATCCTCGAACTCGCCGTGCCGGTTGAACTGCTGCAACTGGAAGTGGGAAAGAGTGTGCGGTTGAGCTGTCATGCTTTCCGTCAGCAGCGCGAGAATGGACGCTGGCCGAGTGAAGGCTATGCCATGCTCTGTTATCGCGGGATCGCCCTGGATGAAGAGAACTGGTCGGTGTGACCGACAGAAAAGGATAGCTGCCTTGTCTGAATTGCGTTGGGACCCATTGAAAAACAACTGGATGATCATGACCCTGGGACACAGCCGGAGACCGCAGGACTTTCTCCAGAAACGCCAGGGGGGAGTGACGGACGAAGACTTTGCCTACCGGCGCCTTGAAATGCACCAGTCCCACTGCCCCTTCTGCAGCGGCAACGAAAGCCGGACGCCGCCGGAGATCATGGCCTGTCGTCCCGGTGGCAGTGCGCCCAACGAACCGGGCTGGCAGGTGCGGGTGATTCCCAACAAGTTTCCGGCGTTGCGTATCGAAGGCAATCTTGAAAACCGGGCCGAAGGTCTTTACGACCAGATGAACGGTATCGGCGCCCACGAACTGATCATTGAAACCCCCGATCACGCAAAAGCCCTCGCCGATCTGAGTGAAGAGGAGCTTACCGAGGTTCTCAAAACCTACCGGATCCGGATGCTTGATCTGCGCCGGGACAGCCGTTTCCGCTATGTGTTCGTCTTCAAAAACCACGGCATCGGCACGGTCTCCAATATTTCCCACTCCCATTCGCAGTTGATGGCGATCCCCCTGGTGCCACCGCTGATCGCCAATGAACTGGAGAGTTGCCGTCAGCATTTTCAGCGCAAGGAACGGTGCCTGGTGTGTGACCTGATCCGCCAGGAGCAGGGCACCCAGACCCGGGTGGTCAGTGACGATGGCAACTTTATCGTCTATGCTCCCTACGCCTCGCGCTTTCCCTTCGAGTTGATGGTCGCTCCGCTGGCCCACAGCCACGATTTTGCCCTGCAGAGTGATCAGCAGTTGCGTCTGCTCGCCAAGACCCTGCGGGACGTTCTGCGCCGCATCCGGGCGGCCCTGAAAGATCCGGCTTATTCCCTCATCCTCCACAGCGCGCCACCGCAACACGCGCGCTTCGGGCGTCCCAACTACTGGGAGTCCCTTCCCCATGACTATCATTGGCACATCGAACTCGCGCCCAAGCTGACCCGCTTGACCGGGTTTGAATGGGGCTCCGGTTTTCATATCAATCCCACTCCCCCGGAAGAGGCGGCCGAATTCCTCCGCAGCGCCGATCCGGATAACGGGTGATCCCTATGGCCAGGACAGAGTCACCGCACCATTATCCCCTTGATCTGCACTGCGGCCGCAGCGTCTGGGAGGCCGCCGGTCTCGCCGCGACGTTCCGCCGCGAACCGCGCCCGGCGCGGACCTACTTCCGCCATCTGCTCGCTGACCATTTGCGCCATGTCAGCGGCGAGGCGGTCAGCGCCGCGGAACTCGGACTGCTGGCGACGCTGAACCGGGTTCTGCGCGTGATTGCCGCGACGTTTCTGGAGCAGCGCCAGTGCCGGGTCGGCCGCAATGCCCTGCGTGTCGCACAGACCAGCATCCCTGTGGCCGGCCTCGGCGGGACCTTCAGTCACTTTCTGCAGCTTTTCCCGGCGCTGCCGGTGGAGCTGGCGGGTGACGACATCGGCGCCTATCTGGACCATCTGGAACGCGAGGATCAGCTCACCGGGCTGCTGGTTGAACTGATCCTGGTCTTTGTGCAGAGCCGCAACCCGGCTCTGCATGGGGCCCGCCAGCTGTTTGCCGGCGAGGAGGTCGCGTTGCAACGCCAGAGCGCCTATCAGCAGCAGCTGCAGCTGCTGGATCAGGCTCTGCCGCGGCTTGACGATGGCTACCCCGGACAACCGCCAACCCTGCTGGAGCGGTTGCTCGCACCACTGCGCCAGGGCACCGATCTCTACCAGCAGCTGCTGCAGCTGCGAGCCGTCTGGGGCAACCTGCTGCCTGCCGATCTCCTCGCCGGTATTGATGTGGCTGTCGAGCAGTACCACAGTGAGGGACACCGCCCCGATTTCCCCGGCGAACCGGAAAGCGTGCCGCTTGATCCTGCCGCCTTTATCGACCGGGAGTACGCCGATTTCACGGCGGACCTGGCCTGGATGCCCCGCGCCGTGCTGCTCGCCAAGTCGACCTATGTCTGGCTTGAGCAGCTTTCACGGCGTTATGCGCGGCCGATCCGCACCCTCGATCAGATTCCCGACGAGGAGCTCGATGCCCTGGTCGCTCACGGTTTTACCAGCCTCTGGCTGATCGGGATCTGGAAGCGTTCGGCAGCGTCCCTGCAGGTAAAAAATCTCTGTGGTCAGCTCAATGTTGCCGCGTCCGCCTACGCCATTGATGAATATCAGATTGCCGACGCCCTCGGCGGCGAGGACGCCTTTGCCAATCTGCGGCAACGTTGCCTCGATCGCGGCCTCGACCTCGCCTGCGACGTGGTCACCAATCACACCGGGATCGAGTCGGCGTGGCTGCGTGACCACCCGGACTGGTTCATCCAGGTCCCTTATTCTCCCTATCCCGGCTACCGTTTCAGCGGGCCTGACCTGACCCCGGCGGCGGACTACGCCATCCAGATCGAGGATGGTTACTATGATCACAGTGAAGCGGCGGTGGTCTGCCGCTACCGCCACCGCCACACCGGCGCGGTGCGCTACATTTACCACGGCAACGACGGCACCCATCTGCCCTGGAACGATACCGTCCAGTTGAATTACCTGCTCGCTGATGTGCGTGAGGCGATGATCCGGCTGATCCTGCGGGTCGCCAAACAGTTTCGCATCATCCGCTTTGACGCCGCCATGACCCTGGCAAAAAAACACTTCCAGCGTCTCTGGTATCCCCTTCCCCACGGCGCCGGCGGGGTGCCGTCGCGTTCCGATCACGCCCTCGGCCAGGAGGAATTCAACCGCTATTTTCCCGTCGAATTCTGGCGCGAACTGGTTGACCGGGTGCAGCAGGAAGTGCCCGACACCCTGCTGGTCGCCGAGGCCTTCTGGCTGATGGAGGGATATTTTGTCCGTACCCTGGGCATGCATCGTGTCTATAACAGCGCCTTTATGAATATGCTCAAACGCGAGGACAACGCCAAGTATCGTCAGACAATCAAGAATATCCTCGTTTTTGATCCGGCGATTCTCCAGCGTTTTGTCAACTTCATGAGCAACCCGGATGAAGAATCGGCGTTTGAGCAGTTCGGTGACGGTGATAAATATTTCTGTGTCGCGACCCTGCTGGCCACCATGCCCGGTCTGCCGATGTTTGCTCATGGCCAGATCGAAGGACTGCGTGAAAAGTATGGCATGGAATATCTCGCGCCGCGTAAAGATGAGCAGCCCGATCGCGATCTGCTCAGGCGCCACCAGGCGACGATCTTTCCACTGCTGCGCAAACGGGCCCTGTTCAGCGGCGCAGATCACTTCCAGCTGTACGATTTTATTTCCAGCTTTGGCGTTGAAGAGGATGTTTTTGCCTACAGTAACCGGCTTGAAGACCGCACCGTTCTGGTTCTCTGCAACAACTCGCCGCAAACGATCAGCGGGCGGGTGGCCGCGCCCGTCGCCATGGCGGATCGTGAGGGCCTCGACCTGGTTGCTGCCTGTGCCATCGATTGCAGCGGTGATTTC
Organism: Pelovirga sp.; assembly: GCA_046484405.1. Lineage (GTDB taxonomy): Bacteria > Desulfobacterota > Desulfuromonadia > Desulfuromonadales > Geopsychrobacteraceae > Pelovirga. Next base: position 13,076 of record JAWOIX010000040.1, read on the forward strand.
GTGGTCATGACCGACCTCGCCGGTGATCGGCAATCCCTGCAGCCGGCCGCGCACCTGGCCCGTGGCGGAACTTTTAATCTTGGGCCCTATGGCGTGCGGGTGCTGACCGGATTTGTCGGGCTGACGGATGGCGATGGCCGCTGGCAACGGCTCTGGCAACGCCACGGGGATAGCGGTGTGCGCGACCTGTGGCTCGAACATGACGCGCTGCTGCTCGAACCGACCTGGCCGCTGATCAGCGACCTGCTCGCCCTGCCGCGGCCGGAACGTTCCCGTCGTCAGCTGCGGGCGCAGCAGGACGAGCTCTGTCTGCTGTACTGTACTGCCGAACTTGACCGCATGAGCGCGGAACAGTTCCTTGAGCTTCTCGTGCGGACCCAGTTTCCCGCGGTGCAGCTGAGCGCGGCGGACTATGCCGAACTGAGCGCACTGGTCGCGCCCGCTGCCGCGGCCTCCTTCTCCTGGTTCCCGCTGCTTGAGCGGATCTGCAACCGCCGGGCCCTGCGCCCGCTGCTTGGCTGTCACTATTACGATTATACCGACTGGTTCATCCGCCAGAACTTCGAGCAGCTCTGCCTGGTGGTGCTCCAGTTGCAGCTGTTCCGGCAACGCCACAGCGCGTCGGCGCCGGCGCGGACTGAGCAGACGATCTCCCTGCTGCAAGCGATGCGTCGGGTCAGGCAACGGGCACAGCAGGTCAATTATCGGACCGATCGGCTGCTGGCCGCACTCGATCCCCATCCGCCCTTGCTGGACCCCCTCACCCCTGCTTCCACCGGGCTGAAGATCCTCTTTGTGGCCTCGGAAGCGACCCCTTTCGCCAAATCGGGAGGGCTGGCCGATGTCGCCGGTTCCCTGCCGCGTGCCTTGCGTCTGCTTGGCCATGATGTCCGCGTGGTGATCCCCGCCTATCCGCAGATTGCCCGGGGACCGGTAGCGCCGCGCAAGGCTCCGCACAGCACCGAGATCACCCTCGAGGAGGTTGCCCGCCGTGCCAGCCTGAAGGAAGCGGTCTATGACGGCGTTCCCTACTGGTTCATCGACACCCCGGAGCTGTTTGAGCGCGCCGGGCTCTATTCCGACGCCAGCGGCGATTACCCGGACAACGGTCTGCGCTTCGGATTTTTCTGTCGGGCGGTGCTGGAGATGGCACGCACCTGCGCCTTTGCCCCGGATCTGATCCATCTGCACGACTGGCAGACCGGACTGATTCCGGTCCTGCTGAAAACCAGCTACCGCCGGGATCCCTTCTTTGCCGCAACCCGGACCCTGCTGACCATTCATAACCTGGGTTACCACGGAACCTTCCCCTTCTCCCTGTTACGCCAGCTCGAACTGCCGGCAACCTTGAACAGCCCGGCTGCCCTCGAATACTACGGCAATCTTTCCCTGCTCAAGGCAGGTATCGTTTTTGCCGATCAGATCAATACCGTTTCTCCCACCTACTGCCGCGAGATCCAGACGGCGGAACAGGGCTACGGCTTCGATGGCCTCCTGCGGGAACGCAGCGCCAGTCTCCACGGCATTCTCAATGGTCTTGATGAGCGGCTGTGGAACCCCGCCACCGATCCGGCTCTGCCGCATCATTTCACCTCGCACCGCCTGGCCGGCAAGGCGCGCTGCAAGGCGGAGCTGCAGCGGGAACTTGGGCTGAACCCTGACCCGGCCGTTCCTCTGGTCGTGGTGGTCAGCCGTCTCGACCGGCAGAAGGGGATCGACCTGATTGAAGCGGTCTGGCCACGCCTGCTTCAGCGTCCGCTGCAGTTTGCCCTGCTCGGTTCGGGGACTGCTGCCGCCATGGATTTCTGGCAGCAGCGCCAGGGCAGCGCTGGCGGACAGGTATCGATCAACCTGACGTTCAACGAAGGCCTGTCACGCAGACTCTACGGGGCGGCGGACCTGTTGCTGGTGCCGAGTCTCTACGAACCCTGCGGGCTGACCCAGATGATCGCGCTGAAGTATGGCGCTCTGCCCCTGGTGCGCCGGACCGGCGGACTGGCCGATACGGTCATTGACGTCGAGGACAGGGCCCGCAGCGGCTACGGCTTTGTCTTTGATGCTCCCGATCCGGAGGCGTTTCTCGCGACCCTTGACCGCGCCCTGGGCGTCTATGCCCGGCCGCGCCAGTGGGCACAGCTGGTGCGTCGCGGGATGCGCCAGGACTTCGGCTGGTTGCCGTCTGCCCGGCAGTACGAAGAGCTCTATCAACAGCTGGTCGCCGGGGGCGCTGCTGTTGCCCAGACAGAGGACGGGCGTTGAGCGGGGTGTTCCGACCGGCCCTGGAGGAGATGCTTTAACCTGAAAAAAGGGGGACGCTGAGGATGGGATATCTGTTCAAGGGGATTTTCTGGGTCGGCATCTATCTGCTGCTGGTGCTGGCGCCACTGGCGGTGCTGCTGCTTGAACCGGTGCCAGCCGGCAGTGGTTTCTGGTGGGATGTGTCACTGGCGCTGGGGTTTGCCGGTACGGCGATGATGGGCATGCTGTTTCTTCAGACCGCCCGTTTCCGCCGCGCTTCGGCCCCTTTCGGCATCGACATCATCTACTATTTCCATCGCCAGGTCGCCCTGATCGCCTTTGCCTTCATCCTCGCCCATCCGGTCATCCTGCTGCTGCTCAAGCCCGAACTCTGGAGCCTGTTCCGCCCCGGTGTCGCTCCCGCCCATCTCTGGGGTGCCGTGGTTGCCACCCTGGCCCTGGCGGCCCTGGTGGTGTCGTCAGTGTGGCGCAAGCAGCTGCAGATCGATTATGACCAGTGGCGTGTTGCCCATGCGGTGCTGGCGGTAATGGCCCTCGGGCTGGCGATCTGGCACGTCCTGGGAGCCGGGCACTACGTCGATACCGCATGGCGGAAACAGCTCTGGGGAGCCTTTTCCCTGTTCTGGCTGCTGCTGCTGGTCTATGTCCGTCTGGTCAAACCATGGCTGCAGCTGCAGCGACCCTACCGGGTCACCGAGGTCAAGACGGAACGCGGTGACAGCTGGACCCTGACGGTGGAGCCGGACGGTCACCCCGGGCTGACCTTTGCGGCCGGGCAGTTCGCCTGGCTGACTCTGGGCAATTCCCCCTTTGCTCTCAAGGAGCACCCGTTCTCTTTTGCCTCAAGCGCCGCCACGCCGCAAAAACTGAAGTTCACCATCAAGGCGCTGGGGGATTTTACTGCGCGGATCAAGGATGTCCCGGTCGGTCAACGGGTCTACCTCGATGGCCCCTATGGCGCTTTTGGTCCCGATCGCCTCAAGGCGCAGGGCATGGTGTTCATCGCCGGCGGGATCGGCATTGCGCCAATGATGTCGATGTTGCGGACCCTGGCGGATCGGGGGGATCGCCGTCCGCTCAAACTGCTGTACGCCTACAACTCCTGGGAACGCCTCACCCTGCGGGAAGAGCTCGAGGACCTGCGTGCGCGCCTCGACCTGGAGATTATCTGGCTCCTCAAGGATCCGCCGCCGGATTGGCAGGGGGAAAGGGGCCTGGTTTGTGCTGAGCTGCTTGAACGCCGACTTCCTCTTAAGGAGGCGGACTGGCACTATCTGATCTGTGGGCCGGTGGCGATGATTCATCTGACGGAGAAGCTTCTCCATCACGGGGGGGTGCCCCTGGCGCACATCCACTCGGAACTGTTTGATCTGGTGTAACGACCGCAAAGGAGGGTCTGATGAGGCTTTTGCTCGCCAATCTGCTGGCCTGGTTGACTGGCGTGATGATTCTGCTGCTGACTTTTCTGTTCGCCTGGATTCAGAATCACTAGCGTCTTTTGCGCAGGAGGCCGGGATGAAGGAGGCACTGCTCTATCGTCAGCTTGACAGCAACCGGGTGGCCTGCCGGCTGTGCGCCCACTTTTGCGTCATCGCAGAAGGCCGGCGTGGATGGTGCGGCGTTCGGGAAAATCGGGCGGGGAAACTCTACTCCCTCGTCTACGGCTACAGCATCAGCCGTAACGTCGACCCGATCGAAAAAAAACCGCTCTATCATTTTCATCCCGGCAGCCGCGCCTTTTCCATTGCCACGCCGGGGTGCAACATGCACTGTCACTGGTGCCAGAACTGGCAGATTTCCCAGGTTGCCGCCGATCAGCCGTTACCGGTCGGGGAGACGCTGGCGCCGGAGAGAATCGTCTTGCTGGCGCAGCAGAGCGGCTGCCGCTCGATCGCCTATACCTACACGGAGCCGACGGTCTTTTTTGAATACTGCCTGGCGACGGCCCGTCTGGCCCGGGCGGCTGGAATCGCCAACGTTTTGGTCAGCAACGGCTACATGTCGGCGGAGATGCTGGAGTTGCTGCATCCCTGGCTCGATGGCGCCAATATCGACCTGAAGGCCTTTCGCGACGCGACCTACCGGACCTACACCGGGGCCCGGCTGCAGCCGGTTCTCGACAGCCTGAAACGACTGCGCGACTACGGGGTCTGGCTCGAGGTCACCACCCTGATCATCCCCGGCATCAACGATGATCCGGGCGAACTGCAGGAGATGGCCGGTTTTATCGCCGGTGAACTGGGCGCTGATACCCCCTGGCACATCAGTCGCTTTCATCCCCAGTATCAGCTCTCGCACCTGCCGCCAACCCCTGTGGCGAGTATCCACGCAGCGGTGGAAGCCGGGCGCAGTGCCGGTCTGAACTACGTTTACTGCGGCAACCTGGCAACCGGCAATGCGACCTGCTGCCCCAGCTGCGGCGCCGTCCTCATCGATCGCAACGGCGGCTATGACGTCCGCAGCAACCGGGTCAGCGCCACAGGAGCATGTCCCGCCTGCGCGCAGGCCATCGCCGGCGTTGCCATGGCGGGGTGAGAACAACCAGGCCGCTGGCGCGTCACTGGCGCTTGCCCAGGCCGCTGAGGTAGTCCTCCCACTCCATCGGCAGGAGGTCTTTCTTGCGGTTGTTGCATTCCTTGCAGGCCGGAACACAATTGCCCCGGGTACTGCGGCCGCCGCGCGTCAGCGGCACGATGTGGTCCAGGGTCAGTTCGCGCGGCGCAAACTGCCGGCCGCAGTAATGGCAGGTTCCCGTTGCAATGCGGTTTTTCCACCAGTTCTGTTTGCGCAGCTCACGGGCCTTTTCGCGCTCGCGCCGGATCTGTTGTTCATCGATGTCTAATTCCACCGGTTTTCCTTTGCTTGTGCAGAGACAGGGGTATTATTTCACAGCGGGCCCCCGGCGGGGGCAAATATTTTGCGGCCGGCCCGTCGATCCCCACGCTGACGTATTAAGGCCCCCATCACCCTGCGGCAATGGGGGCCTCCCCCCTCCGGCCCCCTCCTCCGGAGCCCCCTCCTTCAAGGTCTAACGCCTTGATCTTGTTGGGGAGTTTAACGGGTTCTCCTGACAAATATCTGACCAGAAAGGTTAATTTAAAAAAATTATTCAGCAGCCAGCATGATGAACCCCAGCTGCCGGCCGGTTTTCCCCTGATCACGCCGGTAGGAGAAAAACAGTTCGGGCTGGAGATAAGTACACTGACCCGATGTCTCGATCTGTGCTGCAGGCAGTCCTGCCTGTTCCAGTTGCAGCTGGCAGCTCATCGGGATATCCAGGGCCCAGTGTCCAAGGCGTGTTTCAGCGGCGATCTCATTCCAGAAGCCGGTCCCCTGGCGGAAGGCATCCCGCACCGGCCGGTCAACCTCGTATTTCGCCGCGCTGATCCCCGGTCCGATCGCCGCGCAGAGGTCCGCCGCGGCACCGTCGAAGGAGCCGCAGATGGTCCTGATAACCTTGCCGATCAGCCCGTTGGCGGCGCCCTTCCAGCCGATGTGCGCTGCCGCAACAACGCTTTTGTCGCGGTTCCACAGCAGCAGGGGGAAACAGTCGGCGGTCAGAATCCCGAGCATGATCCCGGGCTGGTTGGTGACAATCGCATCAACCTCGACCTTGAGAAAGTGGTGCAGGTCAGGATTGGGTTCATCGATCAGCAGCAGATCATTGCCATGCACCTGGCTGACGGTGAGCAGGCGGTTGAGCGGGAGATCGAAAGCGCGGGCAAAGGTTGAGCGATTACCGTCGACGTGGGCCTTGACGTCATCCGTGCCGTAGCCGAGATTCAGGGAATTGTAGGGCGCCCGGCTGACGCCGCCGTTACGCGTGCTGAAGCCGGCGGTCACGGGGGCCGTCACCTGTTGCGGTTGTAAAAAGGATATTTTCCCCTTGCGGATCAATTTCATCTAAAAACTCCTTCATGGGCCCGGTTGGCCCGGTTGGGCCGGTTGGTCTGAGCAGTCGGGGCTGTTGGTCCTGTGCAGGTGCGCGATAATATCACCCAGTTGCGGCGGGATGTCACTGGTAAATTCCAGGTAGGCGGCAGTCCGCGGATGAATGAACCCCAGGGTCGCCGCGTGCAGGGCCTGGCCGGGAAGCTGTTTGACCAGGCGCCGCAGTTCGCCATCCTTGAAGGATGCCGCTTCGCTGCGTCTGCCGTAGAGTGGATCGCCGAGGAGGGGGTGGCCGCGTTCGCTTAAGTGGACGCGGATCTGGTGGGTGCGGCCGGTCTCGAGCTGCAGCCGGACCAGGCTCAGACGCTGGATCGGGTAGGTCTGCAGGACCGTCCAGTGGGTGATCGCGGTTTTGCTGTGCCGGGCTTTGCCACTGATTTTCTTGCGCTGCACCGGGTGACGGCCGAGGGGTTGGTCGATCGTCCCGGTTGGCGTCGGCAGAAAACCGTGGATCAGGGCAAGGTAGTGACGTTTGATGCGGTGACTGCTGAACTGCTCGGCGAGGTGCTGATGGCTGTGGTCGTTCTTGGTCGCAACCAGGACCCCGGAGGTGTCCTTGTCGATGCGATGCACGATGCCGGGGCGCAACGTGCCACCGATGCCGGCCAGGTCGTCGCAGTGATGCAGCAGGGCATTGACCAGGGTCCCTTCGGCATGGCCGGCAGCCGGATGGACCACCATTCCGGCCGGCTTGTCAACAACGATAAGGTCCTGATCCTCGTAGAGGATATGCAACGGAATGGGTTGGGCAACGGCGGCCAGGGGCTGCGGTTCGGGCAGGATCAGCTCGATCTGTTCGCCCCCCTTGAGCTTGAGACTCGCTTTCGCCGGACTGCCGTCGCAGGTAATCTGTCCGGCATCAATCAGTTTTTTCAGTTGCGCCCGGCTGGTCTCCGGCACCGATTCGGCCAGAAAAGCGTCGAGCCGTTGCGCCGGATGATCACAGGGGAAGAGCAGTTGCCGGGATAAGGTCATTTACCAGATCTGACTTTCGATTTTTCCGGCCTGCTTGATCATCACGTCGACAATGGCACGTTCGTAGAGATGCCCGCGATTTTTCAGTTCCGGTGAAACGCGGGAGAAAAAATGCTCACGGCCTTCCTCCAGTTCCGCGTCCATCAGTTCGAAAATACTGTCACCGCGGATCCCCTCGGCGACCTTGTCCTGGTTGTACAGCGCAATGTCGGAAACAATTGCTCTGGCCAGGCGAAACGCCAGGTCAGGATTTTCCACCACCCTTGCCATAAATATGCCTCCGTCCGGCGATCCAAAGGGACCGCTGTTTGAAATAGAATTTAATTTTATTAATTTTTTCTCTGCATGGCAAGGGCTAAACACCAGCACGGCGCAAGAAAGTCGGGTTCAACAGGTTCAGCGGACCAACGATCGACCGGCATGAGACGCTGGCAAGCGGCCGGCGGCAGCTCCGGCCGGTGTACCGCCGGGCGCGGCTCTTAGCGCAACAGCAGGGCGATCAGGGCGATCGCCAGCGCCGCGACAATGGCGATGGGGAGCAGCGGCACCCGCGAGGCGCGGGGCGCCGGAGGCGGCTCCGGGCTGAGCTGCCCCACTGTCGGGAAGCGCTCAATCACCGCACGGACGTGCGGTGCCGATTTCAGTTCCTCGGTCAGGTCCTGTCCGGCCTGGTGGGCCCCCTCATGGTTGCCGTCCTGCCAATGCCCGCTTTTCGTGACATCATAGATGATTCCACTGACGGCAACGTAGGCGGGGTTGCCGTGACGTCCGTCAAATCCGGACAGTTCTTCCCTGGTCATGCTGCCTCCTTCGGACGCACCGCCCGGTCAGGATGTTTTGAAGTAGGTATGATCGCGCAGACGCGCGGCAAACTGGGCGAGAATCTGCTGCCGTTCGGCAATGCTGATAGTGCCCTGGCGGACGTAGCTCTCCAGTTTGGTGCGGAAGTCATCGTAAAAGGAGACCGGGTTGTATTCGAGCATGCTCAGGACCTCGGCTATGGTGTCTCCTGACTGTTCGTGGGTTACGTCAAAGCCACCCCCTTCGTTGATCCGGATACTGATAACGTTGGTGTCACCAAAGAGATTGTGCAGATCCCCGAGGGTCTCCTGGTAGGCCCCCATCAGGAATACGCCGAGGACGTAATCCTCGCCGTCCTTAAGACTGTGCAGGGGGAGGGTGTTGCTTGTGCCTGCGGCGAGGATGAAGCGGTCGAGTTTGCCGTCGCAGTCGCAGGTCAGATCGGAGATGCTCCCCCGACGCTGCGGATATTCGGCGAGACGGTGAATCGGCATGACCGGGTAGATCTGACCGATCGCCCAGCTGTCGGGGAGGGACTGGAAGACGCTGAAATTGCCGTAGTAGATGTCGGCGAGACTGTCCTGCAGTTCGGCCAACGCAGCGCTGGGTGGCTCCTCTCCGGGCTGGATGCGCAGCGCCAGGCGCCGGGCGATGGCAAGGTAGAGATTCTCCGCCATGCCGCGGTGACGCAGCGACACCTCGCCGTTGCGGAACAGTTCGCGGATCTGGTCACGGTTGCTGCGCGCTTCGAGAAATGCACTTTCTATGGGAACCTCTGCCGCTGCCGCGTGCAGCTGAAACTGGGCGCTGATCAGCGGATGGACAGAATCCGGCAGCGCGGCGGGAATGCTGAAGGGTTCAAAGCGCATGACATCGAGGATATTCAGAAAAAGAATCGAGGTGCGGGCAACGGTGGCGCGCCCCGACTCGGTGATCAGGGTCGGGTGCGGCAGGCCGTGGGGTGCGAGCGTATCGCGCACTGTTGTCACCAGGCAGCGGCTGTATTCCGCGAGGCTGTAGTTGCAGGAATGACTGTGCGTGGTGCGGCTGCCGGCATAATCGACGGCCAGCCCGCCGCCGAGGTCGAGACAGGACAGCGGCACCCCTTCAGCACAGAGATCGATATAGAAACGGCACGCTTCGCGCACACCGGTGCGGATCTGCGCGAGATCGGGGATCTGCGAGCCGAGGTGACAATGGAGCAGCTGGAGGCAGTCGAGCATCTGCTCTGTGCGCAGCAGGTCGACGGTGGCGATGAGCTGCGCGGTGGTGAGGCCGAAGCTGCTGCGATCGCCCGTCGTTTCGGTCCACAGGCCACCGACCTTGGCGGAGATCTTGATGCGCAGCCCGAGGCGCGGCTTGATGCCGAGCAGGCGGCTGCGGCTGATGATCAGGGGCAGTTCGCTGGGCGACTCGATGACAAAAATGCATTGCAGCCCGAGCTTGTTGGCCCATAATCCCAGGTCGATAAACTCCTCATCCTTGTAGCCGTTACAGATCAGCAGCCCGGCTTCATCAAGGTGGGCAAGGCAGAGCATCAGCTCCGCCTTGCTGCCCGCTTCCAGCCCGTGACCGTAGCTGCGGCCGAAGCGACAGATCTGATCGATGACCGCAGCCTGCTGGTTGACCTTGACGGGAAAGACGCCGCGATAGCGCCCCTGGTAGCCGCTGCTGCGGATCGCTTCGCGAAAGCTGTCGTTGAGAGCGGCAATCTGGGCATCAAGGAGATTTTCGATGCGCAGGAGCAGGGGCAGTTCGTAGCCGCGCTGATGGGCGCCCTGCAGGACCTCGGGCAGGGTCACGCTCACCGGTCCCGTGGGAAACGGGATGGTCACCGCCACGTCACCTGCGGCGGTGACCGTGAAGGCTCCGGCACCCCACTGCTCAATCCCGTAGAGGGCCGCCGCATCCCTTGTGGTCCAGTTGTCCGGGGTGCTGTTATTCATTCCGCGATGTTCTCCCGGGCGAAGGTGGGAAGCATGAAGGCGCCAAGGTGCAGGTCCTCGTTGTAGTAACGGGTGTGGAAGCCACGCTGCGCGGCGCGCTGCCGGTCGAAATCCTTGACCGGATGCCAGGTCTTGCTGGCAAAGGCGAAGCTCCAGAAGCCGCTCGGATAGGTGGGGATAAAAGCCTGGTACATCTCGACGATGGGAAAGACCTCGCGCAGGTTGGTGTACATTTTTTTCTGGATGTCGGCGTGATAGAAAGGGGACTCGCTCTGGGCGACCATGATGCCGTCCTGCTTCAGGGCGGAAAAGACGAGGCGGTAGAAATCCTCCTCAAAGAGTCCAACCGCCGGACCGATCGGATCGGTCGAATCCACCAGGATGACGTCGAAGCTGTCGCGATGATCGCGGATATAGGCCAGCCCGTCATCAACATGCAGCACCACCCGCGGGTTGCTGCCGTCGATCTGGCTGGCCATGGAGGGGAGCAGTTCGATCGATTTTTCGATGACCAGACCGTCAATTTCGCACAACACCGCCTGTTCGACCTCGGGATGCCTGACGATTTCGCGGATACTGCCGCCATCGCCGCCACCGATCACCAGCACCTTTTTCGGTGCCGGATGGGTAAACAGGGCCGGGTGGACAATCATGTCGTGATAGATGAATTCATCCCGTTCGGTGACCATCACCAGGCCATCGAGGAGCATCATCCGGCCATATTCCAGCGTCTCGACAATATCGAGCTTCTGGAAATCACTGCTGCCGGAAAAGAGGGTTTGGGTGACCTTCATACTGATAGCGACATTGTCGCTGTGTTTTTCGCTGTACCACAGATCCATTGATTGCAACCTTTCCAAAGAAATAAGCCGGGAAGACGGCAGCACTGCGTTATGCCGAAGGATAACCTTCTGGTACCGTCGCTGCAGAAAACTGTCAAGAGGATAACACGATTTTCCGGTGGATTTTCTCTAGCTGTAATTTTTGTTTTCCTATGATAAACAGATGGTGCTTGACCCTGGCACCTCAAAATCCCCGGAAAGGACAAAGATCATGACCAGTACTTACAAGATAGGCTTTATCGGTGGCGGCAACATGGCCGAGGCACTGATCAAGGGACTGCTGGCCGGACATTACCCGGTCGCACAGTTGATGGTGTCGGAGCCGAGCGAGGTCCGCAAAGACCATCTGCAGAGCTGTTTCGGCATTGCCGTGGCTGACAGCAACCCGGCGCTGGTGGAACAGTGCGATATCATTGTGCTGGCGATCAAGCCACAGATCGTCGGTGAAGTCCTCCACGAAATTTCGCCGGCCTGGAGCGACAGCAAGCTGATGGTCTCGATCCTGGCCGGGGTGACCTGTTCAACGATCGAGAAAAAATTCGCCGGCCAGCCCCGCGTTGTCCGGGTGATGCCCAACACCCCGGCGCTGGTGGGGGAGGGGGCGAGTGCGATCTGCCGCGGCAGCCATTCCACCAAGGACGATCTGCAGGTGGTCCGCGAACTCCTCGAGGGTGTCGGCATGGTCCAGCTGATCGACGAACGCCAGATGGATGCGGTCACCGGCCTGTCCGGATCCGGCCCGGCCTATATCTACACGGTCATCGAAGCCCTGGCCGATGGCGGCGTGCGGGAAGGTCTGCGCCGCGATGTCGCCCATGCCCTGGCGGTGCAGACGGTGGTCGGGGCCGCCCTGATGGTGAGGGAGACCGGCGAGCACCCGGCGATCCTGCGCGACCAGGTCTGTTCCCCCGGCGGCACGGCGATCACCGGCATCAGCACCCTGGAGAAGAAGGGCCTGCGGACGACCCTGATGGAAGCGGTGTCGGCCTCGGCCGCCCGTTCGCGCGAGCTTGGCGGCAACTGAGATACAGAGCGACGGGACCCTGACCCATGATTGATCAGTTCTGGCCCTTTCTGCTGGCGATCACCCTGCTGACCGTCTCTCCGGGCGTCGATTCCCTGCTGGTGATCAGAAACGCCTCCCGCGGCGGCTGGCAGGACGGTCTGACCACCAGCACCGGCATCTGTTGCGGTCTGTTTGCCCATGCGGCGGTGTCGGCCCTGGGGATTTCGGCTCTTCTGCTGCAGTCCGCCGTTGCCTTCAACCTGCTGAAACTCCTCGGCGGCGGCTACCTGCTCTGGCTCGGGATCCTGAACCTGCGCGGTGCCCTGCGCCGCGGGGGTGCACCCCGGTTGCAGACGGACGGAATGGCCCGCCACCCCTTTGTCCTGCAGCGTTCCCTGCGCGAGGGGTTTGTCTGCAACCTGTTCAACCCCAAGACCCTGCTGTTCTACATGGCGTTTCTGCCCCAGTTCATCGACCCGACCCGCTCCCCGCTGGTGCAGGCGTTGTTCATGGCCATGATCCACTTTCTTATCGCGATGATCTACCAGGGAGGACTTGCCCTGCTGGTCAGCCACATGCGCACATGGTTCAGCGGCGGCTTGCTGCGGCGTGCCAGCGACGGTTTGCTCGGTCTGCTGCTGGGCGGGTTCGGCCTGAAGATTCTGCTGACGCGACAACTGTAACGGCGGCCGGAGCACACGGCAACGAGAGCGGATCATACCATGATGCATCATCGCTCATTTCACTACGGCTGGCTGATCGTGGTCTGCGGCATGCTGACCACCTTCTCCTGCCTCGGGCTGGCGCGTTTTGCCTTCGGCATGCTGCTGCCGGCGATGCAGGAGGGTCTCGCCCTCAGTTATGAGCAGATGGGCTATCTGGGAACGGCCAACTTCATCGGCTATCTGCTCGCGGTTGCCATGACTCCGGGTGTGCTGAAGCGGCTGCGGCCACGCCTGACCCTGGGGCTGTCCCTGGTCCTTATCGCCCTGACCCTGGCCGCCCTGTCGCAGGCGACAACCTTTCGGATGGTCCTTTTTCTGTACCTGACGACGGGTATCGGCAGTGGCCTCGCCAATATCTCGGGGGTGGTGCTGATTGCCTACTGGTTCCGGCGTGACAAGCGCGGCCGGGCAGCGGGGCTGATGACGGTCGGCAGCGGTGTGGCGATCATCTTTTCCGGCTGGGTCGTTCCCCGCCTCAATGCCCTGCCGGGAGATGACGGCTGGCGACTGAGCTGGCTGCTCTTCGCTGCAATCGTCCTGTTCCTTGCCCTGCTGATCGTCCTGCTGGTCAGAAATACCCCTGAAGAACTCGGCCTGGCGCCGGTCGGACGGCAGGAGAGGCTCTCCGATGCCGAACTGAAAGGGGGCTATCCACGCGGCAGTGGCCGTGTTCTGGTTCTGCTGGGGCTGTTGTACCTCGCCTTTGGTCTGACCTATATGGTCTACGGGACCTTCTTCGTGACCAGCCTGGTGAGCGAGCACGGCTACCTGGAAAAGGTCGCCGGACAGTTCTGGTCCTGGGTCGGATTTTTCAGCCTGTTTTCCGGGATTCTCTTTGGCACCCTGTCCGATCGCATCGGCCGCAAACGGGGGCTGATGACAGTGTTCATCGTTCAGACCCTGGCGTACCTGCTCGCCGGTTCCGGTCTCGGTTATGCGGCGCTGATGCTTTCGGTGGTTCTCTACGGGGTCACCGCCTGGTCGATCCCGGCCATCATGGCCGCTGCGGTGGGGGATTATCTGGGGGCGGCAAAGGCGGCGGCGGGTTTTTCCCTGATCACCTTCTTTTTTGCCGGCGGGCAGGTCTGCGGTCCGGCCATCGCCGGCATCATCGCCGAGCGTTTCGGCAGCTTTGCCCTGCCGTTTCTGCTCTGCGCCCTGGTCACCGCCGGCGCCGCCCTTTTTACCCTGACCCTGCCGCGCACCGCACCGCGTTGACCGCTCTGGCAGATCCGCGGCGCGTCACGCCGCTGGCCGGGGCGCGCGGCGGGCGCTGTCTTCAGCGCGGCGGCGGGGCGTAATGGCTGCTGATCAGGGGGAGGAGTTCGGCGTGAACGCCGGGGAAGCCGGCCACCAGGATCCGGTCGTCATAGGGGGAGTAGCGGACGCCGTGTTCATTGCTGGTGACGCAGCCGCTTTCTTCAAGAAACAACAGCGCCGCGGCCACATCGTAGGGCTGCAGGTCCGTTTCCCAGAACCCCTGCAGGAAGCCGGCGGCAACGTAGCACAGGTCAAGCGCCGCGGAGCCGAAACGACGGATGCCGCGACAACGGTAGAGAACCTCCCGGGCACAGGCAAAGAAGGGATCGGCCAGGTCTTCGGAGCGGTAGGGAAAGCCGGTGCCGACCAGCGCCTGCTGCAGGGCCAATGGCGGCACGCGGCGGCATCGCCGGCGGTTGTAAAAGAGCCCCGCCCCGCGGACCGCGCTGAAGGATTCCGCCGAGGCCGGCCGCCAGACCACCCCGAGCTCGCTGCGCCCCTCCCGTTCCAGGGCGACGGAAATACAGAACTGATCGAGGCCGCTGAGATAGTTGGTGGTGCCGTCGAGGGGATCAATCACCCAGCGCAGCGTCCTGTCCCCCTGCAGCCCGGATTCCTCGCCGTAGAATCCGGCTTCCGGCAGCAATCTGCCGAGTCCCTCGATGAGGCGCTGTTCCGACTCGACATCCACTGCCGAAACCAGCTCCCGCGCCTGCTTTTCACTGCCGGCGCCGGCGGCGAAGGTGCGGAAGTGCTCGAGCTGAAAGGTACCCGTCTGTTCAACCAGCGTCAGCACCGCCGCGAGAAGGTCGGTCGTCGGCTTCATCAGCGCATCTTGCCGCGACTGGAAAAATAGCGCGCATAGGGGTTGAAGGTCCTGCGGTACTGGCGGATCTCGATAATGATGATGTTGATGATGCTGGCGATCGGCACACCGATGATCATCCCGAGAACGCCGTAGAGCTTGCCGCCCATGATGATTGCGAGGATGACCCAGAGAGGATGCAGGTTGGAAACCTTGGAAATCAGAACGGGAATCAGGATCATGTTGTCGACAATCACCTGGGCAATGAGAATGTAGACGCAGAGAATCCACCAGAACTGGGCACCGACCCCCAGATCAACCAGGGCGATGATGATCCCGGGGAGCATGCCGAAGACCGGGCCGATATAGGGCACGAGATTGGTGACTCCGGCAAGCACCGCCAGGATCGGGGCGTAGCGGATGTCGGTCAGGGAGAGACCACCCCATACCACCAGGCCGACAATCGTCGCCTCGATGACCCGTCCGCGAATGAAGTTGGACAGCTGCCAGCTGACATGGGCGTAGATATCGAGGACCATCTCAAAGTAGCGGTTGGGGGTCAGGGAAATCAGCACGCGCATGATGCGGCGGCTGTCGCGCAGAAAAAAGAACGAGAACAGCGGGACCAGAACCAGCAGGCTGCCGATACGCATGGCCGAGCGCGGCGTCTGGACCAGGACCAGGCCGATTACGGTCTGGGAGAAATCCCGCAGGTGGTCGATCAGGTTGTAATGGGCGATAAAGGGAAAGTGTTGCTGAACCTGCTCCAGCAGGCTGGTCAGATAGGAGAAGGCAAAACTGATGTAGCGCGGCACATCGGCCTTGAGGGCCTGCATCATGCCGCGCCAGTTCGGCGGCCCGATCAACACCAGGAGCAGGAACAGGGCGGCCGAGATACACAGGTAAATGATGAAGATCGCCAGGGTGCGGTTGATGCCGCGATTTTCGAGGCTGCGCATCAGCGGATCGAGCAGAAAAGCAACGATCATCGACAGCAGCAACGGCAGAAACAGGCCGGCGGTCGCGGTTCGCAACAGTGCGGTGACGGTCGAGGCGGACGAGTAAATGGCGATGCCCGAGGCGATGGCGGTCGTCAGCACCAGGTACAGAACGGCGACCTGGGCGCGATTCAATCCAGGCTGGTCACTCGTTGGCATGGTGTTTCCGGGTGCGGTCAAGGTCCTTGTTCATCAGTTCCAGCTGCAGGTTGCACTGCAGCAGGCGGTCGGCGACGACGCGATTGAGTCCAAGGAGAATTTTTGCCATCGGCGCCGGGTGGCGGTGCACCGCTTCGATAATATCGGAGCGAAACAGGCCCACCAGTACGGTGGGTACCGTTGCCCGTGCCGACGCGCAGCGCGGCCGTGAAGCGGTCAGGGCAACCTCGCCGAAAAAATCGCCCGGCTCGAGCAGGGCGGCCACCTGTTCGACACCGTCCTGGTCCTGGTTGAAAATCTGGACCTGGCCGGAGCGTACGATATACATTCCCGAGCCGATGTCTCCGGCGGAAAAAACTGTTTCATCCGCTTCAAAATTACGGATATGGACGAGTTTCTCCAGATAGCCCAGTTCCCGCTGCGTCAGCTTGCTGAACATCGGGACCTGGCTGAGGAAATACGCGAGGGTCTGTTTTTGCGACTGGTTGCGGAAGATGTTCTGCCACAAGGGGTTTTTCATGGTCCGCCTGGTTCCATGGAAAGATGGTCAGTATTCGGGGCTGCGAAACGGCTTGGTCCTGGTGCCGGGGTGCATTATAACAATAACCATGATCTGTACCAGTGAAAATATCCGGCGGCCTTGCCGGTTGCCAGCCAGGGCTGGCCGGCAAGGCTGCGGGATCAGGGGCCGGTGAAGACCCGTTCCTGCGGACCGATCAGGTCGAGGATTTTTTCGATCCGGAATTGCACCAGGTGCTTCGGTCCCTTGGCCTGATCCTCCTCTTCCGTCAGGGTGCGACGCGTCAGCTGCCGGACCAGTTCCGCATCCTCAAGCTCGCCGATGCGGCGCAGGGTCAGGCGCACACCCCGGTAACCGCCCTCTCTTTCGATGAAGAGATAGGCGGCATGCGGATTCTCACAGATGTTCCGATAGGCGCGGCGCTCGCGCATGAGCAGGGCGATGGTGCCGTCCGGCAGAACCGTGGGACGGGCATAGATGGCGCTGCTGACATGGCCCTGCCGGTCAGCCGTGGAAAGGATGCCGCTGCCGGTCTGGGTGGTAAAATAATCTTTAAGTGTCATGGTGGCTGCCCTTCTTTGCTGGTAGGAACCCGTGACGCGAAATGCGTGATCGGCGCTATCAGCCTGAAGTTTAGCGCAAAGGCATCTCTTTTGTCCATGACAACAACTTAACCTGTTGTAACGAAAAGAGAAGGGATTGAAGGATGACCGTTGGTCCGCCTCTCCCGCCCGTTGTCGTAGCGCTGTCGCCGCCCGGCGCAGCAGAGTCCAGGGATGATACGGATGTACTTACCCGACCTGAAAACCTATCCCCAGGCCCCCGGGGTGTACCAGATGCTCGATGCCGATGGAGTGATCCTCTACATCGGCAAGGCGCGCAGGTTGCGCTCACGTTTGCGCAGCTATTTTTCCGCCACCGGTGACGGCCGCCAGCAGATCCCCCTGCTGATGAAAAAAGTGCAACGCATCGAGGTGATTGTCACCGATACGGAAAAAGAGGCCCTGCTGCTTGAGAACACCCTGATCAAGCAGCACCGGCCGCGGTACAATATCGACCTGCGCGATGACAAGACCTACGTATCCGTCCGCATCGATCTGCGTGAGGATTTTCCCATGATGCAGGTGGTGCGCCAGGTGAAAAATGACGGCGCGCACTATTTCGGACCCTATTCCTCGGCGGCGGCGATCCGCGCAACCCTGCGCCAGATATACCGCATTTTTCCTCTGCGCCACGCCCCCATGGAGCGCTGCCGGCAGCGCGGCCGTCCCTGTCTGTTTCACCAGATCGGTCAGTGCAGTGCCCCCTGTTATGGCAAGATCAGCCGGTCGGACTACCGTCAGCTGGTCGATGGTGTGATCCAGCTGCTCCATGGACGCGAGTCGGAGGTGATCCGCTCCTTGCGCGAGCGGATGGCACAGGAAGCAGCGGCGCTGCACTATGAGCAGGCCGCCGCGCTGCGTGACCAGATCCGCCTGATCGAGCAGAGCATTGAAAAACAGAAAGTCAGTGAACACGGCGGTGGCGACCAGGATGTCATCGGCGTCCACAAGGACGGCGGTGAGGTCGAAGTCACCCTGCTATTTGTCCGCAATGGCAAATTGGTCGGCCGGCGCAGCTTTCTGCTGGAATGGGTTCTTGACCTGGCAGAACTGGTGCACGGTTTTCTCCTCGATTTCTATTCCCGCGAGGTCATCCTTCCTGACCAGCTGCTGCTCCCCTTCCCCCTCGAGGGGGAGGCGCTGCTGGCGGACTGGTTGAGTGAAAAGCGCGGCAAGCGGGTTCATCTGCTCAGCCCTCAGCGTGGAGAAAAGAAGCGGCTTTGCGAGCTGGCCCAGCGCAACGCGGTCGAATCCTACCGCCAGCGCGGGCAACGTCGGCAGGCGCGGGAAAACCTGCTTGGCGAACTGCAGGAACGCCTGAAACTGCCGCGTTTGCCGCGTCGTATCGAGTGCTTTGATATTTCCAATGTCCAGGGTGCCGAGGCCGTCGGGAGCATGGTCGTGTTCCTTGATGCCGAGCCGGCGAGTGCGGAGTACCGCCGTTACCGGATCAAAACCGTCATCGGCGCGGACGATTATGCGTCGCTGGGCGAGGTTCTGCGGCGTCGCCTGGAGCGCGGCCGCGTGGAGAACAATCTGCCCGATTTGATTCTCATCGACGGGGGCAAGGGGCAGCTCGGTGTCCTGACGGCGGTGCTTGCCGAATTTGGACTCGGCGGCGCAATTGCTGCGGTCGGTATTGCCAAGAGCCGGGTGTTGTCTAATGTGCGCGGGCAGGTGGTCGAGCGCACTGAAGAGCGCTTCTTTGTGCCGGGGCGGAAGAATCCGCTGACGTTTCGACATGGCTCTGCAGCGGCATTCCTGCTCCAGCGTCTGCGTGATGAGGCCCACCGCTTTGCGATCGGCTATCATCGCAAGTTACGCGGCAAGGCCAGCCTGAGCTCTGCTCTCGACCAGATTCCGGGAATCGGTCCGGCGCGCCGCAAGGCTCTGCTGAAGCACTTTGGCAGCGTGAAGCGGCTGCGGGCGGCAAGCCTGGAGGAGATCGCCGCAGTCCCGGGACTGCCCGCATCCCTTGCGGCAAAACTCTATCAGGCGTTGCAGCAGCGGGACGGCAACTGACAGGTCGGACAGGGGGGCTGGCGTGCCCTGAGCGGATGCTGGCAGATACAAAAAAAGCCTCCGGGGCAAGCGGAGGCTTTTTTTGTAAGAGGTTTGCGGAGAACCGGTCTATTCGACCGCCACCACGGCATTTTCAATGATCAGGTCATAGAAGTAGCCATGGCCGAAATCCTTGTCGAGGGTGACCGCGCCGCTGGCGACGACAATGTCGCCGACCTTGAGCTGTTCACCGGTCGTCACGGTCAGGTCATGGGTGCCGGCGTCAGCACTGCCGCTGCCGTCCTGCAGGTGGATCCAGTTGGTCCCCATGATCTGCGGGCTGAATTTGACCACCTTGCCACGTAATTTGACTTCCTTGCCGGACAGATCGCCGCGGGCGGCGTAGATCTCTTCAATGCTCATCCCGTCGTCGAGTTTGACGACATCGGTCAGCTCGACCTGGGCCGGAGCGGCAGCGCCACTGATCGGCGGATGCCCTTCCGGCATCTGTGCCTGGGAGGGGGAAGCGGTTGACGCGGATGCGGTGCTGGCATTGAGAATCGATTCAACGAAGTAAACCACCTCGAACTCGCGCTCCAGGCTCTGGCTGTAGTAGTTATGCATCGGCATTCCTTCGGGAATAACGACCATATCACCTTCACTGACGGCGAACTGCGGGGTTGCCGCCCAGATTTTTTCGCCGTCGCTGTCGACCTGAACGTAGGTGTAGCCCTGCGCATTGATGGTCTCAATGACGACGCCGGAGGTGTTGGCTGCTTTCGCCGGGGTCGCTGCCGGTGACGGTGTAACGGCAGCCTGCGGTGCCGCGGTTGATGAAGAGGTGTCACTCTGCTGGCAGCCGAACAGCAGTGCGGTCATGATGATTATTGCGCAGCAAAAAGTCCGATTTTTCAAGGGTTCCTCCAAAGTGTGTACACGTGGGGTTAGTAACGCTCGGATCCAACTGGGCGGCAGGATAACACAAGCACGAAAACGGCGACAACAACGGAACCCAGATCAGGTAATTTCTGTGTGAAAGCACAGATCGCGACCGTAGAGATGTGTCGCGTGACGCAGGCGTTCGCAGATGCGTTCCTCCAGGTGGTTTTTCTGATAACGCCATGACCAGTTCCCCGTCGCGGTACCGGGAGTATTCATGCGTGCCGTTGACGGCAGAGCGAGGATGTCCTGGAGAGGAATGATGGCCAGTCTGGCAACGCTCGCCAGGGCGGTTTCGATCAGCGGCCAGGGCATTTCCTGGCACGGGCGGCGCAGATAGTCCTTGACGCGCTCCCTGCCGCCGGCATCCAGGTGATGCCACCAGCCGAGGCTGGTGTCGTTGTCGTGGGTGCCGGTGTAGACAGCCGCGTCAGTGCTGTGGTTGTGGGGGAGGTAGGGATTGTCTGCCCCGGAATCAAAGGCAAACTGCAGGATCTTCATGCCGGGCAGGGCGAATTCCTGCCGGAGCTCGACCACATCGGCAGTAATTATGCCGAGATCCTCGGCGAGAATCGGCAGATCGCCGTGATCCTGCTGCAGCCGGATAAAGAGTTCGCGCCCCGGGGTGGCGAGCCAGTAGCCGTTTTCTGCGGTCTGATCTGCTGCCGGAATCGCCCAGCAGGCGGAGAAGCCGCGGAAGTGATCGACGCGCAGCAGGTCGAACATTTTAAAGTTCCAGGCAAAACGCTTGCGCCACCAGGAAAAGTCCTGGTCTCTGAGCCGCTCCCAGCAGTAGAGGGGATTGCCCCAGCGCTGTCCCGTAGCGCTGAAGTAGTCGGGCGGCACGCCGGCAACCAGCGTCGCACGACCCTGTTCGTCGAGGTGGAAAAGCTCGCGGTGGGACCAGACATCTGCGGAATTCTCGGCGACAAAAATCGGCAGATCTCCCATGATTCTGACGCCCTGCTGGCGGGCGTAGCTGGTCAATGCGAACCACTGCTCGTAGAAGATGTACTGCATGTACTTGTGCCAGTGAATGTCTGCGGAAAAGTCGTTCAGGCAGCGCGCCAGAGTCGCCGGATCGCGCTGGCGCAGGGGCTCCGGCCAGTCGTGCCAGGGGCGTTGCCCCTGGTTCGCACGCAGGGTTTCAAAAAGGGCGTAGTCGTCGAGCCAGTAGGACTGTTCGGTGCAGAATTCCATGAAGCGCGCGCGGCGCTCGGTGCCGGCATTACGCTGAAAGTTTTCCCAGGCCCGGCGCAGCAACGGGTACTGGTCGCGCATGGCCGCGGCAAAGTTGGCCTGGTCGGTAGCAGGTGCGGGCACCGGCAGATCCGGTTTGGTCAGATCGCCGACCTCGGTCAGGGCGATCAGGTTGATCAGCAGGGGGTTGCCGGCAAAGGCAGAAAAACAGCTGTAGGGGCAGTTGCCGTGGCCGGTTGGATTGAGGGGCAGGACCTGCCAGACCGATTGCCCGCAACCGGCAATAAGGTCGATAAAGTTCCGCGCCTCGACGCCGAGGGATCCGCAATGCTGTGACCCGGGCAGGGATGTCGGGTGCAGAAGAATGCCGCTGCGCCGTTGCGTCAACATGGTGCTGTCCTGTTACGGGTGTCCCTGGTCCAGGCCATTGCACCGCTGAATGGGTGATTGCAAATCATGTCTGTCATACGGTTTATCCCCCTCCTTTGCAGATCCGGTTCAGCTTCTGGTGTGGCGCCGGTCCGGATGGTCGGTCTGTGGTCGTGGCGGGTCAGGGGCAGACAACCCGAGCCGCCTGCTGCTGAATTTCGGCGATGTCAAGCATGTTGGTCACGCGGCCCACCTTGAGCTGTTGTTTTTTCTGGTAGAAGTCAAGGCACAGGCCACAGCTGGCGATATCCACGCCGGCGCTCGCGAGGGCCTCGAGGGCTTCCAGAGCTTCGGATCCCGCCGTGGTGAGATGGATGCCGCTGTTGACGAAGAGAATGGCTCTGGGCAGGGGAACAAGTTCCAGCTGCGTCATCAGGAAGTTGCGCAGCAGCACGCGCCCGAAGTCGGCATCGCCGCTGCCCATCTGGTCGCTGCCGCAGTAGATGACGGTCCCTGCGGCGGCGGTTGCGGCGGCGCGGGAGGGCGTGGCAGCGGGCCCGGGGTGCTGCAGCGGTGGTGTCAGGTCGAGTTCATAGCCGGTTGCCACCCGTTGCACAGCGGCCTGATAGGCCATCTTCTCCACCAGGCGCAACAGGTTGTCACGACAGATCTCATCATCCACCAGAACGCGGATGCGCTGCCCGGGATGGGCAAGGATCTGCTTGCGCGTCTCTACCACCGGATAGGGACACTGGTGCCCACGGTAGTCAAATTCAAGCATGGTGTGGTGCTCCTTATCGAGAATACCTGGGACGACTGCCTTCAAATGTAGGCGAACTGGTGGGGAAATTCAATCCATTGTCGGTAAACTGGCACGGAACAGGAAAAAACGGGACCGGTTTGGTCTGCGCTGGTTGCCCGGTAACTGTGACAGCGAGACCTCATCGGGTGGCGCAATGGATCAGCTGGACCAGGGTTTCGACATGGGCGGTCTGCGGGAACATGTCGACCGGTTGCAGGCGCTCGATCCGGTAGCCGCCGCCGACCAGCCGCCGCAGATCCTGGGCGAGGGTGTCAGGGTCACAGGAGACATAGATGATCTGGCGCGGGCGCAGCAGCAGGAGCTGCTCGAGCAGCTCTTCACCGCACCCCTTGCGTGGTGGGTTCAGGGTCACCAGGCTGGGTGGCGGCGCGCCACCGGCAACCATGCGTTCCAGTTCCAGGGTGGCGTCTCCGGCGCTGAAGGAGCAGTTGGTCAGGTTGTTGAGGGCGGCATTGGCCGTCGCATTGCGCACCGCCTCGGGGACCACTTCGATCCCCTTGACCCGTCCGGCGAAGCGGGCTAGGTGGAGGGCGATCCCGCCGATACCGCAGAACAGATCCACGGCGCTGTCGCGGCTGGTCAGGCCGGCCCAGTCACAGATCAAGGCGTACATCCGTGCGGCCTGGCGGGTATTGATCTGGAAGAAGGATTCCGGGGCGATGTGCAGGCGGATGTCGCCGACCTGTTCAATCAGGTCGGGATGGCCCAGCAGCTTGATGGTTTCGTTGCCGAGGATCACATTGCCGGTCGAACTGTTGATGTTCTGATGAACACCGATCACCTCGGGCACCTTTTTGACCAGCATTTTTGCCAGCCTGGGCAACTGCTGGTAGTCCCTGAAATTGCAGATGAAGGTGACCAGGGCGCGGTTGTTGTCGGGGCTGATGCGAATCAGCAGATAGCGTAGCAGGCCGCGTTTCTGCCGCGGGTTATAAATGGAGATCCCCTGGCGCAGGACGTCCTCGCGGACAATTCTGGCGATCCGGTTGATCAGTGGATGATGGACGGCACACGTGGGGATGTCGATCACCTCGTGGCTGCCGCGCTGGTAGAGACCGAGGAGGACTTTGTCCCGTTTGCGGGCAAAGGCAAGTTTTGCGCTGGTGCGGTAGGCGGTCGTTTCCGGTGACGGCAGCACCGCATCAACCTGGAAGTGTTCTCCCGGCAGCTGTTCCAGCAGGGCGGTTTCGACGCGTTGCTGCTTGTAATCGAGCTGGGCCTGGTATTTCATACTGATGATCGGGCAGCCCAGGCAGGTCAGTTCGATCGGGCAGAGGCACTGCGCGGTGCGTTCCGGGGCATTGCGCAGGACCTTCTGCAGGTGGGTGAAAATATGGGTGCGGCCAGTATGCTCGACAGCCGCGACCACCGTTTCGCCGGGGAAGGCCCCCTGCACCAGGGCGGTGCGGGGTCCGACGCTGGCCAGGCCAACCCCCTCCCTGTCGAGGGCGGTGATGGTCAGCTTGAGGGTTTCCAGCGGTTCTCGGTTTGTTTTTTTTGTGCCCGTCGTGGTTTTTGTCATCTGTCCGGTTTCGCTTATGCTGCGGCAATGGGTCGGTTGAATGGGGCCGGGTTGAATCGCTGCACAGTACCCCTGGCGGCGCACAGTGTCAATTATTGTCGACTTGTCTGCACCAGGCAACTCAGGTAGACTGCGCCGCAGGTTTTCTTCGTCCCATTGTTCAGGAGATTCATCGTGCGGCGTAAAACGCGACAACTCAGCCTTGGACAGACCACCATCGGTGGCGATGCGGCGATTCGCGTGCAGTCCATGTGTACCACTGATACCCGTGACAGCGCCGCCACCGTCGCGCAGATCGCGCAGCTCCAGGCGGCCGGCTGCGAAGTCGTGCGCTGCGCCGTGCCTGATCAGGCGGCCGCCGCCGCCCTGGCGCAGATCCGGCGCGAGTGCCAGATCGCCCTGATCGCCGATATCCATTTCGATCACCGCCTCGCCCTGGCCAGTGTCGCCGCCGGGGTCGACGGTCTGCGTCTGAATCCGGGCAATATCGGGGCCCGCTGGAAGGTCGCCGAGGTCGTGCGGGCCTGCGCCGCCGGGCAGATCCCGATCCGTATCGGCGTCAATGCCGGTTCCCTCGAACCGGAGTTGTTGCGTAAGCATGGCCGGGCAACGGCGGCGGCCATGGTCGAAAGCGCGATGGGACATATCCGCCAGCTCGAGGATCTCGGTTTCCAGCAGATCAAGGTCAGCCTCAAAGCCTCTGATATCGGCAGAACCGTGGCCGCTTACCGGCTGCTGGCGCAGCAGGTGGATTATCCGCTGCATATCGGTATCACCGAGGCCGGAACCACCTGGAGCGGCACGATCAAAAGCGCCATCGGGCTGGGGATTCTCCTGCAGGAAGGGATCGGCGACACCCTGCGGGTGTCCCTGACCGGCGACCCGGTCACCGAAGTGCGGGTTGGCTGGGAAATTCTCAAAAGCCTCGGTTTACGCCAGCGCGGACCGGTCTTCGTCAGCTGCCCGACCTGCGGCCGCTGTCAGATCGATCTCATCCGCATCGCTGAAGAGGTGGAAGAACGACTGCAGGATCTGCCGCTGCCGCTGACGATTGCGGTGATGGGCTGCGTGGTCAACGGCCCCGGCGAGGCGCGTGAGGCCGATCTGGGCATTGCCGGAGGGCACAACGAAGGCATCCTGTTCCGCCAGGGGGAGATGCTGCGCAAGGTGCCCCAGGCGGAGCTTGCCGATGTCCTGGTCGCCGCCGCCTGGGCCGAGGTGAAACGCCGTTCGGCAGATAACCCGCCACTGCCTGCTCCGTTGCCCTAAGCCGCTTGCATTTGCGCTGTTGTCAGGTTAGTTTTTGTTGCTGTGATGTGCTTTGCGCCCCACTGCTGAGACCTTCAATCCATCAAGAAACAGGGAAAAACGATGCGCTATACAGAGTATTTTTTGCCGACGCTCAAGGAGACTCCGGCGGACGCCGAGGTGGTCAGCCACCAGTTAATGATGCGCGCCGGGATGATCCGCAAGGCGGCCGCCGGTGTCTACAGCTATCTGCCCCTTGGTTTGCGGGTGGTGCGCAAGGTCGAGGAGATCGTCCGTGAAGAGATGAACCGGGCCGGGGCGATCGAGTGCCTGATGCCGGTTGCCAATCCGGCCGAACTCTGGCAGGAGTCGGGGCGCTGGGACTACTACGGCAAGGAGCTGCTGCGTTTCAAGGACCGCCATGGCCGCGACTTCTGCATGGGACCGACCCATGAGGAAGTGATTACCGACATCGTTCGCAGCCATGTCAAATCCTATCGCCAGCTGCCCGTCAACCTCTACCAGATCCAGACCAAGTTCCGCGACGAAGTCCGGCCCCGCTTCGGCCTGATGCGCGGCCGCGAGTTTATCATGAAGGATGCCTACTCCTTCGACAATACCGAGGAGGGCGCCAACCTCAGCTATCAGAAGATGCGCCAGGCCTATTGCCGGATTTTTGAGCGCTGCGGTTTGCGCTATCGTATGGTCGAGGCCGACTCCGGGGCAATCGGCGGATCGTTCAGCCACGAATTCATGGTCCTCGCCGATACCGGCGAGGATGTCGTGATCAGCTGCGACAGTTGTTCCTACTCGGCCAATATTGAAAAGGCGCTGGTTGTCGATCAGGGCACCTTGTCGACCGCCGCATGGAATCCGGTCGAGCGGGTTGTCACCAAGGGCGCACATACCGTTGCAGATGTGTCACAGATGCTGCAGCTGGAACCGCGCCAGATCGTCAAAACGATGATCGTCATGGCGGACAATCGTCCCGTGGCCGTTCTCGTTCGCGGCGACCATGAACTGAACCTGGCCAAGATCAAGAATCTTCTCGGCGCCTCGGTGGCCGAACTGGCAACGGTCGAGCAGATCGAGGCGGCCACCGGCGGTCCGGTCGGTTTCTCCGGTCCGGTCGGCCTGCCGCTGCCCATCTACGCGGACAACGCGGTGAAATACCTGCGCAACATGGGGGTCGGCGGCAATGAGCGCGACATCCATCTCGAAGGGGTCAACCTTGAACGCGACTTCACCGTCGAGCAGTTTGCCGATCTGCGCAATGCCAATGCCGGAGATCCCTGCCCTCATTGCGGCGGGGCTTTTGTCAACACCCGCGGTATCGAGGTCGGCCACATCTTCAAGCTCGGAACAAAGTACTCCCAGGCAATGAAGGCGACCTTTCTCGCGGCCGACGGCAAGAGCAATGATATCATCATGGGCTGTTACGGCATCGGCATCGGCCGCACCGCTGCCGCCTCCATTGAACAGAATCACGATGCCGATGGCATGATCTGGCCGCTCCCCCTGGCGCCGTTCCAGGTCCTCGTGGTGATGGTCAATCCCAAGGATGAGGAGGTTCGCCGGGCGAGTGAAGAGATCTATCAGGAACTGCTCGCCGGCGGTGTCGAGGTCCTGCTGGATGATCGGGATGAGCGACCCGGCATCAAGTTCAAGGACGCCGATCTGATTGGCATCCCGCTGCGGGTGACCGTTGGTGCGCGCAGTCTCAAGGAGGGAGCGGTGGAACTCAAGGACCGGGCGACCGGCGCACAAACGATGGTTCCGACCGCTGACCTGGTGGCGCTTTTGCGGCGCCAGATCGAGACCGCCCTGGCGCACTAGCAGATGGTTGCAGCCCGGCCGGCACGTGGATTCTTATGACAGAGTATTACATTGATAATCAGGGCTGGCTGAAACTTCCGCCGGAGGTGCGTCAGCCGCTGGCAACCAAGCCGCTGGAGCTGCTTTCCGTTTCGGACAGCCACCTGATGCTGGCGGGCAGCCAGACCGATACGCCGGTCCTGCTGGCGGGGGTCGTCGAAGAGGGGACGATAGCCGACCTGCTCTCCTACTTCAATATGTTCCGCAAGACCGGCGTGCTCACCATCGTCCTGCAGGGCGGCACCAAGGCGCTGTACTTTCAGCAGGGCGAGGTGGTGTACGCGACCAGCACCTTTGCGGCGGAAGATCTCGGCGCGGTTCTCTTCTCCCTCGGCAAGATCGAAAAGGCAACGCTGCTGCGCCTGCGCGGTCAGGCCAGCCAGACGACGACCCTCGGCAAGCTGCTGGTCGAGCAGGGCGCGGTGTCCCCCAAAGACCTGTGGCTGGCCGCCCGCAGCCAGGTGGAAAACATTCTCTACAACCTCTTTCGTGCCGACCGCGGAGCATTTTATTTTCAGCTCCGGCCGATCGAGCAGGAGCAGGTTCTGCGACTGTCGATGAGTACCCAGAATATGATCATGGAGGGTCTGCGCCGGCTCGACGAAACCGCCCTGTTCATGCGCAAGATCCTCTCCCTCGACGCCTACCCGGTGGAGACGGGAGCCGAGTTCAGCAACCTGACGGAGGTCGAAGCGCGCCTGCTGAGTCTCGCCCAGTTCGGCCAGCTCAGTGCCTGTGACCTGTTCCGCCGCGCGGGATTGCGCGAGTTCGACGGTATCCGGACCCTCTATTCCCTGATCGAAAAAGGGGTCCTGCGCATGGAAGAGGCTCCCGGTACCGCGATAGAGGAAGACCTTGGCCAGATTCTCACGGTCTACAACAGTCTGTTCCAGATGATTTTTATCAAGATGAAGGACCTTCGGCCGGCTTTTGTCCATGAAATATCGGCGGCCCTGAAGGATCTGCAACCCCCGTACTCTTTCGTTTTACGCGATGTCGAGCTGCGCCCGGACGGCACTCTCGACGGCCACAGCCTGGTGGCCAATCTCGCCGGACTGGACCGCGAGGACAAAAAGAAGCTTCTGGTCGACTCACTCAGTGAGGTGGCCTATCTGGAAACAATGATGCTGCGGCGCGAACTGCCCGCCGAACAGGCCCGGCCGCTGATCGCCAGGGTGCAGGAAAATACAGCGCGGGCGCGGGTGCTCGCAGGGAGAAGCAAATGAACGAGGAGGCCAGGGAGCGGTTGATATTTGCCCTCGATGTTGACGACTGTGAACAGGCCCGGCAGTGGGTCGAGCAACTCAAGGACAACGTCGGGGTGTTCAAGATCGGCAAGCAGCTCTTTACCCGTTGCGGGCCAGATGTGGTACGGATGGTGCGGGAGTATGGCGCCGCGGTGTTTCTCGATCTGAAATATCACGATATTCCCAACACCGTCGCCAAGGCGGCGATTGAGGCCTGCCGGCTCGGCGTGCGCATGTTCAACGTTCATGCCCTGGGCGGTGCGCAGATGATGCGTACCACCGTCGCCGAGATGGATGCCTGGTGCAGCGCCGCGGGGGTGCCACGGCCGCAGTTGCTGGCGGTCACCATCCTCACGTCCGCGGACCAGGCAACCTTGAGCGAGATCGGGATTGACCGGCCGGTCGCTGAGATGGTGGTGCGCCTGGCCCGCCTCGCCCAGGCGGCAGGGTGTGACGGCGTCGTCGCATCGCCGCAGGAGGCGGCGCTGATTCGTGCCGCCTGCGGCCCCGACTTTGCCATCGTCACCCCGGGGGTGCGTCCCGGCTTTGCTGCCCAGGATGATCAGAAGCGGGTGGCGACACCGGCCACGGCCATTGCCGCAGGCGCGACCGCATTGGTGATCGGCCGGCCGATTTCCGCTGCCGCAGATCCGCTGGCTGCCGCCGGCAGGATTCTCGACGAGATCAGCGCGGCACTGGCGCACTGATGGCTGACTATCTCTACGGCATCAACCCGGTCACGGAATCTCTTGAAAGTACCGGCCGGCGCCCGCTGGAACTGCTCCTGCTTGACGGGCCCCGCCAGCCGCGCCTGGCGCGTCTGGAGAAGCTGGCGCTGGCGCGCCAGGTGCCGGTCCGCTGGCTGTCGCGTGACGAGCTCGACCGCCTGGCCGGTCATGCGCGCCATCAGGGTGTTGCCCTGCGCCTCGAGCCGTTTTGCTATACCGATCTGGAGACCTTGCTGCAGCTCTGGCGCAGCAGCGGCAGAAACGCGCTATTCCTGCTGCTCGACGGAATCACCGACCCGCACAATTTTGGAGCCCTGCTGCGCAGCGCCGAAGCGGCTGGCTGCCACGGTGTGATCGTCGCCAGGGATCGCGCCTGCCCGGTCACCCCGGTGGTGGAAAAGGCCGCAGCCGGGGCACTGGCCCACCTGCCGCTGTGCCAGGTGACCAATCTGTCGCGGACCCTGGAGGTTCTCAAGGAAGCCGGAGTCTGGTGTTACGGCCTGGCGGGTGACGGCCCGGCGGAGGCTTTGTTTGCCACCGATTTGAATCGTTCCCTGGCCCTGGTGGTCGGCAGCGAAGGCAAGGGGCTGCGGCCGAACATCCGCAGTCACTGCGATCTGTTGCTGGCGCTGCCCATGCGTGGCAGGATGACCTCCCTCAATGCCTCGGTGGCGGCCGGCATTGCCCTGTACGAGGTGGTGCGGCAGACACAGGCAGGGACGCTGGCGCACTGACCCGGCGGGCGCCCGGTTCACCGTGACGGCATCCGCGCATGGGGCCGGCAGCGGAGAATTTTCCGCTGCCGCCGGCATTTGTTGTTGACAGGGGTCGCCCTGATGCACTATAAGACGGCGCTGTTGGCGAGATTAACGGAAGCGGGAAAACGATCACTTTTTCTCTTGCATTCACCGGCCTTCTGGGATATAAGTCGCGTCTTATGCTGGCGTAGCTCAATCGGTAGAGCAACTGACTTGTAATCAGTAGGTTGGGGGTTCAATTCCTCTCGCCAGCTCCAGTAAAGCAGTGACGGGCGTGCCCGAGACAATAGAATACAAGCAGGTTCCCCTGGAGGGGTTCCCGAGCGGCCAAAGGGATCAGACTGTAAATCTGACGTCGAAGACTTCGGAGGTTCGAATCCTCCCCCCTCCACCATTAAAAAACTTGCCGGACTAAGGTTCGTTGACTGTTGACCAGGAGGCCGTAGCGGCCGCAGGAACTGGGGCAGGGCGAGGCATGGGTCCACGGATCAATTTGCCAGCAGAAGAATTTAGGCGGGAATAGCTCAGTTGGCTAGAGCGTCAGCCTTCCAAGCTGAGGGTCGCGGGTTCGAGTCCCGTTTCCCGCTCCATTTCATGTTCCATAAGAAGAGGTTTTGGGCCCACATAGCTCAGTCGGTAGAGCGCATCCTTGGTAAGGATGAGGTCACCAGTTCAAATCTGGTTGTGGGCTCCATCTTTTCTCCGGAGTGTTTTTATTTTATGTTCTGACGTTATGGTGTTTGCTGAAAAAATAGTGACTGTACTTCATTTAAAAACTAGGTTGTAAGAAAACAAAGGGAGGATTTGAAATGGCCAAGGCGAAATTTGAGCGGTTGAAGCCGCACGTCAATGTAGGAACGATCGGTCACGTTGACCATGGCAAGACGACTCTGACGGCGGCGATTACCAAGGTGCTGGCGGAGAAGATGGGCAAGGGTGAGATCAAGGGATTTGACCAGATCGACAACGCGCCGGAAGAGCGCGAGCGCGGGATCACGA
>JAWOIX010000096.1:0-13208 GCA_046484405.1 Pelovirga sp.
GCGCTGGTCAGCGTGAACCCCCGCAAAAGATGTTGCTGTCAGACCCAGCAGCAGCAAAGCGACCAATCCGCCGATAAATGAAAATCTTTTTTTCATGATGTGACTCTCCTTTTTTCTGTTCAGGTTGTTCTCTTCCGCCAGGCAGAACCGACGTCAATTGATGTTCATCTCGTGTTTTCTCCTTCTGCATAACCGATGCCACTTTTTTATCAGTTGTCCATCCATCTGATACCAAAGGGTTTTTTGGATTATTGACGATTCGGATAAAAGTGGCTGTCATCCTCTGTGCGGAATAATCTTCAGCCGGTTGTTGAGTATTCTGCGATCTGTTCTGCTGCGCAAGGAGACAAAGGGGCCGTAAGGGGAAGCCCTGTCGGTTCTTTGTCTGCCCCCGGAAGAACCGCCTGCCCGGATGGTTGCCGGATCCTGCCATGATTCTGTTCAAGCCCGGCCCGCCTGCCGCACACGGCTACATAACCGGACCATGTGTCAGGCTGTCGTGTGGCCTTGCGGCCCTGTTGCGGGTTATTTTGAACAAATCCTTGCAGTCTATAATCCCAGCTGTATATATTCACCCTTTGAGCAAAAAGGCCTCTTTTGTGCGGATGTTCAACGGGTGGCCAGGACAGACTGGAAAACCTGCGTCATTGCAGCGGGTGTGTGTTGTCTGCCTGCTTGATTTTTGCTCTGTTATTGTCGGCGGGAAGAGGTTACGTCCCGATGTTGCTGTTGCGGAATGCCGCGTCTTTGTCCTTTAAGTTGTTGATATCAGCCCTATGCGATTGGCCAACCTTATTTCACCCGTCCACCTGGCGCGCCAGCTCAGGGCCGTCATCCAGTTGCTGGTTGATCGTCTGAAGGTCAGTGAAAACACCTTTCTGATTATTCTGGCGATGATCATCGGCATGCTCGGCGGACTGGGGAACTACGTCTTCCGCATGACCATCGAGCTGGTGCACTGGCTCATCGTCGAGCAGACCTTCGACCTGTTCAATATTTCAACGGATGAATGGTCCTTCCAGCGGGTCCTGGTCATGTTTATGCCGGCGATCGGCGGACTGTTGCTGATCCCCCTGTGGATACTTTTCCCCAAGGATCTCAAGGGCGGGTTTTCGGGTTTTCTCGTCAAGGTCAACCTGCGCGGTGCCAAGCTGCCGTTCAGGCCACTCTTCACCAAGGGGCTGGCCTCCGCCATCACCCTGGGGACAGGGGGGAGTGCCGGTCAGGAAGGACCGATTGCGGTCATTGGCGGCACCATCGGCAGTCAGTTCGGCAAATCCTTCCGCATGAGTGGCGAACGCCTCAAGGTCCTGGTCGCCTGCGGTGCGGCGGCCGGGGTCGCGGCAACCTTCAATGCCCCCATTGCCGGCGTATTTTTTGCGACGGAAATCGTGCTGTTATCCTCCTACGCCCTGGCCAGTTTTACCTCCATCGTCATCGCCAGTGCCATGGCGACCGTTGTCTCCCGTGCCCTGTTGGGCGATATCTCGGAAATCGTCGCTCCCCCTTACGCGATGGGGAGTTTCTGGGAGATTGGCCTGTACGTCATTCTCGGATTCCTTGTCGGCGGACTGGCGGCGGGTTTTATTGACCTGCATTACAAGATCAAGGACCGCATCGCTGCGCTCAAGCTGCCGCGCCTGTCCAAACCCTTCTTCGGCGGGCTCGCTGTCGGGGTGATCGGCATCGGTCTGCCGCAGGTCTTCGGCAACGGCTACGAATTCATCAGTTCGGTGCTCATCGGGCAGCACAGCTGGTACCTGCTCGGGCTGCTGGTGATCGCCAAGATGGTGGCAACCTCGATTACCCTGGGCTCCGGTATGCCCGGCGGGTTGTTCGCTCCCTGTCTGTTCCTTGGTGCGGTCACGGGCGGCGCCTATGGTCATCTGCTGGAGATTATCTTTCCGGGGGTGGGGATGTCCGCCGGTGCCTATGCCCTGGTGGGCATGGGCGCTTTCCTTGCCGCCGCGACCCATGCGCCGATGACCGCCATCTTCATGCTGTTTGAGATCACCGACAGTTACGAGGTTATCGTGCCGATCATGCTGACCTGTGTGATCGGCACCTCCATCGCCCGCCGCTTCAAGAAAGACAGCCTTGAGACCTTCGAACTGACCCGCGCCGGGATCGATCTGGAAGCCGGCAAGGAGCGCAACATCATGAAGGCGTTGACGGTGGGGGAGGTGATGTCACGCCGGGTGGAGACAATTCCGGAATCGATGACCCTGGGGGAGTTTGCCCGCTTTATCCAGCAGACGACGCACAGTAACTTCCCCCTGGTGGATGAAAAGGGGGAGTTGACCGGGATTATTTCGGTTCAGGATTTCATGGGGGTGGTGTTCGAAAAGGAACTGATGGACCTCGTTGTCGTCAAGGAGCTGGCAACAACCGATGTCATCACCGTTCATTCTCACGAAAGCCTCGATACGGCGATGCGTAAGATCGGTTACCGCAATATCGAGCAGCTGCCGGTGGTGGATCGGGAAACCCATCGCAAGATCTACGGGATCGTGTCACGCCGCGACATGATTTCCGCCTACAACCGCGCCCTGATGAATCGCAGCCTGGGGGAAGAGAATGACTGATGACCTGCTGCAGGATCTCAACGAGCCGCAGCGGCAAGCGGTTCTTGACGAGGGAAATGCGCTGTTGCTGCTGGCCGGTGCCGGCTCCGGCAAGACCCGCGCCCTGACCTACCGTGTTGCCTACCTGATCCGCCAGCGCCAGGTGCCGCCGTGGCGGATCATGGCGGTGACCTTCACCAACAAGGCCGCTGCCGAAATGCGCCAGCGTCTCGAGGCCCTGCTGGATTGCCGGGATCTCCCCTGGGTCGCAACCTTCCATGCCAGCTGTGTGCGGATTCTGCGCCAGGAGATCGCACATCTGGGTTTTGCCCGGGATTTTTCCATTTACGACGACCAGGATCAGCTGCGCCTGCTGCGCGAGCTGCTCAAGGCGCGCGGCGTTACCGAAAAGGAACTGAAACCACGCGCCCTGGCCAGCTACATCGACAACGCCAAGAATCGGGGTCTGCTGCCCGAGGACTGCGCGCAGCAGCAGACCGATGACGCGCTGCTGGTCGAACTCTACCGCGACTACCAGGTGCGCCTGAAGCAGGCCAATGCCGTCGACTTTGGCGACCTGCTGCTGTTGACCGTGCGCCTGTTTGAAGAATGTCCCGCCGTCCGTCAGCGTTGGCAGGAACGTTTCTCCTATCTGCTCATCGATGAGTTTCAGGATACCAACCGGGTGCAGTACCGGCTCATGCAGCTGCTGGTCGGTCCTGCCACAAACCTCTGCGTCGTCGGCGACGACGACCAGTCGATCTATCGCTGGCGGGGTGCGGAAGTGGCCAATATCCTCGGCTTTGACGAGGACTTTGCCAATGTCCGCATTATCCGGCTGGAACAGAACTACCGCTCGAGCCGGACTATTCTCGAAGCGGCCACCGCCGTGGTGGAAAAAAATGCCGCCCGGCGTGACAAGCAGCTCTGGACCGACAACCCGCAGGGGGAACTGCTCCATGTGGAGGCGGCACCCGACGATCTGGACGAGGCGCGCTTTGTCGCCAGGGAGATTGTTCGACTGCAGCAGCAGGGCAACAGCCTGCGTGACATGGCGGTCTTCTACCGCACCAATGCCCAGTCGCGGGCCCTGGAAGAGGCCTTGCGGGCCCAGCGGCTGCCCTACGCGATGCTTGGCGGGGTCAAATTCTACGCCCGCCAGGAGGTCAAGGACGTTCTCTCTTACCTGCGGATTCTGGTCAATCCCGCCGACAGTCTGGCGGCCCGGCGGATCATCAACACACCGGCGCGGGGGATCGGCAGCACCACCATCGAGCGGATCGCCGCCGGTGCAGAGCAGGCAGGAGGGTTTTTGCCGGCCTGCCGGATGGCCCTTGAACAGCAGCAGCTCGGCGCCGCGGCGGCCCGGCGGGTGGCCGCCTTTGTTGCGTTGCTCGATGATTTTGCCCGCGGCCTGGAACGTCTTCCCTATCCCCAGCTGATGGCCGACATCATCCAGCGCAGCGGCTATGGCCCGGCCCTGCAGGAGGAAGCGGAGCAGGCCCTGACCACCGACAGCCGGCAGGAGGCGCGCGGGCGCCTGGCCAACCTGGAGCAGCTGCTCGCCGGGATGGAGGAGCATGCGGCAGCCGGCGGCACGCTGCAGGATTACCTGGAACAGGTGGCGCTGATGACCGATCTCGATCAGCACGATTCCAGCCAGCAGCGGGTGACCCTGATGACGCTGCACTCCGCCAAGGGCCTGGAATACCCGATCGTGTTCATGACCGGCATGGAGGAAGGCTTGTTTCCCCATTCCCGCTCCGGCCATCTCGGCGAAGATCTCGACGAGGAGCGCCGGCTCTGTTACGTGGGCATGACCCGGGCCATGCATAAACTCTATCTTTCCTATGCCCGGCGCCGGCGGGTTTACGGCACCTGGCAGTTCAACCCGCCGAGCCGGTTTCTTGCCGACATCCCGGCGGGGCTGGTTGCCGGCGGTGGGGATCAGCCGGCAGCGCTGCGGCCGGCTCCGGTAGAGCATAACCTGGCGAGTCTCGCCGATCTGGTGAGTGAACCGGTCGAAGAAACCTTCACGCAGGGTGCGCCCGCGCCCGGTTCCGCACCGACCGCGGGCGCGCGCCGCCCGGTGCCGGTGCCGGAGAATGACGGCGGGGCGTTGCGCCTCGGTGCCCGGGTGCGCCATCTCAAATTCGGACCGGGGGTGGTGCGGCGTCTCGAGGGGGTCGGTGACAAACAGAAGGTGACGGTGTATTTCAACTCCGTCGGCACCAAAAAACTGCTGCTGAAGTTTGCCGGATTGATGCCGGGCTGACGCAAGGAGGGGATGATGAGGGATGCGGACAGGTTCACCCTGCTGCTGGTGGATGACAATCCGACCAACCTGACGCTGGTTGAGAAGATCATCGAATTTGACCTGCCCAAGGTGCGTGTCGTGACGGCCACCAGCGCCCGCGACGGACTGGCTGTGGCCGCCGGGCAGCACATCGACGGCGCCTTTATTGATGTGCAGATGCCGCAGATGAACGGCCTGGAGATGTGCCGCCGGCTGCGCCTTGACCCGCGGACCGCACGGATTCCGCTGGTTCTGATGACCGCCCACGTCGCGTCGCCGCAGTTGCGCGCCGAAGGGCTTGAGGTCGGTGCCTACGACTTCATCTCGCAGCCGATCAGCAATGTCGAAATGCTGGCACGGATCAAGGTCATGCTGCGGCTGTGCGAGAACGAGCGCCGGGCCGCGAGCAGCAACAACCAGATGCAGCAACAGCTTGAACAGCACACGACCAGGCTGCGCTGGATCAGTGGCCTGCTGATCTCCGGGGAGGGGGCCCTGGCCGAAGCGGACCAGCAGTGGATCATGCAGCTGGCAGCGGATCTTCCCCACGACGTTGACGTCGATGACCGGATCTTTTTCGATCGGGTGATCACCGATTTTCCCCTGCCGTGGCGGCGCAGCCTGCTGAAAATAGCGCTGCTCGACAGCATCCCCCTGGCGCTGGCCAGGGAATTCAGCGAGATTCCCGATATTGCCGCCGGACTGGAGTATCTCAACCGCCATGGTCTGTCCGTGGTGGAGACGCGTAATAACGAAGACTATCTGCTCTTTCGTCCGCAAACCAGGGATCTTTTACGGCGCAAGGCGGTCCTTGACCTGAGCGCAGAGGAGCGCCGGCAGGTGTACCTCACCGCCGCCAACTGGTATCGCCAGCGTGACGATTATGTCGCAGTCCTTGGTTGCCTGATTGGCGCCGGGCACTTTACCGATGTTTCCCAGCTGCTCAGCCAGACCGGCCCGGCACTGCTGCATCTCAACCGGGGGCCGGTTCCGTTGCCGGTCATTGACCAGATCAGCGACGAGGTTGCAGCCGGGTGTGGCTGGCTGGCCCTGTTTCGCGGCAGCAACCGTCTCCATGAGTTGTCGCCGGACGCCGATGTCTGGCTCGAGCTTGCCTATCAGCATTTCGGCAACAGCGGTGACATGCGCGGCATGCTGCTGACCCTGGCGCAGCAGGTTTTTCAGAGCTGTTATATCGACGGCTCCCGGGAGCGTTGGAAAGAGCGCTTTCCGGTTTTTCGGGAGACGGCCGCGGCGCAGCTTGACATGCTTGTCCCGGCGGAACGGGTGACGGTTCTTGTCGCCCTGGGGCTGGCGGAACTCTCCTATGCCGGACGTCTCGACCGGGTTGAGACGCTGCTGGCCGAAGCTTTTGCCGAGGCCCGGCAACGGGAACAGAACCTGGTCTGGCTCAATCTGCTGCGCGCCCGGCTGGCGCTGCTGCAAGGACGTCTGCTGGTGGCCCGCACGGCCCTGGAGCAGGCCCTGATTGCGGAATCAGGCCGCCCCAGTCCGCTTGACCGGGTCATGGTGCACCTGGTTGTCTGTGAACTGCTCCATGCCGCGGGAACCGTGTCCGGTCTCGATAAACAGCAGCAGCTGCTGGGCCGCGAAGGCAGCCTCACCCCGCAGCAACGGACGGTGCCGGATACCCTGCTCAATTATTATTCTGCCGGTCTCTACCTGGCGCGCGGGCAGCTGCAGGCGGCCGAGCAGGAGATCGATATGGCGCTGCTCACCGCCCAGGCCGTAAAAAGTTCCCATCTGCGCAGTTACCTGGTGCAGCTGCGCGGTTGGCTGCGCGCCTTGCGCGGCGATCGCCAGGGCGCACTGGACGATCTCGACAGCGGCCTGCAACTGCGTCAGGACGCCGCCGGGATTCTGTGCCGGCTGGAAAATCTGCTGATCGCCGGAACCACCTGTTTTGTCCTGGGACTGATGGAGCGGGCCGAAGGATACCTGCTAGAGGCCTTGCGCGATTCCCAGGCGACCCAGGAGGAGCGCATCCGCCTGGGTCTGCATGCCTGGTTGTCGGTGATTGCTGACGAACTGGGCAGATCAGGGCGCCGGGAGCGCCATCGGCAGGATTTTTTCGAACTGTTGCGGCGTCACCGCAGCACCTATTTCTGGGGGTTGACCCCCGAATTGCTCAGCCGCTTGAGCCGGACCTGTAAAAACGCCGCGGAGCGGACGCTGTTGCAGCCATTGGTGGAAAAATATCTCCGTGCCCGACTGGATGAGAAAAATCGGCCGGTCGCGCTTCTTTACCTCGAATGTCTTGGCAGTTTCCGCCTGTCCGGGGGGGAAGATTCTTTCGATCTGCACCAGGTCGGCCAGGCGTCGCGCCAGATTCTCGCCTGTCTGGTCACGTCATCCCGGTTGACTTTGAGCACCGACATGATCATGGGGCAGATATGGCCGGACAGTCCACCAAGCAAGGCGCGCAATAATTTCGATGCCGCCCATTCACGCCTGCGCAAAGGGCTGGAGGGCTGTTTCGGAGAGGCGGTAAGACGCGACTACCTGGTGCTCGAGAAAGGGATGCTGTCCCTGCGTCACATCCGCGTCGACGCGATCGAGTTCAGTGCGGCGCTGGAGAGCGCCCGTTATCACCTGCAGCGGGAAAACTTCTGGCAGGCCGAGCAGATTCTCTGGCGCATGGACCGCTTGTGGAGAGGGGAGTTCCTCAGTGGCTATGACCTCGGAGAAGATCTTCCCCTGCGTCGTGATTATTTCACCCGGCTGCGCCTTGAGCAGCTCGGGTTTCTGGCCCGCCTGCTGCAGCGGCGCGAGCAGTATGGTGAAGCCAGCAGGGTGTTGCGGGTCGGTCTGCTCCTCGAACCGACCCAGGACTCCATGGTCAGACAGCTGCTGGGGATCTACCAGGAACAGCAGGATGTGCGCGCCGCCGCCCAATTGCTGGACGAGTACCGCGGCACCCTGGAGCGGGAAGAATACAGTGCCAAGGACATCGATGAGCTGATTGACGCCCTCGGGGTGCAATGGCTCAATCAAAACAAAAAATATCGGCGGAGGAAATCAGACTATGGACCATTGTGAAAGCTGTCAGGACAGCAGCTGTTCCGTGAAACAGGCCGGCAACCCGCAGGATCAGCAGCAACAGCTGCGGCGGGCGCTGGATCAGCGCATGTGCAGCGTGAAAAACAAGATTGTCGTCATGTCAGGCAAGGGCGGAGTCGGCAAGAGCACCACGGCCGTCAACCTGGCCCTGGCGCTGGTGGAACAGGGCCAGCGGGTCGGCCTGCTGGATATCGACCTGCACGGACCAAGCCTGCCGGTCATGCTGGGTGTCGCCGGGCAACGACCGGTGCTTGATGACGAGGGGATTCATCCCCTCGAGGTTCACGGCCTGAAGGTCATGTCCCTCGGGCTGTTGCTGCCGGATGCCGCGGCGGCGACGATCATGCGCGGGCCGATGAAGCACGGTGCGATTCAGCAGCTGCTTGCCGATGTCGTGTGGGGCGAGATCGATTACCTGCTGCTTGACTGCCCACCGGGCACCGGCGATGAACCCTTGAGCGCCGTGCAGCTCCTTGGCGCGAGAACCGCCGCCGTGGTGGTGACGACGCCGCAGGACGTGGCCCTGGCCGATGTGGAAAAATCCTTGAGTTTCTGTCGCGAACTGCAGCTGCCGGTCATCGGCCTGGTGGAAAATATGAGCGGCTTCATCTGCCCGCACTGTGGCGAGGCCTCAGCGATTTTCAAACAGGGCGGCGGGCGCAGGCTGGCCGATAAAACCGGGGTGGCCCTGCTCGCCGAGGTTCCTTTCGAGCCACGGGTGGTGATCGCCGGCGATGACGGGCGGCCGCATCTTCTGTGTTATCCCGACTCCGCCAACAGCACGGCTCTGCGTCAGGTTGCCGCAGCGGTGATCGGGCACAGCGCCGGCTAAAGGAACATTGCGTGTTCCTGCTTGAGTGTCCGGGCGCGGAATGCTAGTTTATCCCATTCTTCTGTCGCTTCCTGCACAGCGGGTACGGCAGGCGGGATTTGTTAACTGCACAATGTTGCTTGCCTTGTGAACAAGGAGTTCGTTATGAAAATCAGCGAAGAGGAGGTCGCCCATGTTGCCCGACTGGCGCGACTGTCCCTGTCGCCGGAGGAGCTCAGCGTCATGACCGGCCAGATGGATGCCATTCTCGGCTATGTGGACACCCTCAATCAGCTGGATACCGCGGGCATTGTTCCGACGTCCCACGCGGTGCCTATGGATAACGCGTTTCGCGCCGATCAGGTGAACCCCTCTCTCGGCACCGCCGCCGCGCTGCAGAATGCGCCGCAGGCGGCGGATGGCTGTTTCCAGGTGCCGAAGGTGATTGAGTAGCCCGGACCGGCGGATCACCGGCGCGTTGGCTCCTGCCGGTGGTCTCTGAAAAACCCGCTTCCCGGCTTTACGGTCCGGGAACGTTGCACCGGAGTTGTGAAAATCTATGTCCTCCCCTTATCTTACGATCAGTCAGCTGGGTGAACAGCTGGCGGCGCGGACCACCAGTTCCACCGCGCTGACGCAAGGATGCCTCGAACGGATTGCGGCCACCGACGCCGATCTCAATGCCTTTGTCACCCTGTGTGCCGATGAGGCGCTGGCGGATGCCGCCGCTGCCGACTTGCGTCTGGACAGCGGCACGGACCAGCCACTATGCGGCATTCCGCTGGGCCTGAAGGATATTTTCAGCACCAGGGGGATCCGTACCACCTGTGCGTCGAAGATGCTTGAGAATTATATTCCGGTCTATGACGCGACCGTGGTTGAGCGTCTGCGGCAGCAGGGGGCGGTGATTGTCGGCAAGCTCAACATGGATGAGTTTGCCATGGGCAGCTCCAATGAGAACAGCGCGGCGGGCCCGGTTCTCAACCCCTGGGATCTCGGCCGCGTTCCGGGTGGGTCATCAGGGGCCAGCGCGGCGGCGGTTGCCGCCGGCCAGGTGGTGGCGGCCCTGGGCACCGATACCGGGGGGTCGATCCGCCAGCCGGCCTCCTATTGCGGTGTCGTCGGACTCAAGCCGACCTATGGGCGCGTCTCGCGCTACGGCGTCATTGCCTACGCTTCCTCCCTCGATCAGGTCGGACCGATCACCCGCACGGTGGAGGATTGCGCCCTGCTGCTCCAGGCCATCGCCGGCTACGATCCGCGTGACTCAACCTCGGTTGACTGTGCCGTTCCCGACTACCGGGCACAGCTGCGCAACGGCGTTGCCGGCAAGCGGATCGGTCTGCCCGGGGAATACTTTATCGAAGGCCTGGATCCGTGCGTCAAGCGGGCGGTCGATGCGGCCATCGCGGTTTACCGTGAGCTGGGTGCCGAAATCGTGCCGGTGAGCCTGCCCCATACCAATTATTCGGTGGCCTGCTACTACCTGATCGCCACGGCGGAAGCCTCGAGCAACCTGGCCCGCTATGACGGTGTGCGTTTCGGCGTGCGCTGCAGTGACGGCGGCGGACTGATCGACATGTACCAGCAGACCCGCAGCGCCGGTTTTGGCGCTGAAGTCAAGCGCCGGATCATGCTGGGGACCTACGCGCTGTCGTCCGGTTATTATGATGCCTACTACCTCAAGGCACAGAAGGTCCGAACCCTGGTCCGGCAGGATTTTCTGACGGCTTTTGAACAGGTTGATCTGCTGCTGACCCCGGTGGCGGCAACCCCCGCCTTCAAGGTCGGCGAAAAGCTCGATGATCCGCTGCAGATGTACCTGTCCGACATCTTTACCATCCCGGTCAACCTGGCCGGAACCTGCGCCATGAGCGTCCCCTGCGGGTTCAGTGAAGACGGGCTGCCCATTGGTCTGCAGCTGATCGGCAAGGCTTTTGCGGAAGCCGAGATCCTGCAGGCGGCCTGGGCCTTTGAGCAGGCGACCGATTGGCACAGACGCACGCCGCCATGCTAGGTCGCCACGGTGCTGCGGCGCCGTCGTTTGAATCTGTCGAGAAAACAGGGTAACCAATGAACAATCGATATGAAGTGGTCATCGGCCTGGAGGTTCACGTCCAGCTGAACACCAGCACAAAAATCTTCTGTGGCTGTGCCACCGCCTTCGGGCAGCGACCCAACAGCCAGACCTGCCCGGTCTGCCTCGGCCTGCCCGGCGCGCTGCCGGTCCTCAACCGCGAGGTCGTCACCGCGGCGATCAAGGCCGGCCTGGCGACCAATTGCCGCATCGCGCCGCATTCGATCTTCGCCCGCAAGAACTATTTCTATCCCGATCTGCCCAAGGGCTACCAGATCTCCCAGTTCGAGCTGCCGATCTGTGAACAGGGCTGGCTCGATATCAGCGGCGAGGAGGTCGCCGCCAAGCGCGTCGGCATTACCCGGATTCATATGGAAGAGGATGCCGGCAAGCTGCTCCACAGCACCGCCGGTGACTCCCTGGTCGATCTCAACCGCGCCTGCACACCGCTGCTCGAGGTGGTCTCCGAGCCGGACATGCGCAGCGCCGCCGAGGCGATTGCCTATCTGAAGCAGCTCCACCAGATTGTCGTCTATCTCGGCATCTGCGATGGCAACATGGAAGAGGGCTCATTCCGCTGCGACGCCAACGTCTCTGTGCGCCCCTTCGGCCAGGTCCAGTACGGGACGCGCGCCGAGTTGAAAAACCTCAATTCTTTCCGCTTCATCAAGCAGGCGATCGACTACGAGGTCGAACGGCAGATCGAGCTGATTGAAGAGGGCGGAACAGTGATCCAGGAAACCCGTCTGTTCGATCCCGACCGCGGCGTCACCCGTTCCATGCGCGGCAAGGAAGAGGCCCACGATTACCGGTATTTTCCCGACCCCGACCTGTTGCCGGTCAAGGTGACGCCGGACTGGATCGCGGACATCCGCAGCGCGTTGCCGGAACTGCCGGCGCAGAAGCGGCAGCGCTATGAGCAGGACCTGGGCCTGCCCGCCTACGATGCCATGGTGCTCTCCGCCGAACGGCCGCTGGCAGAGTATTTCGAGGCGCTGGTGGCCCTGCATGAGCACCCGAAGACCTGCTCCAACTGGGTCATGGGCGAGGTCCTCGGGGCGCTCAAGGAGCACCAGATCCCGA
Source organism: Pelovirga sp. (assembly GCA_046484405.1). Lineage (GTDB taxonomy): Bacteria > Desulfobacterota > Desulfuromonadia > Desulfuromonadales > Geopsychrobacteraceae > Pelovirga. The sequence continues at coordinate 11,913 of JAWOIX010000096.1, forward strand.
TTGCGGATTGCCCGGTGACCCCGGCGCTGCTGGCCGGGATCCTGACACGGATTGCCGACGGCACCATCTCCGGCAAGATTGCCAAAACCATCTTTGATGAGATCTGGCAGACCGGCAAGGACGCCGACCGGATTATCAGTGAGAAGGGCCTCAAGCAGGTCACCGACAGCGGTGTCGTCGAGGGCCTGATCGAGGCGGTGATTGCCGCCAACCCGGACCAGGTTGCCGACTACCGGGGCGGCAAGGAAAAGCTGCTCGGGTTCTTTGTCGGCGAAGTGATGAAGGCGAGCAAGGGGAAGGCCAGCCCGGCGCTGGTCAACCAGCTGCTGAAAAAACGTCTGCAACCATAGGGGACAGTGACGGCACGTCCGTACGCATGTTTCTATCAAAAAGGATTCTTTCATGGCCAGTTGCCCGATTGATACCAGTGTTATCCGCCCGATCCGCTTTGTCGCCGGTCGCTGCCAGATGCTCGACCAGCGCCTGCTGCCGACCGAGGAGGTCTGGCTCACGTATACGACCTACCAGGAGGTTGCCGAGGCGATTCGCAGCATGGTGGTGCGCGGTGCCCCGGCCATCGGCATTGCCGCCGCCATCGGCGCCTGGTTCGGTGCCCGCGATATCGAAACCGACGTCAGCAGCCTCTTTTTCGCCGAGTTCCAGGCGGTCTGTGCGGTGCTCGCCGCCAGCCGGCCGACTGCGGTCAACCTGTTCTGGGCCCTGGAGCGGATGCAGCGCTTTGCCGAGGCCAATCTTGATCGCACTGTCGCCGAACTGAAGATCGGCCTCGAATACGAGGCCCTGGCGATCACCCAGGAAGATGAGCAGATCAACCGCAAGCTCGGTCGCCTGGGGGCGGAGCTGATCCCCGACCAGGCGCGCATTCTCACCCACTGTAACGCCGGCGCCCTGGCGACCGGGGGCTATGGGACCGCCCTCGGGGTGATTCGTGCGGCGGCAGCGGCGGGCAAAAAGGTGACGGTGATTGCCGACGAAACCCGTCCTTTCCTCCAGGGATCGCGCCTGACCGCCTGGGAGCTGCAGAAGGACAAGATTCCCGTCACCCTGATCTGCGACAACATGGCGGGCTACATGATGCAGCAGCAGCAGGTCGACTGTGTTATTGTCGGCGCGGACCGGATTGCCGCCAACGGCGATGTTGCCAACAAGATCGGCACCTACAGCCTCGCGGTGCTGGCCCGGGAACATGGTCTCCCCTTTTACGTGGCAGCGCCGATTTCGACCATCGATCTGACCATCAGCGACGGCAGTCACATCCCGATCGAGGAACGCGAC
>JAWOIX010000148.1:0-6578 GCA_046484405.1 Pelovirga sp.
GGCAGGTCGCGGACCAGGCGGATCAGGGTGGTCAGGCGCGCGTCATAGATATCCCGGTGATAGAGAATGTCCTGCGCGTCCAGGCCCAGGGTTTCCGCCATCAGGCCCGCGGTTTGTTGTGCCCGTCGTGCCGGACTGCTGACCAGCAGGTCGGGAATGCTGCCGCGTTCCAGCATCCGGTGCCCCATAACCGGGGCGGCCTTGTTGCCGCGTTCGTTTAACGGGCGGTCAAAGTCGGTAAGGGCGGCGCTGCTCCAGTCTGACTTGGCATGACGGATCAGGGTCAGAATTTTCATCCGTTGATCTCCGCAACGACATGCAGGTGTTTGCCAAAGGCCTGTTCAAACAGATCGCCCTTGCTGCGGGCGCCGTAGAGTTCGACGGACAGCTCCTGCTGACCATGGAGAACCAGGTCGATCCGTTCCCCGTTGAGGTGGCAGTCCAGTTGCCGCACCTGGCGGTTGCGCCGGCGGTCAAGCCCGTCGGCAAGGCGCAGAATGCCGCCGAGTCGACGTACCAGCAGTTGATCCTCGGCGGCTAAATGGGTGAAATTTTCGTGGGTTTTTTTGGGTTTGGCCTTGCGGTGATAGCGGGCTGTATTGGCGATGATTTCCCGTTCCCGGGGAGAGAAGCCAAACAGGTTGGCATGGCGGATCAGGTGATAGGTATGTCGATGGTGCTGGTCGTAACTGATAAAGTAGCCGATGTCATGCAGCAGGGCTGCCGCCTCGAGCAACTCGCCATCCCGGGCAGTCAGGCCAAAGGGGGTGGCGACGGCGCTGAAGATCTCCTGTGCCAGGCGACTGACCTGGACCGCATGGAGTTCGTCGAAGCGGCAGGAACGGCCGAATTCGAGCAAGGCGTCGCGCCAGTGGCGTGACTGTTGGTGCCGCGGCAGCAGGTTGCGTTGCTGCAGGCTGCGCAGGATCAGGCCTTCGCGGATGCCCTGGGCATTGATGCGCAACAGGTTGGTGCGCAGCCTGCGCATCAGTTCATCGGTGAGAACCATCCCTGCCAGAATAATATCGGCGCGCTCCGGGTTCAGCCCGGGGATCATCAGTCTTTCCTTCTGGGTTTTGCGCGCCAGCATCGCCAGCAGGTGGATGATTTCCGAATGCAGAACCTCGTAGCGATGCACCGACGCATACTGCTCACCACGCAGGGCCATGACCATGCTGCCGATATTGGTCATGGTGCCGCCGGAACCGACCAGGCAGGCAACCGGCAGGCCCTTGCCGATGGCATTTTTTTTCAGGGCCTTGCGAATCGCCTTGCGCAGGTTGTCCAGCGCAGCGCTGCTGACCGGATCCTCGGGCAGGTAGGTCTCTGTCAGGAACACGGCGCCGAGGTCGAGGGAAATGACAGTTTCCGCATGGTGGCCGACAGCGATAACGATTTCCACACTGCCGCCGCCGATATCGGCCATGGCAAAACGCTGCTGGTCCATGGCAAAATTGTGATGGACGCTCAGGGCGGCCAGTTCCGCTTCCTGCTCGCCACTGATCACCTCCACGGTCAGGCCGGTCGCCTCCCTGACCTTGTCGAGGAACTCCTGACGATTCCGTGCCCTGCGCACCGCACTGGTGGCGACCACTGCGGCAACTTCGGCGTTGAGACCGGCACAGATCCTGGCCATTCGCTGCAGGCTGTCAATCGCCCGCTGGATGGCGGCGGCGCTGATCGCACCGCTTTCGGTCAGCCCTTCGCCAAGGCGGGCCTGGGCTTTTTCATCGTCAAGAACACGAAAGTCTCCCGCAGGATCGGTTTCAATCACGATGCAGCGGATGGAATTGGTGCCGATATCGATGGCGGCCAGACGCAGCGGTTGTTGCTCGCCTGACGTTTGCGTCTCTGTCATTTTTTCACCAGGGCACTTCAGCCCGCTTGCAATACCCGACTGTTTTGGTTATTTATTATGTCTTGCCGATGTCCTTGACCAATCAACCGGATTTTCACATTCTCTAAGGTTAGCAGATGAGCTGTCTCAAGGGAAAATCAACAGCAAAAAAAAGCAAAGCGAAGTTTGTCTGTGAAAAATGTGCTGCGGCCTCGGAAAAAAAGGGGGAGTTGTGCCGGCCGGAAAAACTCAAGCCGAAAAAGGACAAGAAACAGGACGGTAAAAAAAAGGACAAGGCAAAGGAGAAAAAGTGAGCGTCTGCCGGTTCCCGGCTGCTCTGCGGGCGGTTTTTCACCTGTCGTCTTGTCGGTTTCCTGCCGTCGTCATTGCCGCGTAAAGATGGCCATCTGGGTCGAACCCCCGAGGATCCGATCCACCTCGCCGATGTCGCAAAAATCCACCTGGTAACCATGCCGTCCGGCCACCCCTGTTGCCCAGCGGCGGAATTTCTCTCGCGTCCACTCGAAACAGTGATCAGGATGGCGCAGCTGACCGGCGGCCATGCCATGCAGCACATTGTACTCGCTGTTGGGCGTGGTGATCAGGACGATCCGCGGCCGGTAACCACCGAAGACCGGTTTCTCAATGGCAGAGAGGCGCCCGGGCGGAACGTGCTCGATGGTCTCCACCAGGGTGATGGCGTCAAAGCCGGTCAACTCGGGGATGAAGTCGGTAAAAGAGGCATGAAAAAGGCTCAGCCGGCCACCGTCGACGCTGTGCCCCTGCGTGGCCAGATGGTGCCGCGCCTCCTGCAGCACCTCCTGGTCGGTATCAATGCCGACGATCCGGCAGAACTGTTCCTCGGCAGCGAGCAGAACGAGTAATTCCCCCGGTCCACAGCCTAAATCGAGGACGGAGCTGGCCGCGTTCTCACGCAGGGTTGCGACGATTCTTTCGAGGCGCTCCGTGTGTAAACTGGAAGGGCTGTCGCTGCGACCCGGTCTCATACCTGCGTCCTGTGGTTGAGGGTTATGGGATTACGATAGCCCGGACGGGCAAAAATGTGCAACCTGTGTTTCCGCTCCGGAATCCTGGTCGTATCCCGGTGACTTTCGTGCCGTTTTGGTCGACAATGGAAAGCGGCGGGTCACGGCTGGAGATGGCAGCCGGTCACCGGACCGGATGCACGGCGGGAGGAGGCGCAGGCGGAAAATCTCTGCGTCCCTCATCGAAACCTCACATTCGTGTCCTATGGTGTCATGCAATGATCCGGGTCCAAGGAGTTTTGCATGGTGCCATCATCACCCGCAGTCCCGCCAAAATCGCTGCTGTTACCTGCTGATTCGGGGGAGAAAACCACTGTGAGCAATGACAAAACCAGTTTTAACCTGAATGATCCCTGTTTGTATCTCAACCGTGAACTGAGCTGGCTCGAATACAATGACCGGGTCCTAAGCCGGGCCGGCGATGCGCGCCTGCCGTTGCTTGAACGGGTCAAGTTTCTGGCGATTTTCGGTTCCAACATGGACGAGTTCTTCATGAAGCGCATCGGCGGCCTGAAGCAGCAGGTTGCCGCGCACATCGAGGACGTGACCGTTGATGGCCGCACCCCGCGGCAACAGCTGGAAGCCTGTCACGAAAAAATGACCGCCAACAGCTACAAGCGCGAGCAGGTGCTGAAAGATCTGCTCCGGGCGCTGCGCCGCGAAGGGGTTGAGATTGTTGCTTACGGACAGCTTGATCACAACGAGCAGGCAAACATCCGCGCCTTTTTTTACGACAACCTGTTTCCGCTGATCACCCCGCAATCAGTGGATCCGGCGCACCCCTTTCCGTTTATCTCCAATCTCTCCCTGAACCTCTTTGTCACCCTGCGCTATCCGGGGGAAAAGGAGCTGTCCCTGGCCCGGGTCAAGATTCCCGTCGGTGCCGGGGCCAAGCGTTTTCAGCGCATTGACTCTCACGGGTACCGCTTTGTCCTGCTCGAAGAGGTGATCGAAAACAACCTTGATCTGCTGTTTCCCGGAATGGAGATTCTCGGCTGTGAACTGTTTCGTGTCACCCGCAATGCCAACACCAGCAAGGATGAAGAGCATGCCGATGACCTTCTCGAGCTGATTGAAACCACGTTGCAGCACCGTCGCGTGGCTCCCATTGTCCGTCTCCAGGTGACCCCGGACATCAATCCTCTTTACCGGGGCCGGCTGGCGTCGGAACTCGGGCTTAATGAAGAACGCGATGTGTTTATCTCCGAGGGGATGCTCGGGCTGCGGGATCTGTGGGAATTCTACCAGCTGGAACTGCCACAGCTCAAAGAGTCTCCCCATCATCCGGTTGATCATCCCCTGCTCCCGAAGGAGCGCCGCATCTTTCACTCGATCCGCGAACACAGGGAAATTCTTCTCCAGCACCCCTATGAATCTTTTGCCTCCTCCGTCGAGCGTTTTCTCCATGAGGCAGCTACCGATCCGAAGGTGCGCGGTATCAAGATGATTCTCTATCGCACCGATCCAAAAAGCGGCATCATCGACTACCTTATCCGCGCCGCCCGCAACGGCAAACAGGTCGCGGTGGTGGTGGAGCTCAAAGCGAGCTTTGATGAGCAGGCCAACGTCAAACTGGCAACGCGGATGGAGGAAGCAGGGATCCACGTCACTTACGGCGTGGTTGGCTTGAAGACGCATGCGAAAATGATCCTGGTGATCAGGGAGGACTACAAGGGGCTGCGCCGCTATGTGCATATCGGCACCGGCAACTATCACCCGGTGACGGCGCGGCTCTACAGTGATCTTGGTCTTCTCGTCTATGACAAGGAGGTCGGTCGTGACGCCACCGAGCTGTTCAACTATCTGACCACCGGTTTTACCCCCAAGCGCAATTACGCCCGGTTGCTGCCAGCTCCCAAGATCCTCAAGAAGGCTCTGCTTGACCGTATCGATCGGGAAATCGCCCTGCACACGGAAAAAAGTCCCGGGCTGATCCGTTTCAAAATGAATGCGCTGGAAGACGTGCAGATCGTCCGTGCCCTCTACCGGGCGTCCCAGGCCGGTGTTGCCGTCGACCTGCTGGTGCGCGACAGTTGCCGGCTGCGTCCCGGAATCGCCGGACTGTCGGAGAACATCCGGGTGATCTCCCTCGTCGGCCGCTTCCTGGAACACGCCCGCATCTACTATTTTCAGAATGGCGGCGATGAGGAGCTGCTGATCGGTTCGGCTGATGCGATGAAGCGCAACCTCGAATACCGCGTTGAAGCGCTTATCCCGGTCAGGAGCGAGGCGCTGCGTCAGCAGCTCAAGGAGGTGCTGGCGCTGCAACTGGCGGACCAGGTCGACGCCTGGCACATGCAGTCCGACGGCAGCTACCGGCTCCACCAGCCGCGGCCACGTAAAGGGGTTGCCGGATCACAGGAAAAGCAGATTCGGCTGGCGGAGCGGCGCGTTCACGAAGTACAGCGTTTGCGCCGGCGTAAATCCCGTCAGGCGGGGGAAGGATAGCCCACCTGGAGCGCGACGGCGGCGGCATCCTCAGCTGTGCGTCCGGCGCATTGGTATCCGGGTCACCAGGGCAGTTCTTCACCGTTGCTGTGCCAGAAAGAACCGCTGTTGTCGAGGTTCAGCTCGGCGATCCGCTGTGCCAGTCCGGCGGCCGATTCCTCCGGTGAGATGATCCCGGCAAAATTAACCATGCGGGTTTTGACGAAGCCCGGATGCAGCTGGGCCACGGCGATGCCGCGCTCTTTCAGGTCGATGGCGAGAGACCGCCCGATGGCATTCAGTGCTGCCTTGGAGGCGCGATAGCCGTAACGTCCGCCGGAGTCGTTGTCGGCAATTGACCCCATGCGGCTGGTGATGTTGGCAATCTTGCTCCCTGGTGACAGGTTGGGGAGGAGCGCTTCGCAGACCCGCAGCGGGGCGAAGGCATTGATTTCCATCTGCTGGCGGATCGAGGTAAAGTCGAGCTCACCGAGAACCTCGTCCTGCAACAGGCCGGCATTGTTGATCAGCAGATCGATCGGTTTCCCCTGCAGGCTGGCGGTGAGCCGTCTGATGTCCTCTTGCCTGGTCACATCAATTCCGTCAATCACCCGTGCGGCAACGGCGGCAAGCTCTGCCGAGATGGTGCGACAGACCCCCGTCACCTGCCATCCTTCCCGCTGGTAATGACGTGCCAGTTCCAGACCGATTCCACGATTTGCGCCGGTAATGACAACATGACCCATGATTTTCCCTCTTTGTCAGTCTATGGGGTCCACTGCGCCATGCAGGACATTGCAACGGCACATCCCCTGGTCAACGATAACCGTCGTCGATAACCTCTTCCAGCGGAAGGGCTGACGACAGGGCGGACAGGGGTCATCCTAGCATATCGCCTCTTGCCCTGTAAAAATCACCAGCGAATGGGGGATCGGAGAATGATGTCTGTGTTGTTAAGGAACGTACGGGGTGGCAGACGCACGGCGGGGCAGCCGTCTGGCCGTCCCGCTGTGCGCCGGTTTCAGGGAAGGATCTGCCGTGGTACCGTTAGCGGCTCTTTGCCGGCGCCAGCTTGCCCTTGCCTTTCGCCGCGGCTTTGGTCATCCCGAACAGCATCAGCAGCGCCGGAACCAGCTGGGCGACGATCAGCAGTGCACAGAACCCGACAAACAGCAGCACCAGGATCCCGCTGCTGTAGGTCACCGTTGTATCCACGGCAAACACCGGACTCACACAGACCAGCAACACGGCAAGACTCGACAAGATCG
>JAWOIX010000149.1:0-7227 GCA_046484405.1 Pelovirga sp.
CGATCTTGTCGAGTCTTGCCGTGTTGCTGGTCTGTGTGAGTCCGGTGTTTGCCGTGGATACAACGGTGACCTACAGCAGCGGGATCCTGGTGCTGCTGTTTGTCGGGTTCTGTGCACTGCTGATCGTCGCCCAGCTGGTTCCGGCGCTGCTGATGCTGTTCGGGATGACCAAAGCCGCGGCGAAAGGCAAGCGCAAGCTGGCGCCGGCAAAGAGCCGCTAACGGCACCACGGCAGATCCTTCCCTGAAACCGGCGCACAGCGGGGCGGCCAGACGGCTGCCCCGCCGTACGTCTGCCACCCTGTACGTTCCTGACAATGGTCTTTTTGCAGTTTTTTAAAGGGCATAGCCGCTGCCGATGGCGGAAAATGGCAGATCGATATCCAGATCGGGAACCTGAGCGGCAATCCAGGCAGTGAAGGTGTTGCTGTTGGGGCCGGGAAAGACCCGGTAGGTCGTCGGCCAGGGGTAGTTCCTTGCCGCCATGTCTACGGCGTTGATCAGGTCGTCGACCCCCTCGCCGCGATGATTCGACAACAGGCGCGGTTTTTCGCCGAACCAGTAGCGGTCAGGAATGTCCCGCTCGATGCGGAGCACCGGCTGGCCGCGGTTGCCGCGCCAGCCGATTACTTCGTAGACCGTATAATGGGATGCAGCGGTGCGCTTGGTCGCAATCCAGGTATGAACGGCAAACCAGCCGCGCCATCCCCAGGCGCGGGCAGCATAGACCTGCACCACCGCTTCGGAGGTTTGGGATGGGTCGGGGGCGAGCCCTGCCGGCTGACGGCTGGCGGTGCGCCAGTCGCGGTCGGAGGAGCAGCCCGTCAGGGTGAGGACGAGACCGAGGAGCAGCAGGAGGAGGCGTTTTTTCATCATCTGTACCAAAAGGGTGCCGGAGGAGATTCATCTGCAAGATGTATTCTGGCACTGTTGCGACTGTCCGTGCAACCCACCCCGGGAGGGAAGGACGCCGCCGCACTCTTTCCTTGACATCCCGGTCATAGGCAGCGACAATCGAATTAACGTGTGAACAGTTGTTCAGCTATGGATCAATAATGAATCAGGACCTGTGCCGGATACAATCGGTTGATGAAGAGCGCGTCGCCCGCGCCAGGGTCGTGTTGCGCGACCAGCAGACCATCACCTCCATGGCCAACCTGTTCAAGGTTCTCGGGGAAGCGACCAGGGTGCGAATTCTGCTGGCACTTTTTGAAGAGGAACTCTGTGTCTGCGAGATCGCCGCGGTTCTCGCCATGACCTCCTCGGCGGTCTCACATCAGCTGCGGATTTTACGCACTGCCCGTCTGGTCAGGGTCCGCAGGGAGGGCAAGATGGCCTTTTATGCTCTTGATGACCATCATGTGCGCCATCTTTTTGCCGAGGTCCTGGAGCATCTGCGCGAATAATTTTTTTGTCCTGACAGTTGAACAGGTGCTCACTTATTCATGCTTTTGGGGTTTACTCTATGACCGATCTGTTATTCGGTATTCTGCTGCAATCCTGGCTTATTCTGCTGGAGTCGGCCCCTTACGTGCTGTTTGGTTTTTTTGCTGCAGGGGTTCTCAAGGCCTTTGTTTCAGAGGCCGCCATCGCCCGCCACCTCGGTGACAACAGTCCTCTGGCGGTCCTCAAGGCAGCGCTGTTCGGCATTCCCTTACCCCTGTGTTCCTGCGGCGTTATCCCCGCCGCCATCGCCCTGCGCAAACAGGGAGCGAGCCGCGGCGCAGCGTCGGCCTTTATCGTCTCCGTTCCCGAGACCGGCGTCGATTCCATCTCGATCACCTGGGCACTGCTCGACCCTCTTATGACCCTGGTCCGGCCGCTGGCGGCGTTTTTTACCGCGCTGTTTACCGGATTGATGATCAACCTGCTGCCGGATGAGCGCGTCATGACGACTGCCGCTGCGCAGCCGGCCACAGCCGGGGATTGCGGCTGTGCGGAGCCATCCGCCGAAATCCGGCACCAGCTGCTGCCTCTGCACCGCCGCCTGGGCAGCGCGATGAGCTACGCCTTCGGCGACCTGCTAGGCGATATCGGGCGCTGGTTGTTGTTAGGGATTCTCCTGGCCGGTACCCTGACCTGGCTGATTCCGGAGGATTTTTTCCTGCGTTTTGCCGACCGGGAACTGCTCTCGCTGCTGGTTATGCTCGGCATCGGCATACCCATCTATATTTGTGCCAGTGCATCGACTCCCATTGCTGCGGCCCTGGTGCTCAAAGGGCTGTCCCCCGGCGCCGCGCTGGTTTTTCTCCTCGCCGGACCGGCCACCAACGCGGCGACGATCACCGTTATGACGCGTTATTTCGGCAAAAGTGCGACGGCCATTTACCTGGCGTGCATTGCCGTCTGCTCCCTCGCCTGTGGTTGGCTGGTCAATCGTATCTACGCCTGGAGCGGCCTGGATATCAGCCGCTGGATCGGGCAGACCGACACGGATGCCGTCACGCCGCTGATGCTGATCTCGGCATTGCTGCTGCTGTTGCTGATCGGTCGCAGCAGCGTTTTTCGTTCCTCTGGCGCAGCGCCGGGGAGCAACCCGAAACCCGGCGGTACCTGAGGGTCCGGCTGCTGATCGACCGTGGGTCGGTCCAGGGTGTCGGGGCGGAAGGGGTTGCACCCACCGCGCAGGTCTGTTATCCATATGCGGCTGGTGCCGGGCTTTTGCCGGGAGAGCTGCGCCGGACGGTGATCCGGATGTTAACGCAGGATGCTGGATAAGCGACCGTTGCCAGGAACGCCGTGGACCGGGGAATGTCTCCCGCTCTGCTCGTCACAAAGGAAGACGCGGATGCCTGATTTGCAGTATTATCTGCTCTATGGTTCTTTTGCTGCCTACCTGGTGGCCGTTGCTCTCTATCTCTGCCACTTCTTGCGGGGTGGCGCCTGGGTCTGGCGCAGCGCCTTCGTCCTGGTCCTGATCGGTTTCGCCCTGCAGACCTTCTGTCTGGCATTGCGCTGGATCACTGCCGGTTATCTGCCGGTCACCAACCTGTTCAACACCCAGTTCTTTTTCAGCTGGGCGCTGGCGGCAACCTACCTCTATTTCGAACTGCGCTACCGGATTCATGCGGCGGGTCTGTTTGTCATGTTCTGCTGCCTGCTTCTGTTCGGCAGTGTGCTGACCCGTGACCCGGCGATCCCGCCACTGATCCCGGCGCTGGACACCCCGCTTTTCACCCTGCATGTCACGACCTCTTTTGTCGCCTATGCCTTTTTTGCCATGGCTTTCTCCATGGGGGTTCTTTACCTGTTGCAGCAGTCTCTGCACACCGCGTTGCTGCCGCAGCTGCGGCTGCTGCGCAAACTGAATGAGGAAGCGGTGTTCCTGGGCTTCAGCCTCTTTACCCTGTGCCTGATTTTTGGCGGCATCTGGGCCTATGTTGCCTGGGGTTATTATTTTTCGTGGAATATCAAGGGGGTCTGGTCCACCCTGGTGTGGCTGTTTTATGCCGGGATGTGTCATGCCAAATTCATCCGTCGCTGGCAGGGCACCGGTTATGCCATTCTTTCCATTGCCGGCTTTGCTATCGTGCTGTTCACCTATATCGGGATCGGTGTGCTGCTGAGCAGCAACCATCCCCTCAACTGAGCGAAATCCCGATGGTTGACCGAATCCCGTGTTTCAGCCGCATGTGGGCGCTGCTCTGCTCACTGAAGCTGGCAATCGTTCTGGCCTCCGCTGCGACCCTGCTGGTGATTGGCGGGTCCCTGCTGCTGCCCTTCCATCCGCAGCTGTTTGCGCCCCTCGATGAGATGATCCTGCACGACTGGATTGTTGCCACGGTGCCGCGCGCTGCGGCCTTGACCTGGTGGGTTCCCGGTGCCGGCCTGCTGGTGATTCTGCTTGGCCTCAATACCCTCTGTTGTCTGATCGACTGGCTCTGCCATCTGCGCGCACGCTGGCGCAAGACCGGGGAGTATCTGATTCATCTTGGTTTCGTGCTGATCCTCGGGGCGTTTCTGTGGGGGAGTCTGACGGGTTTCCGCAGCGCCGGCCAGCCCCTTCTTGTCGGTCAGTCGATTGCCCTGACGCCGCTGGATCTGGTCCTGCGCCTTGACGCCCTCGAACCGGTACTCAACGAGGCCGGCCGCCCCGTCGATATGACGAGCACACTGGTTCTTGTGCGCGGGCAGGAGGTTCTGCGGCGGGTTGAAACCCGCGTCAACAAGCCGCTGATCTGGCGCGGACTGGTGGTCATCCCGACCTCCGCGGGACAGGCCAGCGTGGCGGGACGCATGCGCCCCTACAGCCTGTTGATCATCAACCACGATCCCGGTGCCGGAGTTGCCCTCGGCGGTGCCATCCTCATGGGATGCGGAGTTCTTCTGACCATGGTGTCCTTCTACCGCAAGCGCCAGCGCGGGGACCATCCCGACATCGCCTGAGCTGTCTCTCTTTCTCACGGCGGCGGCTCCGGGCCCGGCGCCTGGCCGCTGCCCATCCTCTCTCAGACCACACTGCGTTATTCGCCAGTCATCCGGGATGTCTTGCGGTTTTTCGGGGATGCCTGCGCGGCGCCGCCGTAATCGTGTTTGCGCCAGGCATAAGGCAGATCGACAATGGTGCCCGGCGTTCTGATCTCGTCAAGCTGGCGCAGACTCTCCAGGATGATGGTGCGCTGCTGCAGGTTGTTGCCCGGTTCCCCCAGGGGATGGCCGAAGGGCCAGCGCAAAAAGACGGTGCGCGGCGGCTTGACCTTCTCGGCGTACTCTCTGACGATGGAAATGCCGATGGTGGCGATACCTGCCTTCTCAATAGCGCGCTGGATCAGTCCGACGGACTGATTGCAGATCCCTCAGCCAGGGGTGAGCAGAACCAGGTCGACTTCTGCCGCGCGCAGACGTTCGGCGACCTCGACCGCCGTCCGCTGGACCAGGGTGTCGATGTGTGGCCCGTCGATATGTCCCATAAAGGAGTAGTGGGTCGCAGCGAGACTGCCGATCACTTTCTCGTCCACCAGCTCGCGCAGACGATCGAGCGGGAAAATAATGTTGGGGTCGCGGTCGGCGTCACTGTGATTGTAATAGTCATGGGTGATCAGAAAATCGTCGAACAGGGTTGCTCCGTCGATGGCGCGGAAGCTCGGATCGCCGTCGGGGTCAAGCATATCGAAAGGTTGCTGGCTGCGGTGGTGAATGCCGGCGGTTGTCACCAGCGCCAGTTTCGCCTGCTGCAGTGGTACCGGAGCGTCAACCCAGGGGATATCCCCTGGGTTTTCACGCGGGGTGTAGCTGTCGGTGAAGATCTTGGCAAGAGCCGGAAAGCGGGTCGCCAGGCGTGCCAGGGTGCGGTTTTTAAGTCGTGACCAACGCATTGATGATTACCTCTTGAAGATGCCGCTGCTGCCGGTCTTGCCACTGGTCTGGGTGGCAGATTCCAGGTTGCCGTCGGCATTGACGATGGGGAGCAGCGGGTTGTTGGCCCACTCGATCCAGGAACCGTCGTAATTCTTCACCTGATCATAGCCGAGGCCGAGAAGAACCAGGGTGGCATAGGCGGAGCGGATACCGGTCTGGCAGTGCGCGAGAATTTCCTTGTCGGAAGTCAGGCCGTACCGCAGCAACAGGGAGACGAGTTCTGAGTGCTCCTTCAGGACTTTGACACCGTCCACCTCTTTTTGCAAATCGGTCCAGTCAAGATGGATTGCGCCGGGGATATGACCGCCACGATCGGCGCGGACTTCGCTGCCAGTATGTTCCGCGCTTCTGCGCGTATCCCAGATAATCGCGCCGGGATGTCCGAGTCGGGTCTGGATGTAATCGGTTTCGGCACGGGCACCGTGGGATTGCGTATCTGCGGCCAGTACATATGTCGCTGGCGTCGGTTTGCTGCTCGCCAGCACGCTGGTCGGGCGCTTTTCCTGTGTCCATTTCTGATAGCCGCCATCGAGGACATAGGCCTTTTTGTGGCCATGATAATGAAGGGTCCAGACCAGGCGCGCGGCATAAGGATTGTCATCTTCCGCATAGACGACCACCGGCGTCTCCTGGGTTGCTCCGAGGCCACCGAGGAGTGCGGTTACGGCTTCCAGGGTCGGAACCATGCTGACCACCTGGTTGCGGGTTGCAAGAAAGTGGCTGCGATCGACATGCTGGGCTCCTTCGATATGCCCGAGCCAGTAGAGCGGTGCGCGGCGCACATCGAGAACCAGAACCTGTTCACGCTGGTCGTCCAGCCACCCGGTTGAGACGAAGTAATCCCCAAGATCCGCTTGAACAATTGCCGGGGCACCCGCCAGACCAAACAACAGTAAAAAGCTAAGCAACCTTTTCATCATTTTTCTCCTATTCTTGATTGAATTTGTATTTCTTATCTCTTTTATCTTTACACTTGTCAACAAGTAAACAATTAAATATAAAACACATATAATTACCGTTAAATTGTAAAGGTCAGATAGCGGCTCGATGCCGGGATGCCGGATATGGCTGTCCGCAAGAGAGTGGGTATGGACTGATGGGGGAAGTGGCAAAAAAAGTGTGCCGCACAGACGCATCATGTACGGCACAGAAGGACAGGTATGATTGGTTTGTTACCGGCCGGCCGGGATTCCTCGCGGTGCCGGCAACAGCCCGAAACCGGCAACAATCCCCTTTTGTGGCAGGAGGCTGCAGGGACAGTCGCCGCTCAGCGGATCGAGTAGGCGCAGACGCTCCAGAGGTTGTTCTGGCGGATGATCAGGATGACCTCCGCCGCTTTTTCCTTGTAGGTGGTCCTGGCATCGTAGTGAAGGATCAGATAATCGCCATCGGGCAGGTGGGGAAAGTTGGACACCGAGCGGATTGCCCTGAGGGAGCGTTGCTCGACCGGCCCGAGCAGATCGTGCAGCCGTGCGATGTCCCTGATCCAGTCCTGCTCATCAATGGACCGCTGAAGCAGTACCGATCCCTGCTGATAGGCTGCCTGAAAATCGCCGGTGTCGACGGTGGCGGCAAAGTGTTCGGCCACTGCGATACCCCGCTCCGACAGAATATCGGCAAGACTGATCGAGGCGAGGCAACTGAGCCAGAGCACCCCGGCGAGGGCGAAGCTGACAGCCCGTGTTCCTTTCATGGTGGGTTCCCCCCTGTAAGCAATAGACGAGAGACGTTCCGTCATACTATAGGAGCAGGATCTGACAGAAATCTGACCGGCGGCGGCATTGCGCTTTTTTTTTACAGCCCCGTCCGGATTTATCGTCGACAGCAGGGGGCGCTGTGCGCATCCGGCGGCAGCATGGCCGGGTCAGCG
>JAWOIX010000028.1:0-29571 GCA_046484405.1 Pelovirga sp.
GAATTTTGCATTCGTTCGCTGACAAGCCGGAATTTGCATCCGTTCGCTGGCACCCGCTCCGTGCAGGATGCCCCCGTGAGCCGCGTCACTCGCCTCCTTTGAGGAGGAAGCGGTTGCTGATGACTTTGAACGAAAGGCGGCCGCCGAGCACGAGGCTGTGGGTTTCCTGTTGGGGACGGATGACGATGCCCTCGCGCTCGTTGCGGGTGCCGGGGTAGAATCCTTCGGCAAGGGCGAGCAGGGACGGCAGGTCATGGGCGAAGCTTTCGCCGCGCTCCAGCAAGTCAACCACGGGAAGGCCGTGGGTGGCGAGGATGGCGGCAGCTTCGTCGCAATCGAGATAACGTGCGGCCTGCTGATCATAGAGATTGAAGACGCGCAGCTCGATCCCTTGCAGGCCAAGGCGGTTCTTTTGGATGCCGGGACCGACAAGCTCGGCCTGGATGATCCAATGGGGGAAACTTCCGAGCAGGGCTTCGAGGCCGTAGCCCGACCTGACATCCCGTCAACAACAGGTTTATGCCTTTATTGTCCATTATGTTGATTGTTACGGGTCAGCCCCAACCCTGCAGGAGATTGCCGGCCATCTCGGTGTTCGCGGTAATCTCGGCGTGCTCAGGCATCTTCAGGCGCTGGAAAAAAAAGGTTATATCGAAAGGACGAAAGCCGGTTCCCGCGGCATCCGGGTTGCGCGGCGCACGACCGCGCATACCTTGCCACTGGTAGGCACAATCGCTGCCGGTCCGTTGCAGGAAGCACTGGAGCTGGCGGAGGGGTCGATTCAGGTTGACGCGACGCTGGTGCACAGTGAGAATTCCTTCGTTTTGCGGGTCAGCGGCGACTCGATGATCGATGCGCACATCCTGGATGGTGACCTGGCGGTGGTGCGACCGCAAGCCACCGCCGATAATGGTGATATCGTGGTTGCGGTGGTCAATGGTGAAGCAACCCTCAAACGCTTCTTCCGCGACGCACACGGCATTCGCCTGCAGCCGGAAAATCCGCACCTTGAACCGATTCTGCTTGCGCCCGACTCGGGCGATTTCCGCCTGGCGGGTAAAGTCACCGGCATTATCAGGACGTTTGGAGGATAGCCGGTGAGAAAGACGGTTGAAGGGCTTCGGGTCGGCGTGATTCACGGCCCCAAAAATCAGCTTCGTCCGGTCTGGTTCGATCTCCACCGGCGCCAGCACCGGATTATCCAGGTGACCAACAGCTGGCGCGAGCGCCGGGGTGAGACGCTGCTGATCTTCTTTCACGTCAGTGATGGCGGCGCACTCTACGAACTGGTCTACTGCCCGACCACAGCCCAATGGACATTGCAGCAGATCGAGGCATTAACGCCATGACCCGCCTGATCATGCACATCGATATGAACGCGTTTTTTGCCGCCATCGAGCAGCAGTCCAATCCGGCCCTGCGCGGGCAGCCGGTGGCGGTAGTGGGCAGCTCGCAGCGGACCATCATCCTCACCGCTTCCTACGAAGCGCGCCCCTTCGGGGTGAAGACCGGCATGACCCTTCACGAAGCCCGCCAGCGTTGCCCGCAGCTGCGGCTGGTGACGGCCAACAATCGCCTCTACACCGATATTTCGCGGCGGATGATCAACCTGTTCCGCGAATACAGCCCGCAGGTCGAGGTGTTTTCCGTGGATGAGGCGTTTCTTGATGTCAGCGGTTGCATTGGACTGTTCGGCAGCGCCGAGCGCATCGCCTACCTGATCAAGTCGCGGTTGAAGTCCGCCTTCGGCCTGACCTGTTCCATCGGCATTGCGCCCAACAAGCTGCTGGCCAAGCTCGCCTCCGATCTGCACAAGCCGGATGGGCTGACCCTGGTCCGACCCGCCGATGTTGCCGCCCTGCTGGAACATCTGCCACCCGGCGAACTCTGTGGCATCGGCCAGAAAACCGTGGCCAAGCTCGCCCGTCTCGGCATCACCACCTGCGGTGCCCTGGGACGGGCGCCGCTGACGTTGCTCAAGGGGCACTTCGGGGTGGTCGGCGAGCAACTGTCGCGGATGGGGCGGGGGATCGACCTGCGACCGGTCAGCAGCGCGGAAGAGGACACCGAGGTCAAGACCGTCAGTCACAGCATGACCCTGCAACGGGATATCGTCGACCGGGAAGACATCGCCCGCTTTTTGCTGCAGCTCAGCGAGATGGTCGGCCGCCGCGTGCGGCGCTACGGGGTCAACGGCCGGACTGTCACCCTGATTCTGCGCTACGCTGACTTCTCCACTTTCAGTCGCCAGCGCCAGCTGGGGGAAGCGATCTGCCGCAGTGACCAGATTTACCTGGCGGCACGGAATATTCTTGACGGGCTGGTCCTGACCCAGCCGGTACGGCTGCTCGGGGTGCGCCTGTCGGCATTGGAACACCGTGAAAGACAGATCCCCCTGCTGCCGGAAGAGCGCCGGCGTGATGCCCTGGCGGTGTCACTGGATCAGGTGAACGATCGCTATGGGGAATTTGCCGTCATGCCGGGCAATCTGCTGGGGATCAAGCACAAGGGGAGCCATGTGATCTCGCCGGCATGGAAACCGGAGGGGATCCGTAATGTCGAGGTGTTGTAGCGGGCAGCCGGGTTGCCGTTAGGGGCTGGCCGGCGGCGCTGCGAGCAGGGCCAGCAGATCCTCAATCAGCTGGTCGATGCTGCGTCCCGAAGTCACAAGCTGGGGGAATTGCCGGTAGACGGGCTGGCGCCGTTCGAGGAGCTCACGGATAGCCGTGAGGGGATCATCCCCCTGCAGCAGCGGGCGCACCTGCCGCTGCCTGCTCACCCGGGCGAGGATCTCCGGCGGCGTTGCGCTCAGGCAGATGATCCGGCCGCTGGCCTGCAGCGCCGCCACATTGACCGGATTCATCACCAGCCCCCCGCCGGTGGCAATCACCAGGCCCTGGCGGCCTGCCAGGTCCCTGACCAGGGCCTCTTCCTGCTGCCGGAACCATGACTCTCCGCGGTCGGCAAAGATCTCGGCAATCGTGCAGCCGCAGCGCTCTTCGATCAGCTCATCGGTATCGACAAAGGTATACCCGAGGCGCTGTGCCAGGCGGCGCCCCAGGGTGCTTTTGCCGGTCCCCATGAAACCGGTCAGGATGATGTTTTGCTGCTGCATGGTTCACCCTTCTGCCAGGATGTTGAAATCCTGTCGGCGTGGCTGCTGCGGCGCTGCAAAACGCCGCAAGAGGCTCTTTGACTCTCTTGTGATCTCCACTTTTTTCGTCGATCTGCGCCCTGGCTGCGCCGGCCGCGTAAAGGTTTTGGTGACAGTGTTGGGGCCAGGGTGAAGATAGGAAGAACGGCCCGGGAAGTCAAGAGAGGCGGTGCGTCTGTCCGTGTCGGCGGGAATCGCTGCTGCCGGGCTTCCCGTTGTTTATTTGTCTTGGCTTGGCAGGGCCTTTCTGCGATAATCGGTCTCTTTTTCCAAAAAATCATGCTTTTTATCGAGGGTTTAAAGAAATGCTGAAGAAAATCAGGAATATCGCCATTATTGCTCACGTTGACCACGGCAAGACCACCCTGGTCGATGCCATGCTGGTGCAGTCGGGAGTTTTTCGGGAACACCAGGTCATCACCGAGCGGGTGATGGATAGCAACGACCTGGAGAAGGAGCGGGGGATCACCATCCTGGCAAAAAATCTCTCGGTGCAGCACGGGGATCTGAAGATCAACATCGTCGATACCCCGGGCCATGCCGACTTCGGCGGCGAGGTCGAGCGGATTCTCAAGATGGTCGACTCGGTTCTGCTGCTTGTCGATGCCTTTGACGGGCCGATGCCGCAGACGCGCTTCGTCCTGAAAAAATCCCTCGACCTGGGGATCAAGCCGATTGTCGTCATCAACAAGATTGATCGCCCCGGGGCGCGCCCCGAAGCGGTTGTCGACATGGTGTTCGATCTCTTCTGTGAACTCAACGCCAACGAACTGCAGCTCGATTTCCCGATCGTCTATGCCAGCGCCAAGTTCGGCATCGCCAAGGCCAGCCTGGCGGACGAATCCAAGGATCTGCAGCCGCTGTTTACGATGATCCGCGATCGTGTCGATCCGCCCCTCGGCGATCCGCAGGCACCCTTCCAGATGCTTGTCAGCAGTATCGATTACAACAAGTTCATCGGCCGCACGGCGACGGGCAAGATTGCCAATGGCACCATCCATGCCGGGACCACGGTGGCACGGATCGACCGGGAAGGGAAGATCAACAGCGGTCGGATCACCAAGCTGCTCGGCTACCAGGGACTGCAGCAGGTCGAGCTGGAGCAGGCCAGTGCCGGGGACATTGTCACCATCGCCGGGTTTGAGGAGCTGGGGATCAGTGAAACCCTGGCCAGTGTCGACTTTCCCGAAGCGCTCCCCTATGTCGCCATCGACGAGCCGACCCTGTCGATGAACTTTATCGTGAACAATTCGCCCTTTGCCGGTCGCGAGGGGAAGTGGGTGACCTCGCGCAATATCCGCGAACGGCTGATGAAGGAACTGCGCACCAATGTCTCCCTGCGGGTTGAGGATACCGCGAGTACCGACACCTTTAAAGTGTCGGGGCGCGGCGAGCTGCACCTGTCGATTCTCATCGAAAACATGCGCCGGGAAGGGTTCGAGCTGTCGGTGTCCAAGCCGGAGGTGATCTTTCGCGAGATTGACGGCGAACGCTGCGAGCCGATCGAATATCTCGCCATCGATGTGCCCGAGGAATACCAGGGGACGGTGATCGAAAAGCTCGGCCGGCGCAAGGCCGAAATGACCTCGATGCAGACGATGGAGGGGACCAACCGGGTGGAATTCCTGATTCCGGCGCGCGGGCTGATCGGCTTTCGCACCGAGTTCATGACCGATACCCGCGGCACCGGCGTGATGAATCACAGCTTTCACAGCTATGCCCCCTACAAGGGGCCGATTGAAGGGCGCAAGAACGGCGTGCTGATCGCGATGGAGTCGGGGGAGACGGTGGCCTATTCCCTCTTTGGCCTGCAGGAGCGCGGCATCCTCTTTGTTGGGTCTGGCGTGCAGGTTTATGAAGGGATGATTCTCGGCCAGCATTCACGCGAGAACGACCTGGTGGTCAATTCCTGCCGCGGCAAAAAACTCACCAACGTGCGCGCCTCCGGGAGCGACGACGCGGTGCGCCTGACGCCGCCGAAGAATCTGTCGCTGGAGCAGGCCCTCGAGTACATCAACGATGATGAACTGGTCGAGATCACCCCCAAATCGATCCGCCTGCGCAAGCGCTATCTCGACGCCAATGAGCGTAAAAAAATGGAAAAGAAGGCAAAATAATCCCCTCTATGCCTCGATGTTAAGGCGTTTGATCTTTTCCACCAGGGTTGTCCGGTTGATATTGAGCAGTTGCGCCGCACGGGCCTTGACCCCCTGTCCGAGGGTCAGGGCCTGGCGGATCATCTGGCGTTCGATGTCGGCCATGGCGTGATTGAGATCGATTCCCGCCGCGCCCAGCTCCGGCACGGTCAGCCCCTCGGAGAGGGTTTGCGCAGAGATGTCGGGCGGCAGGTCTTCCAGGCTGATCAGCTCGCTGTCGGTCAGGGCGACGGTCCTCTCGATGGCATTTTCCAGTTCCCTGATATTCCCCGGCCAGGGGTAGTCTTCCATCGCCGCCAGGGCTTCGGGCGCGATGCTCTTCAGCTTCCGATTCATCTCGGTACAGGTCTTTTCAAGAAAATAGCGTGACAGCAGCGGAATATCACCGCGGCGTTCCTTCAACGGCGGCAGGTGAATGGGAATGACGTTGAGGCGGTAGTAAAGGTCTTCACGGAACAGCCCGGCCTTGACCTGCTGCAACAGGTCGGTATTGGTGGCCGAAATCAGGCGGATATCCAGCTCGATGCGGCGGCTCGAACCGACCCGCTCAAATTCGTGTTCCTGGAGGACGCGCAGCAGCTTCATCTGCAGCTGCAGCGGCATGTTACCGATCTCGTCGAGGAACAGGGTGCCGCCATTGGCGATCTCGAATTTTCCCGGCTTGTCGGACACGGCGCTGGTGAACGATCCCTTGACATGACCGAAGAGCTCCGACTCGAGCAGTTCGGCCGGAATGGCGCCGCAGTTGATGGCGATGAAGGGCTGGTCGCAGCGGGGGCTGTTGTAGTGGATGGCCTTGGCGACCAGTTCCTTGCCGGTTCCGGAGGCACCGAGGATGAGGATCGTCGAGTCGGTGGCGGCAACCTTTTCCATCCGGGTGAAGACCTTCTGCATCGCCTGGCTGGTGCCGATGATGTTGTCAAAGCGATAGCGGCCATGGAGCTGCTCGCGCAGGTAGCGGTTTTCCGAGACCAGACGGTTTTTCTCGAGGGCCTTGGCGACCTGCAGCCGCAGGCGCTCGAAGTTGAAGGGCTTGGTGATGTAATCGAGCGCGCCTTCTTTCATCGCTTCGACGGCGGTTTCCGCTGAGGCGTTGCCGGTGATCAGGATGACCGACGTCTGCGGTGCGGCCACCTTGACATGCTTGAGGATGTCGATGCCGCTGACGCCCGGCAGCAGCAGATCGCTGATGATCAGATCGAAGGTGTGCTTTTTCAGCAGCGTGAAAGCTTCTTCTCCCGATTGACTGCTTTTGACCCGGTAGCCGTCACGGGTGAGCAGGGCCAGCAGGGAGCGGTTGCTGTCCGCCTCATCGTCAATCAGCAGGATCTGGGCATTCTGTACCATGGGGGGCCTCCACAGCTGAGCGTCATTATGTTGACGCAAGCCCAGTATGTCGCAATGCCGCCGACAAGTCCACTTTTTCCCATGACCGGAACATCCCGGCACAGCTGTCCTGACCAAGAGGAGGCGGGTGAACTGTTTTTTTTTCAGCGGGACCCTGTCGGCATATCACATAGGGTAATAATTCTTTTGTCTGTATGCTGCTGATATTCCACGTGAAGATTTTTCATCGCCCCTGATCCGTCCGCAAAATCATACCTTTTCTGATAAAAGTAGAACAGTATTCTAGCTTGACAGTCTCCATCATTTCCTGCTTCTATGCGCAAGTGCGGATTTGATAAATAGCTGAAATTTCGAGATAAATTTACTTTTGATAAAAAATTTTAGGGATCTCAAAAAAATACATATCTGTAAGTTCACTTTTTATCAGGGAGAGACAAGGACGATGGGTATAACGAAATTTAAGAAAATCATGGCGGCCAATCGGGGGGAAATTGCAATCCGGATCTTTCGTGCCTGTACTGAACTCGGCATTTCCACAGTCGCGATCTATTCTGAACAGGACCGTCTGTCCCTGCACCGCTACAAGGCGGATGAAGCTTACCTGATCGGCAAGGGCAAGGGGCCGATTGATGCCTACCTGGGCATCGACGAAATCATCGATCTGGCGCGCAAGAAAAATGTCGACGCGATCCACCCCGGCTACGGCTTTCTGTCGGAGAATGCTGCATTCTCCGAGGCCTGCGCCCGGGCCGGCATCGCTTTTATCGGGCCGACTCCCGAGGTCAAGCGCCGTCTCGGCGACAAGGTCTCCGGCCGGAATGTCGCCGAAGCGGCCGGGGTGCCGATTGTCCCCGGCACGACCAGCCCGGTGCGCACCGAAGAGGAAGCACTGATCTTCGCCAAGGCGGCCGGTTATCCGATCATCGTCAAGGCGAGTGCCGGCGGCGGCGGGCGCGGCATGCGCGTTGCCCATAACCAGAAAGAGCTGCTTGAGGGGTTGAAAAGTGCCGCCTCCGAGGCGCAGGCCTCCTTCGGCGATGCGACGATCTTTCTGGAAAAATACGTCCTCAATCCCAAGCATGTCGAGGTGCAGATCCTCGGTGACCAGCATGGCAACCTGGTGCACTTCTATGAGCGGGACTGCTCCATCCAACGCCGCCACCAGAAGGTTATCGAGATTGCTCCATCCATTTACCTGACCAAAAAGAAACGCGAGGAAATCTGTTCCTATGCGCTGAAAATCGCCGGCGCGGTCGGCTATACCAATGCCGGAACCGTCGAGTTCCTGATGGATGAGCAGCAGAATTTCTACTTCATCGAGGTCAATCCACGCATCCAGGTCGAGCACACGGTGACTGAACTGGTCACGCTGCGCAACCTGGTGCAGGCGCAGATCCGCATCGCCGAGGGCTACCGGCTCAGCGATCCCGAAATCGGCATCAAGAGTCAGAAGGATATCGAACTGCGCGGTTTCGCCATTCAATCGCGGATTACCACGGAAGATCCCGGCAACAACTTCGCTCCCGACTTCGGCACCATCAAGGCTTATCGTACCGCCGCCGGTTTCGGGGTGCGCCTCGATGCGGCGGCCGGTTACGCCGGCGCGGTGATCACCCCCCACTACGATTCCCTGCTGGTCAAGATTTCCACCTGGGGGCTGACCTTCGCCGATGCCGCCCGCACCATGCACCGGGCGCTGCAGGAATTCCGTATTCGCGGAGTGAAAACCAATATCGGATTTCTGGAAAAGGTCATCACCCACCCGGTGTTTCTCAAAGGCAACTGCGATACCTCTTTTCTGGAGAAACACCCGGAGGTGTTTGAAGTGCGGGTCAAGAAGGACCGCGCCAACAAGATTCTCAACTACATCGGCGATATCTCCGTCAACGGTTATCCCGGGATCGCTCCGCACAAAGCCCTCAAATACGCCAACCTGCGCGAGCCGGAGGTGCCGGAGATCCCCTATGGTCAGCAGCACCCCCGCGGCACGCGCGACATCCTGCGCGAAAAAGGACCGGAAGGGCTGGCCCAGTGGGCGCGCAATCACAAACAGCTGCTGGTGACCGACACGACGATGCGGGATGCGCACCAGTCCCTGGTCGCGACCCGTTTCCGCACCTATGATCTTGACCGGATCGCCGAGGCGACAGCCCATCTCGGCGGCGGCCTCTTCTCCCTCGAAATGTGGGGCGGAGCCACCTATGATGTGTCGATGCGCTTTCTGCGTGAAGATCCGTGGGAGCGTCTCGACCGGCTGCGGGCGAAGATTCCCAATATTCTTTTCCAGATGCTGCTGCGTGGTTCCAACGCCGTCGGCTATACCAACTACCCTGACAACCTGGTGCAGGAGTTCGTCGCCAAGGCGGCCACGAGCGGCATCGACGTCTTTCGCGTCTTCGATTCGCTGAACTGGACCAAGGGCATGCAGGTGGCGATGGAAGCGGTGCGCAAGAGCGGCACCATCTGCGAAGCGGCGATCTGTTATACCGGGGACATCCTCGACCCGAAACGGGACAAGTATCCTCTCGAATACTACGTGGCGATGGCCAAGGAGCTGGAAAAGATGGGGGCCCATATCCTGGCGATCAAGGATATGGCCGGGCTGATCAAGCCCTTTGCCGCAGAAAAACTGGTCCGCGCCCTGAAAAGTGAAATCGGTCTGCCGATTCACCTGCACACCCATGACACGTCCAGCAACGGCGGTGCGATGCTGCTGATGGCAACCCAGGCCGGGTGCGATATCGTCGACGTGGCCCTGTCATCGGTCTCCGGGCTGACCGCGCAACCCAACATGAACGCCCTGCTCGCTGCCCTCGAGGGGACCATCTGGGATCCGCAGCTCAACCTCGACGGCCTGCAGAAACTCGCCAACTACTGGGAGACCTGCCGTACCTACTATGCGCCCTTCGAGTCGGAACTGCGCAGCGGCACCGCCCAGGTCTATTATCATGAGATTCCCGGCGGCCAGTACTCCAACTACAAGCCCCAGGTCGAGGGCCTCGGTCTGGGTCATCGCTGGGAGGAGTGCAAACAGATGTACCGGACCGTCAATGATATGTTCGGCGATCTGGTCAAGGTGACGCCGTCCTCGAAGATTGTCGGCGATATGGCGATGTTCATGGTGCAGAACAACCTCACCCCGGAGGACGTCTTCGAGCGGGGTTCCGAGCTGGCGTTTCCCAAGGGCGTGGTTGATTTCTTCAAGGGGATGATCGGGCAGCCTTATGGCGGTTTTCCCGAGCGCCTCCAGCAGATCATCCTGCGCGGCGAGCAGCCGCTCACCTGCCGTCCCGGCGAACTGCTCGAGCCGGTCGATTTTGTTCTGAAAAAGGAGGAACTGGAGAAGAAGCTCGGCCACCAGGTCTCCGAACGGGACGTGCTCTCCGCAGTGCTTTATCCCGGCGTCTACGAGGAATACGATCGCTTCCGCCAGGAGCACAGCGATGTGTCGGTGCTGCCGACGCCGGTCTTCTTCTACGGTCTTGATATCGGCGACGAGGTGACCATCGAAATCGAACCGGGCAAGACCCTGATCGTCAAGCTCAACGCCATCGGCCGGGTCCGCGAAGATGGTACACGGCACATCTATTTTGAGCTCAATGGCGAACCACGCAGCGCCACGGTGGTGGATCAGTCGGTCGAACTGGAAGGGAAGAGCCACGTCAAGGCCGACCCGGACAACGGGCATGAAATCGGTGCACCGATGCCCGGCAAAATCTTCAAGCTGATGGTCAAGGAGGGGGACGAGGTTGCTGAAGGGGACGTCCTGCTGATGACCGAAGCGATGAAGATGGAGACCAATGTCAAGAGCCGCCGTGCCGGGATCGTCAAGCAGCTGGTCTTTGACGAAGGTGACCAGGTGGAACAGGGGGACCTGCTGGTGGTGATTGAATAACGCCGGAGACGGCAACAGCCCGTAGATGTCCTTTGCCGGTTTCCTGATCAGTCAGGGAACCGGCATTTTTTTGTGCCGGCGGCACGGGCGCACAGCCCTGGTGTCTACCAGGTGCTCTCCGGCAGACCGTCGAGGACAGCCTCGACCAGCTGGCGGATCTGCGTGCTGTCGTCCATCTGCAGCGCGCGGGCGGCAATCTCTTCGGCATGGCTGCTGTCGATACGACTGAGAAGATGTTTCAGTTGCGGGATGTAAGGGGCGGACAGGGAGAAGTCGCGCAGGCCCAGCCCGACGAGAACCAGCAGGCAGGCGGGATCCGTCGCCATTTCGCCGCACAGGCACAGGTCGACGGACTGTTCGCGGGCGCTGCTGATCAGGGCGGCGATGCTCAGCAGAACCGCCGGATGGAGCGGGTCGTAGTGCTTCTGCACCAGCGGATTGGAGCGGTCGGCAGCAAGCAGGTACTGGATCAGGTCGTTCGTCCCCAGGGCAAAGAAATCGACTTCCCTGGCGAGGTGGGGAGCGAGGCGGACAGCGGCGGGGACTTCGATCATCGCGCCGATGGGGATCTGTTCCAGGTGGGGAATTCCCTGTTCCTTGAGGTTGCGGCTGGCCGCCTGCACCAGCGCCTTGCAGGTGCGGATCTCGGCCATGTTGGAGATCATCGGGAAGAGCAGCCGTACCGGGCCGCTGATGGCGGCCATCAGGATGGCTTCGATCTGCACCTGGAAGATCTCCGGGTGATCGAGGCTGATCCGCACGGACCGCCAGCCCATGAAAGGATTGCTCTCCCCGGGCTGCCTGAAGTAGGGGAGGGCCTTGTCGCCGCCGATATCCAGGGTGCGGATCGTCACCGGCATCCCCTGGAACTGGTCGATGACCTTCTTGTAGAACTGGTACTGCTGCTCGCGGTCGGGAAAGCCGCTGTGGGTCATGTAGAGGAATTCGGTGCGATAGAGTCCAACCCCCTGGGCACCATGCTTGATGGCAACATCGACGTCACTGAACAGTCCGACGTTGGCGCGCAGGAAGATCTGCTGACCATCGCGGGTGGCGGCGCTGACATCGCGCAGCTGCAGCAGCCGTTCCTTCTCCTGCAGGCGATCCTGCTCCAGCCGCAGATACTCGTCGATAATGCTGATCGAGGGGTTGGGATAGATACACCCGGCCGTCGCGTCGAGAATCAGCTGCTGGTGGGGGCGGATGCGCGTGGTCGCCCCTTCGACACCGATCAGGGCGGGAATGCCGAGACTCTTGGCCATGATGACCGAATGGGAGTTGGCCTCATGGGATTCGAGAATGATCCCCTGGATCTTCTCATGATCGAGGATCGCCATGTCGGACGGGAGCAGCCGCCTGGCGACGAGGATGCTCGGGTGCTGCATCTGCAGGCCATCGGTGTTGCGTCCGACCAGGTTGGCAAGCAGGCGGCGTCCGACATCCTCCATGTCCGCTGCCCGTTCGCGCAGGTAGGGATCCTCCATCCGGGCAAAGGCGCCGAGATAGCCGTTTATCACCCGCTTGAGGGCATAGGGCGCGCTGTGATGCTCTTCGATCAGGCTGTGAATCCGTTCGATGAAACCACGATCCTCAAGGATCATCAGGTGGGTATGAAAAATCGCCGCATCGTCCTGGCTCAGTTGCGCCGCCACGCGCTTTTCCAGGAAGAGGGTCTGGATGCGCGTCTGCCGCAGGGCCTCGTCGAGGCGCTTGAGTTCGGCCGCGACATCTATGCTGCACTCATCAAAGACGTCGGCAAACCCGTACTCCTGGTCGATGATGGTCACCGGGCCGGTGACGATGCCAGGATAGGCCGTCTGGCCGTAAAGGGCGATCGGCGCTTCCGCCGCAGGGCTGCTGTCCGTCGCTGATGTGGCGACCGGCGCCGGCGGTCCGGGGGTTTCGTAACGCTGGACCGTATCAAGCAGCCGCGCATTGACGACGATGGAGGCCACCTGGAACGCGATCGTTGTCAGGGTGGCCAGTTCGTCGTTGCTGAAGTGATGGATCGTCCGGGTCTGAATGACCAGAACGCCGATGGCGGAGCTGCGATCGAGCAGGGGAATGCCGACAAAGGTATGGAACTTCTCTTCGCCGGTTTCCTGGAAAAAGCGGTAATCCGGATGGTCCTGGGGATTCTGGACGGCAAGAATCTGCTGCTCGGCGGCAACTTTGCCGGTCAACCCCTCGCCGATGCGCAGCTTGACCTTGCCGACGGCATCCGGTTCCAGACCGCGCGTGGCGCGCAGCACCAGGGTCTGCTGATCCTCGTCCAAAAGGTAGAGGGAACAGACATCCGAGTGGGCCCGCTCGGCGACCAGGTTGACGATGTTGTCGATGGTTTCATGCAGATCGTGCGAGCGCAGAATCAGCGCACTGATGTCCTGCAGGGTGTGCAGCCCGAGTTTAAGGTCCGATTTTTTTTGCAATTTTGTCATGCCGGAAATCTGAAATGAGGAGTTGGATGAACCCACGGCATTCTAGCCTAACCGGGTCAACTTTGCGAATGCTTTTTCCGTCCTGGTTGCCCGGCCAACAGCGGACGACACAGTGGGCGTCCCTGGGTCCCGGTGCGGTGGGGCCGCCGTCCTAAGATGGCGCGCTGTCAGCGGTGGGTTCCGGGCGGGGCAGCAGGTAGCGACCGACCTGGTCGGCGTGATGACAGGCGACCAGGTGACCCTTCTCAAGTGCGCGCAGCGCCGGAGCCGTCACCCGGCAGTGGTCGTCGGCATAGGGGCAGCGGGGGTGGAAATGGCAGCCGCCCGGCGGATGCACCGGTGAGGGGATTTCCCCCGGCAGTGCGAGGGGGCGGGGGTGGTCCGGCGACGGGACGGGTACGGCATTGAGGAGGGCTTCGGTGTAGGGATGACGCGGGTTGACGTAAAGACGGTCCGCCCGGTTGAGTTCGACGATACGTCCCAGATACATCACCGCAATCCGGTCGCTGACGTGCTCTATCACCGCCAGATCGTGGGCAATGAACAGGTAGCTTAAATGGTGTTCCTGCTGCAGCTCCTTGAGCAGGTTGAGAATCTGTGCCTGGACCGACAGGTCAAGGGCGGACACCGGCTCATCGGCAATGATCAGCCGTGGTTCAACCGCCAGGGCGCGGGCAATGCCGATGCGCTGCCGCTGCCCGCCGGAAAATTCGTGCGGATAGCGCTGTTCGTGCTCGGCGCTCAGTCCGACTTTTTCGAGCAGTTCGGCGACCCGGTCGCGCACCCTGCCGCGCGGCACGAGGCGATGGATAATCAAGGGTTCTGCCAGGATCGATCCAATCGTCATGCGCGGATTGAGGGAGGAAAACGGATCCTGGAAAATCATCTGGATGCGGCGCCGCCAGGGGCGCATCTGTCCAGCCGACAGGCCGGTCAGCTCCTGGCCGGAGAAAAAGATCCGGCCGCTGTCTGGTTCCAGCAGACGCAGAATCAGTTTGCCGGTGGTTGATTTGCCGCAGCCCGATTCTCCGACCAGTCCGAGGGTTTCCCCTTCCTCCAGGGTGAGGGAAACATCATTGACGGCAACCAGGCGGCCCGCCTTGCGGCCAAGGGCGTCGGTGACCTGGAAGCTCTTGCGCAGATCTGTCACTTCAAGCAGAGGCATGGTGATCTCAGAATCTCCAGCAGCGCACCTGGTGGTCGGGTTCAACCTCCTGAAGGAGCGGGCGTTTTTTCAGTCCCGGGGCGCAGGCACAGGGACATCGGTCAACGAAGAGACAGCCGTCGTGTTGCATGGTCAGGTCGGGCAATGCCCCCGGGATGGTCGCCAGGGCACTTTTCTGGCCGATGCGCGGTACACACTGGAGCAGTCCCCTGGTGTAAGGATGCAGCGGTCGTTCAAAGATCGTCGCGACGCTGCCGAGCTCGAGGATCTGGCCAGCATACATGATGGCCAGACGGTCGGCGTTGCCGGCAACGACACCAAGATCATGGGTGATGAGCAGGGTTGCCATCTGCCGTTGTTGCTTCAGGTCCAGCAGCAGATCCATGATCTGTGCCTGGATCGTGACATCAAGGGCGGTGGTCGGTTCGTCGGCAATCAGCAACTTCGGGTCACAGGCCAGGGCCATGGCAATCATCACCCGTTGACGCTGGCCGCCGGAAAGCTGGTGAGGATAGTCGCGCAGACGCTGGCGCGGGTCGGAGATGCCGACCTGGGTGAGGATGTCAGCCGCTTCGCCGAGGGCCTCCTTGTGGGTGGAGCCCTGGTGGAGACGCAGCACCTCGGCGATCTGTTCGCCAATCTGCAGGACCGGATTGAGGGAGGTCATCGGCTCCTGGAAAATCATCGAAATGTCGTTGCCGCGGATGCGGCGGATCTCGATCTCCGGCAGATGGAGCAGATCGCGGCCGTCCAGGTGGATCTCACCGCCGACAATTCTGCCCGGTTCCGGCAGCAGGCGCAGGATCGACAGTGCCGTCATCGACTTGCCGCAGCCCGACTCGCCCACCAGGGCAAGGGTTTCCCCCTTTTCGATACTGAAGGAGACCCCGTCTACCGCCTTGAGCAGACCGTTGCGGGTGAAGAAATAGCTCTGCAGATTGTTGACGCTAAGACGTGGCGGCATGGGGGGTTCTGTCTCCCGAAAAACGTGAATTTCAATGTGTACACGCTGACGCGCAAATGGTCAAGCTCTCCACGCCGGCCGGATTCTGCGCCGGAATTTTTTCGAGAAAAGACTGGCGCTGATCGGTGCAAACACGGAATAATGGCGGAATGAATACAGCTTATGTCGATTTACACATCCATTCAACCTGTTCCGACGGCCACCGCAGCCCGGAAGAGGTTGTCACCCTGGCGGCCGAGGCCGGACTGGTTGCCATGGCCCTGGCCGATCACGACAATATCGACGGTATCAGCCGCGCGGTCGCTGCCGCTGCACAGTACGGGCTCGAGGTGATCCCGGCGGTGGAACTGTCGAGCCAGTGGCATGACTATACCGACATGCACCTGCTCGGCTACGGGTTTGACTACCACGACCACCAGTTGACCGCCGAACTGGAGCAGTTTCAGCAGTTTCGCGCGAATCGCAATCTGAAGATTATCGAAGCGGTTAATCTCAAGCTGGCCGGGGAGGGGCGCTCACCGATCGATCCGCAGCAGGTCCAGCGGCTGGCCGGCGGCAGCATCGGCCGCCCGCACATCGCCCAGGTTCTGCGACAGGCGGGTCATGTGACGGGGAATGAAGAGGCCTTCGTGCGCTACCTGGTCCCGTGCAACGTGCCGAAGCATTACTTTCCGGCTGACCGGGCGATCCGCCTGATTCACGCCAGCGGCGGTATTGCAGTGCTGGCCCATCCTCCCTACGTGACGCGCGACCGCAGGCGCCTTGAGGCCCTGGTCGGCGAACTGGTCGAGCTGGGCCTGGACGGGATCGAAGCCTACAATAACGGCTCCGGACTCGAGGACACCGACTGGCTGATCCGCCTCGCCGGCAGTTATCAGCTGGCCGTCACCGGCGGCTCCGACTATCACGGTGACGAGGGATCGACCGTTGAGATCGGCAGGGGGCTGCGTGGCATCAGGGTTCCCTACGACTGTGTCGAGCAGATCAAGGCGGCCCTGCAGCGCCGCGGCCATCCGGCCTCCTGGAGCGGATCCGGTGTGGCCCCGGCACAGCTGTCCGCGATCCCGCCGCGGCCGTGACACGCAGGGGAAAAGGACGTTTGCGCCGCGACTGCGGGGGCAATGGTTGAAGCCGCCCCGTAACAGGCTCAAGCATTCTGCCAGCACGCCCGGCGTTTTTCCAGGAAGGCCAGCATTCCTTCCTTCTGGTCGGCGGTGGCAAAGCACAGGCCGAAGAGATCCGCTTCGTAGGCCATGGCGCGCTGCACATCCATCTCCAGGCCGTTGTCGACCGCTTCCTTGATCAGGCGAATGGCCACCTGCGGCTTGCCGGCGATGGTGTCTGCCAGCTGCCGGGCTCTGTCCAGCAGCTCACCGGCCGGGACCACCTCGCTGACCAGGCCGATCTGCGCGGCGCGTGCTGCGCTGATCCGCTCGCCGGTGAACATCAGCTGTTTCGCCATGCTTTTACCGACCAGGCGGGGCAGTCGCTGGGTGCCGCCCCAGCCGGGAATGATGCCGAGATTGATTTCCGGTTGCCCCAGTTGGGCACTGTCGGCGGCGATCCGGATATCGCAGGCCATGGCCAGTTCGCACCCACCACCAAGGGCGTAGCCGTTGATCGCGGCGATGAAGATTGTGCGGCCGTATTCTATCCGGTTGAAGAGTTCCTGGGCGGCCAGGGCCGCCTGCCGGGCGGCGAGGGGATCAAGGGGCTGCATCACGCTGATATCCCCGCCGGCAACAAAGGCTTTTTCTCCACCCCCGGTGAGAATGACGACATGCACCCCGTCGTTGTCCTGCAGGGCCGCAACGGCATCGGTCAGCTCCTTCAAGGTCTGCGGATCAAGGGCGTTGAGGGCCGCCGGACGGTTGATCGTCAACAGGGCGGTTGCTCCGGTCATTTCAAGTTGCAGGTTGGCGGGCGAGCTGCTCATCTGGATCTTCTCCTTGTGGTTCAGGGTCAGGCGTCCGGAAACCGGTCAAACGCACCGTGCGGGGTCCTGACTGTCTTTAGGCATTGCGAATAATTTCAACCAGCAGGGCGGACACTTTCTCCATGTCGCTGACCGCCACCTGCTCCTCCACCGTGTGCACCCGTTCCATCCCGGTGGCGAGTATCACCATGTCGATGCCGTGCCCGTTGAAGATGCTCGCGTCGGAACCGCCCCCGGCGGCGCACACCTGTTGCGGCCGCTGCAGCGCTTTGCCGGCGCCGAGGACGAGTTGCACGATCGCTGCCGTTTCAGGAACCTGCATGGCGGGAAAATCCTCTTTCAGGTCGATCGCCATGGTGGCGCGCAGGATTTTACCGCCGAGTTCGACGCTGGCGCCGTGGACCTCTTCCTCCACGCAGCGGACGATCGTTTCGGTGACTTCGCGCAGGCGGGCCGGGTTCTGGCTGCGCACTTCGCCGCGCAGGCTGACCTGGCCGGGGATGATGTTGGTCGCGATCCCCCCGCTGATGGTACCGATGTTGGCCGTCGTCTCCCCATCGATCCGCCCCAGGGGCATCCGCGCGATCGCCCTGGCGGCAATACCGATGGCCGAAATGCCTTCCTCGGGGCAGACCCCGGCATGGGCTTCGAGCCCGGTGATGTCGATGGCAAAACGATTGGCCGCCGGCGCCCGGTTGATGACCCGGTCGATCCCGGTGGTGTCGAGCGCCACGCCGTGCCTGGCGGTGAGGGTGGTATAATCGAATTCCTTGGCCCCCAGCAGTCCCTGCTCCTCGCAGACGGTGATCACCACCTCGAGGGGCACGTGCGGAATCTGCTGTTCCTTAAGCACCTCGATCGCCTCGATGATTTCGGCGATCCCGGCCTTGTCATCGGCCCCGAGAATTGTGTGTCCGGCGCTGCTGAAGATGCCGTCGTGGAGAACCGGCTGGACATCCTGTGCCGGGCTGACCGTGTCCATGTGGACACAGAGCAGGAAGGGGTCACCGGCGCGGCTGCCCGGCAGACGGGCGGTCATGTTGCCGCTTTCGCTGCCGATCCGGTCGCCGGCGTCGTCGAACGCGACGCTGGCACCGAGTTGCCTGAAGCGTTGGGCAAGGTATCCGGCAATGGCTCCTTCGCGGTAGGAGGGGCTGTCGATGGCGGCAAGGCGGAAAAATTCATCGGTCAATCTCTGGCAGTTGATCATTGATTTCATCCTGTGCTATCGAAAGAAGAGGACTGTTCAAGGGGGTTCTGCGGCTGTCCGGTGTAAACCACGACAGCTGCACTCACTATATCCTTTTCGCCCGGTTGTGTCTGCACTTGTCTGGCCGGCGGCGGGCGCGGGATGGCATTTTATGAAAGGAAGCGCCCTGTGGCGGCATCTGCGTTAACCGGTTGGCACGGTCGTTTGCTTCACGTTGACTTGAGTCGTGGCACGACCCGCAGCGAAGCCCTTGATCCGCTGCTGCTGCAGCATTATCTCGGTGGCCGGGGCCTGGCCGTCCGGCTGCTGCGCGATGCCTACCGCTCTGATCCCTTTGACCCCGCCCTGCCGCTGATTTTTGCCGTCGGACCGCTGTGCGGCACCGCGGCACCGACGGCGGCGCGACTGAGCGTCGTGTCCCGTTCCCCGTTAAGCGGGACGGTTTGCGACAGTTCCTGCGGCGGCACCTTTGCCTGGCAGCTCAAGGCTGCCGGCTTTGACGCTCTGCGCATTGTCGGGCGCAGCGCCCGGCCGGTAGTCCTGGAGATTGCCGGGCAGCGGATCACCCTGCGGTCGGCCCGGCATCTGTGGGGCAAAGGGGTGACGCAATCCCTGGCCGCCCTGTCCGGCAGCGGCAGCGCGGCGGTGATCGGCCCGGCCGGGGAAAATCGCGTGCGCTATGCCAATATCATGACCAGTGCCGGCAATGCCGCCGGCCGCGGCGGACTCGGCGCGGTGATGGGGGAAAAACAGCTCAAGGGCATCCGCATTGACGGTACGACAGCGACTGCCGTCGCCGATCCGGAACGGCTGCAGCGCGGGATCGAAGATGTCATGAGGCTGCTGAAAGCGTCCCCGGTTGTCTTCGGCCGTCTCGGCCTGGCCGAGTTCGGCACTGCCGCGCTGGTGGATCTGCTGGCTCAGCGCCGCATGGTGCCGACGGAGAACTTCCGTCACACCTGGTTTGCCGGGACCGGCAACTATGCCGCCGCGGCATTGCGGCGGCACTATCAACCGCTCAAGCAGGGCTGTCACGATTGCCCGATTGCCTGCAAAAAAGCCACCGGTGATGGTGTGCGCCTGCCGGAACATGACTCATTGAGCCATTTCGGGGCGCTGTTGGGGATCAGCGATCTTGCCGCCATTGTCGCGGCCGGCCGTCTCTGCAATGACCTGGGCCTGGATACCATCTCCGCTGGTGCGAGCCTGGCGGCCTGGAGCGAGATCC
The DNA here is from genome assembly GCA_046484405.1 of Pelovirga sp. Classification (GTDB taxonomy): domain Bacteria; phylum Desulfobacterota; class Desulfuromonadia; order Desulfuromonadales; family Geopsychrobacteraceae; genus Pelovirga. The sequence goes on from JAWOIX010000028.1 coordinate 19,494, forward strand.
GCGGGTCGTTCCCGGCGCCGGCGGAACTGCCCGACCTGCTGCGAAGCATTGCCGCGCGCCGGGGGGACGGCGATCTCCTGGCCGAGGGCGCGCGGCGCCTGGGTGATGCGCTCGGCCAGCCGCACCTGGCGATGACCGTCAAGGGGCTGGAACTGCCTGCCTATGATCCGCGCGGAGCCTACGGCATGGCCCTGGCCTACTGCACCAGCAACCGCGGCGCCTGCCATCTGCGTGCCTATCCTGTTGCTCACGAGATCTTGCGCAAGCCGGTGGCAACGGACCGCTTTGATTTTGCCGGCAAGGCGTGGATGAATATTGCCGCGGAAAATACCCATGCCGTGGTGGACTCCCTGGCTGCCTGCCGTTTCGCCTTTTTGGGCGCCGGCCTGGAAGAATATGCCGAGTTGCTCAACGCCATTACCGGTCTTGACTACACCGCCGCCGGCCTGACGCAGCTCGGCGAGCGGATCTGGCTGACGGAGCGCTGTTACAATCAGCACAACGGTTTTGGTGCAGATGACGAAATCCTGCCGCAACGGTTCTTTACTGAAGCCGGTTCCAGTGGCGAGGGGATCAGCGTCCCCGCCATTGACCGGCAGCGTTTTACCGCAGAGCTGCGGCGCTATTATCGCCTGCGTGGTCTGGATGAGCAGGGCCGCTTGCCGGCCAACTACCTGGAGCTGCAGCCATGATCCGCCAGTTGCATAAGTATCTTGCCCGCATCGAACGGGATGGCTCCGTGGCCCGCGACGGCGTCGCGCTGCTGGTGCGTGATGACACAGTGCTCGAGGGGGGGGCAGAGGAGCTGCGCGCGTTGGGCCGCACGGTCTTCGCCGAGATCGGCGCCATTGCCCTGGTGGTGGCGCGGCCCTGGCTGCCGCTGCAGCAGCTTATCCCCGACCGTACCCCGGCCGGGGTCAGTGGACTGGTTCCCCTGGATACGGAGACCCGCACCTTTCTGCATGATATCCCGCTGGTGCGCAGCACCGGTGGCGGCATCGATACGGCGCAGATTGTTGCCGGTCTCGGGCGGCGCAAGGGGGTGCTGGTTGAGGGTGTGGGGATCGTCGCGGCCGGGGGGATGACGGTGGAGCAGGCCTACATCAATTTTTCCTCGATCTACCACGCGCTCTTTGTCAGTTATCTGCTGCAGCTGCTGCAGACTCCCCCGTCCGCCGCAGAAATGACGGCACTGGCGCCGCTGCTGGCACAGCTCGAGCAGCCCATCGCGCTGCAGGTGGACGACCTGGCGACCGGAGCCACCAGGGACAAGCAGGCCGCGCTGCGGGCCCTCGAGGAGATTGGCCGGCGCACGGTGGAGCTGCGCCTGGTCGATTCCTTCTTCGGCAACGTTTCCTGCAATCTCGGCGCGGAACTGCTCATCTCCCAGACCGGTGCCAGCCTCGATGAACTGGGTGGCTGCATCGACCTGGTGCCGCATGATGATTCCAGTACGGCCGGCCTGACCGCCTCGAGTGAACTGGCGGCCCATCGCGCCATCTATCAGCACACCGGTGCGGCAGTCATTCTCCATGGCCACCCGAAGTTTTCGGTGATCCTCAGCCTGCTCTGCGATGAACCGGGCTGCACGATCCGGAATTGCTGGCAGGATTGTCCCAGGGTCCGGTATGTCGGGCCGGTGCCGGTCGTGGCCGGTGAGGTGGGTGCCGGGGGTATTGCCGTGACCCTGCCACCGGTGATGACGGGCGGCATCGCTATTGTCTATGGCCATGGCGTCTTTGCCACCGGGCAGAGCGACTTTCGGCAGCCCCTGCAGGCGCTGGTTGAACTGGAGAACCACTGTCGCAGCGCCTACCTGCGGCGACTGCAGCAGGCGGTTGCAGAGCAGGGCGGCCGCGCCGGCTGATACCGCTGCGGGGCGGCGCTGAGCGCACCCTTCGGGGTTGTGGGAGTTCACGTGAATTATCTGGCACATCTGTATTTTTCGGCGCCGCGGCCGCTGGCCTGGGCCGGGTCGTTGATGGGGGACTTTGTCAAGGGGAACGATCATCGCGACCTGCCGGAGGATCTTGTCATCCATCTGCAGCTGCATCGTCATCTGGACACCTGCACCCGCACCAGCCTTCCTTTCCAGACCAGCAGGCGGCGCATCGATCCGCGTTTCCGCCACGGTCGCAGCGTCCTGGTCGATGTATTTTACGACCATTTCCTCGCCTGCCAGTGGGATCGCTGGTGTGCCCGGCCGCTGCCCGATTTTGCCCGTCACGTCTACGCCGGGCTGCTGCAGTGTCAGCACCTGCTCCCCCCACTGCTGCAACGCCAGCTGCCGCGGATGATCGCCGATGACTGGCTCACTTCCTACCGCACAGCGGCGGTCATCGAGCGGGTGCTGCAGCGCCTCGAACAACGGCTAGGGCACAAGGTGCCGCTGGCGGCCGGTTACCATGAACTGGAGCGTCTGCGCGCCCCGATGCAGGAGGATTTCAGCGCTTTTATGGTGGAGGCGGCGGACCTCACAGCGCAGTGGCACAAGCGGGCGGGACGCTAGACAACCGTGATGTGACCCTGCACCGGCCGGGGCCGTTACAGCCGGGCCGGCAGCGGCCAGTCGCTTTCATATCCGGGCGGATAGAAGGTTTCTTTGGTGCGGTTGAAGTACCCGTACTGGATGCGCGGAACCGCCTGCTTGACGCGATCAAGCATGTTTTTCATGCCGATACCGGCGCCGTCCGCTCCCAGGGTTGACCAGTAGAGCAGGGGATCGATGCTCAGGTTGCGCAGCTGGATCATATCCACGCCGCAGTCGTCAATCAGTCGCAGCAGCGCCTCGATTTCATCCTCACGGTCGGTGATGCCGGGGAAAACCAGGTAGTTGAGGGTGGTAAACAGCCCGCGTGCGCGGGCCCGGCCGATGGCGTCGACGACATCGGCAAAACGATAGCCACGGGGACGGTAGTAGGCGTTGTAGAACCGCTCCTGCACCGAATTCAGGGAAACACGGATGGAATCGACACCGGCGTCAGCAAGCTGCTCGATGGCGGCAGGGATCGACGCATTGGTGTTGAAATTGATCGTTCCGCGCGCTGTCTGCTGGCGCATGGCGCGGACCGCCGCGGTCACGGTTTTGACCTGCATGATCGGGTCCCCCTCGCAGCCCTGGCCAAAGGAGACGATGGCGTTCTCCGCCGCCCTCAGGTGGGGGACGGCGACCTCGCAGAGTTCGCTGACGCTCGGGACGAAATCGAGGCGATCCTGGCTCGCCTGGCAGGCTTTCGGCTCGTCCTGCAGGGAGATGCAGCCAAGGCACTGGGCGTTACAGGTCGGCGAACAGGGCAGGGGCGCCTCCCAGCGGCCGAAGAAGAGGTTTTTCGCGGCAAAACAGTGATAATCCAGGGCGCAGCGCGACAGCTGGACGAGCAGCCGGTTGTCCGGCTGGCGCGCGACGCGTTGACGCACCAGCGGTTCCAGCTTGCGGTCATCGAAATGCTCCGGTTCCCACTGGCGATTGCGATCGACCCGGACCGCGGCAGCATAAAAGCGCTCCTCCTCGACACACCAGCCCACTGCGGTATAGGACCAGAGGGTCAGCTCAACCGGTTTTTGCTGATAATCCGCCGCTGGCAGCAGCGTGCGGGTGAACGCCGGGGTCAGAAAGGCGGACACCGCCTGGAGCCGGCCGCCGCCCCAGGCTTTCGGCAGGCTGGTGACGGTCCTGGGTTTGCCGCTGCGGCGGTCATAGCCGATCGGCGGCGTCTGCGGCACGGTAAACAGCCGGCTCCCCTCCGGCAACGGGATCATCTCATCGCTTGCGGGCCGACACAGGGTCATCCCGTTCATCCCGGCCATGAGCAGGTCGGGGTGTTCAAACACCTCGCCTTGCGCATCGGCGACGACGGTCAAAAAGGTTTTTTTTCCGGTCATTGGTAGCTTCCTTTCCAAGGCGAAACTGTAACACAGTTTTTGTCAAAGTACGATGACTCGGTCGGCCCCTGTGCGGAGAATAGTCGACAACGAAGTGCAGAATAATCTTCAAATTGCGCAGATTGCGTTGCTCATCCCTGCGCCCGTCCCAGGTGCTGAGGGTTTTTCTCCCGTCCTTCCTTGGTCCGGTACGGCTCTTGCTAATGACCAGACGAGCCTGTCGCAGCTCTGCCAGTTTTGCTTTACTCCGCGAGAAAAATTTGTTACTCCATGTTGCCTATCAATATACTAGACAATAAGTCTGGCTGGAGCAGGAGATAACTCTCCCGAGTTACTTACTTTAACGCTGAGGTTATTGCTGATGAAAAAACTTTTTTTAGGGGCTTTGCTGTTGTTTGTCGTGCTCGCGGGATGCAGCAGTGACAATAATAACAACAAATATGGTGCCGGTCTCGACCCCAACGCGCCGAAGGTCCAGGTCAAGGATGTTTTCCTGCGGCAGGACCTGTTGGGCCAGCAAGTGACGTTGGAAGGGCGTATTGTCAGTCAGTGCGCATCAAACGGCTGCTGGTTTTATCTGCAGGATGACAGCGGCCAGGTCTACATCGACCTTTCCCGCAACGGTTTCGAGCTGCCGTCTTTGCCCAACAAGCAGGTCAAGGCGAGCGGCACCGTGGCCAGGTCACAGCAGGCCTTCCTGCTGATTGCAACCGGGGTTGAAGTGCAATGACCAGCTACCTGAAGCTCGCCGGCAAGAACATTCTGCGTCACCGTACCCGCAGTTTTTTGACCATGCTCGGGATTGCCGCTTCCGTCGGGGTGCTGTTTGCGGTTCTGTCTTTCAACCAGGGATTTAACGAAGGGTTGGCGCTGGAACTTGAACGCACCGGGCTGCACTTCATGATTGTCCCATCAGGATGCGCCCATGAAGTGGCGGCGCTGGTTCTGCACGGGTCGGTCATTCCGAAATTTCTCGATACCGGCGTCATGGAGCATGTCACGGCCACGGCAGGGATCGAACTGGCAACGCCGATCCTGGTGGCACAGCTGCCTGATCAGCAGCGTGGCAGGATCGACCTGATTTACGGGATTGACATGCAGGTCCTGCCTGCCATCAAGCCGGGCTGGGACATTACCGGCAGGATTCCGGAGCAGCCGCACGAGGTTCTCCTTGGTTATGAAGTCGCCCAGCATGACAACCTGCAGCCCGGTGACCATTTTGCGTCCCCGGCCGCCGGCGTTGACCTGGTGGTCGCCGGGATCGTCGGACTGACCGGCAGTCAGGATGATGCTTTTGTTTACCTGCCCATCAGGACCGCGCAAAGCCTGCTCGATTATCCCAACGCAGCGACCGCCATCGGGGTCAAGGTTGATGATCCGACGCGCATCGGCGCAATCACCAATGATCTGACCGCGGTTGTGCCCGGAATCCAGATCGTCACCATGGGCGAAGTGATGAACTCCATCTCCAACCTGGCCGCCTCGGCCAGGGCGCTGAGCCTGGCGATTGTTCTGATCGCCATCCTGATCAGTGCCGTCGGGGTCATGAATTCCATTTTGATGGCAGTCTTTGAGCGGACCCAGGAGATCGGCATGATGCGCGCCGTTGGCGCTTCGCGTTGGGACATTTTCCGGATCATCCTCAATGAGACAACCATCCTCGCCCTGTGCGGCGGGCTGGTCGGTATCGTCCTGTCAACACTGGGTGCGCGTCTGATCGAAGCTTTTGTCCGCTCGGTGATGCCCTTTGTTCCGTCCGGCGATCTGATCCGTTTCGATCCGGCAGTTGCCCTGGGCAGTGTTGCCTTTATTTTTGTCATCGGTGTATGTGCCGGTATTTATCCTGCAGTCAAAGCATCAAAAATTAACCCGGTTGAGGCGATCAAAGGATGATAGAACTTAAAAACATTGAAAAGACCTATCGCCGCGGAGCGGAAGATGTGCGGGCGTTGCGTGGGGTTGACCTGACCGTTGAAGCCGGCGAGCTGCTGGCGATTATCGGTCCCTCCGGCGCCGGCAAGACAACATTGCTGCATATTCTCGGTTGTCTTGATCAGCCGACTGGTGGCGATGTGTCCTTTGACGGAATCAGTACCGCCAGCATGTCGGAGTCACAGCTGGTGAAGATCCGGCGGGAAAAAATCGGCTTTGTATTCCAGCAGTTCTACCTGATTCCGGGGTTGAGTGTGTTCGATAATATTGCCCTGCCGCTGCTCTTCAGCAAAAAACCGGCCCCGCGCAAAAAAATTGAGGAGCTGGCGGCAATGGTCGGCCTTGAGCAGCGCCTCAATCATTCTCCCGCCCAGCTCAGCGGCGGCGAAATGCAGCGCACCGCCATCGCCCGGGGCCTGGTCAATGATCCCACTGTTCTCCTCGCCGATGAGCCGACCGGCAACCTGGACAGTGAAAACAGTGAAAAAATCTACGGGATTCTGCGGTCCCTGAGCGCTAACGGGCTGACCACGATCATGATTACCCACAACCAGGAACTCGCCGCCCGTGCCGAAAGAACGGTGCAGATCAGGGATGGACTGATCTACGCGTAGGCGGACAGGGACACTCTGCCGCCGGGTCCTGTGCCCGGCGGCCTGCTGCTGCCGGCCGCAGAAGGCCGCGTTTTACGTCCCTTGGCACCTCCGTACCAATCAGGTATGCTGTCGCCATGCGCACCCTTTTCGTAACCCTCCACAGTCGTTATGTTCACGCCAGCCTCGCCCTCCCGTACCTGGCGGCGTACTGCGAGCCGTCCTGCGGGCCCATCGAGATCCGCGAGTTCAATGTCAACCAGCCCAAAGAGAACCTGCTCGCGGAGATTGCCTCCAGCAGCGCAGATGTGATCGGCTTCTCCGTCTATCTCTGGAACCGTATCATCACCCTGGAGCTGGTCTGCTGCCTGAAGCAGATCAATCCGCGCTTGAGAATCATCCTTGGCGGGCCGGAGATTTCCTACGAAAATGACGATTTTTTCGGCCGCTATCCGGTCGACGCAATTATCCGTGGTGAAGGAGAAGTTCCCCTTCACCATCTGCTGAGCGCCTGGCGTGCCGGTCGGGCGCCAACCCCGCTTGCCGGCCTGCAGACCCCCGACGGCGTTCACCCCGATGGCGAAAGCCTGCTCGACGATCTCGATCTGCTGCCATCCCCCTTTGCTCTCGGACGCGTCGATCTGTCCCGTGGGCTGGTCTACTATGAGAGCAGCCGCGGCTGTCCTTACCAGTGCAGTTTCTGCCTGAGTGCCCGCAGTAAAGGTGTCCGCAGCTTTTCCATGGAAAGAATCCGCGCCGACCTCTCCCTGTTGATGCACCAGGGGGTCAAACTGATCAAGTTTGTCGACCGCACCTTCAACTACGACGCCGCGCGTGCGCGCGACATCTTCCGCTTCATTCTGGCCAATAACCGCTGCAGCGCGTTTCATTTCGAAATCGGTGCCCATCTGCTTGACCGTGCGACACTGGAGCTGCTTGAACAGGTGCCGCCGGAGACCTTCCAGTTCGAAATCGGGGTGCAGTCAACCCTGCCGCAGACCCTCAGGCAGGTGTCCCGTAAGGTGCCTCTGGAGCTGCTGGCGGAGAATGTCCGTGCCCTGCGCGCCCGCACCGCTGTCCATCTGCATCTTGACCTGGTCGCCGGATTGCCGGAAGAGCCCCTGCCGCATTTTCTTGATTCCATCGATTTTACCTGCGAACTCGGTGCCCACCACCTGCAGATTGAACTGGTCAAGCTGCTGCCGGGGACCCCGCTGCGGGAGCGGGCACAGCAGCTTGGACTGCTCTATGATGCGGCTCCTCCCTACCGGATCCTGGCCACGCCGGTGCTGAGTTTCGCCGACCTTGAGCGGATCAGGGGGATCGGGCGGCTGAATGATCTGCTGGTGAACAGCGGCAAGTTTGTCAACCTGATCGCTGGACTGAGCGCCTGTCTCGGGTCTCTCTCGGCCTGCCTGGATGACCTGGACAGCTATTGGCGCCATCACCAGCTTTATGCTGTCAGCCGCTCGCTGCGGGACCTGGTGGAAGAGGTTGACCGCTATCTGTGCTGTCGTTTCAGCGCAGCCAGACTTGCCTGGTTACGCGAAACCCTGGCGCGCGACTATGCGCGCAGTGAAAGGATCGTCAGTGGTTCGGCGCCGGCCTTTTTCAACCTGGCGCTCACCGCAGAGGAGCAGGCACAGGTGCGGCAGCGGGTGCGCAAGGAACTGGCAGACGTCTCACGCACCGGCAAGGTGCAGTATTGCAGCGCGGTTTTCGAGCATCTGCCTGACCTGCCGGGGCGCCGGGTGCTGATTTTTCTCTATGTCAGCCGCACCGCAGACGGCTTGAGCGTGCAGGAACTGCTGTTATGAGCCGGCATCTTCGGCGGGACAACGCGAGATCATGCAAAAAAAAACAAAGGCCGGGACAAGCCCGGCCTTTGCTGTGTCAGGGTGATTTAACACCGCAGATCAATCCATGTCGCCGATCAATTGACCTCGGCACCGCAGGCAACGTCGACCCGGCGGTTCTGTTCGCGCCCTGCGGCGGTGCTGTTGTCAGCGACCGGGCGCTCTTCGCCGTAGCCGCGGGTGGTCATTTTTCCTGCCGGGACATTGAAACGTTCCACCAGGGCATTCTTCACCGCCACCGCGCGTTGTTCCGAGAGTCTCTGGTTATACGCTGCGGCACCGGTACTGTCGGTGTGGCCGGAAATGACGACCTCATGGCCGGGATAGTTGTCGATACAGGTTGCTGCTTTGGCCAGTTCACTGTCGTACTCTGTTCCGACGCGGGCGCTGTCGTGCCCGAAATTGATGCGCAGGGTCAGTACGGTCGGGCAGCCTTCGGCATCAACGCGCACGCCTGCCGGGGTGCCGGGGCACTTATCGAGGTAATCGGCAACCCCGTCACCATCCGTATCGATCGGGCAGCCGGCGGCGTCAACCTTGACTCCCGCGGGCGTTCCGGGGCATTTGTCGAGGTGATCCGGGACCCCGTCACCGTCACTGTCGGCCGGCGGAGCCGGAGCCGGCGCCGGCGCCGGGGGTGGCTCGGCCAGGAACACGCTGTTAACGAAGGCACTCATGCTGCTGTCGTCGGCGAGCTTGGCGGCGGTCGTGGCGAAACCGCACTGACCGGCAGCAGCCACTTTCTCGAGCAGATCGTGTCCGGAGCCGTTGCGCTCGTTGCCGATGGCGATGGTATAGATACAGAGGTTGTCGCCCATCTCTGCCTTGATCAGTTCGGCCGCGGCCGGTGCCTCAGCCATGTCCAGGCCATCGCTGACGATGATCAGCGCTGATTTGCCAGACGCCGTGTCAAGATCCCGCCCGGCAGCGAGCAAGGCCTCCGCCAGAGGGCTGGTGCCGCCGACGTAGCTGATCTTCCCCAGTCCCTCGTGGAATCCGGCGCGCTGGTAGTTCGTCATGCCGTAGAGGAGTTCAGTCGGGTTGTCCGACTGATAGCTGCTGTGGCCAAAACTGCGCAATCCGCCCTGGTACTGCAGGTCGGTGGGAATGGCCTGGTTGATCCGGCTGACCAGGGTCCTGGCCCCCGGAAATTGATTCTTGCCGGCTTCGTCCATACTTAAGGAGGCATCGAGGATGACCTGGAAATTGTCAACTTTTGGAACATATTTGCCGCCAACGACGATACCTGGGGCCTCCGGGGCCGGCAACGGGGGCTGCTTGAGCGGGGCACAGCCGACCGCTACGGCAACCAGGCCAACCAGCAACAGCATTCTCGATCGAACAGACATGGACAGTCTCCTTTGCAAAATGGTTTTTGATAACGACCTGTAGTCAGTACACATGAGAAACGCCCACCCTCCGGCTGGATGTTTCTCATTTTTAAACACTACAAGTCTATCATCTGTTTCTGCCAGGTCAAATCGGCACAGGTCGACAGTCTGCCGTTCGGGAGCTTTGTGCGAGGAGGAATTGGGGGGACGCTATGGCGGTTGACGCGTGCTTATCGCGACGTGGATCTGTTCTCTGCCAGCAACAGCAGCTCCGAGCTTTCGGCGAGGTCTGCAGCAGGCTCGGAGGAAGAGAAAAACTCCTGCCAGCGTTCCAGGCAATAAGGGACAAAAAAGACGCAGGCGGGGTCCACGGAGGCGATCAGCTGGTGCACGTGCCCGGCAAAGGCAGCGCTGATGCCGGCGCCGGACAGCGTCTGGCGTGCGAGCTCGGCCAGGTCCTCGCGCCTGACCGGGGCCAGTCTCA
>JAWOIX010000041.1:0-7037 GCA_046484405.1 Pelovirga sp.
CTTGCTTACGGAGGTAAGTAAGGCATACATGCGAGTGTAGTCTTCATCCTGCCAGGCTTGCAAGAAATCCTTGGCAGTCGTGCTAGGGTCGGGTGTGCTGGTCGTGCGGATTGAAACTTCGTTCAGAGTAGGGATGGGTTCCGCGGAAGGGATACTTATTTGAGTTTCAACCGCACCACGCTGGCAACTCGAAATCAATAATAAGAACAGTAAAATCAATCCCAAGCTTCGTCTCATAGGCTTCCTGGATGATGATCCAACTGTTCGCATACGGAACAGTCCATGGAGTTTATTGAAGGGCACTCTTTCGGTACCCCAGCAGGCGTTTCAATTCCAAAAGGTCTTAGTAATTGACCCAACGGGCAGCTCAACGGACCGCATGGCGGCTGAACCGCAGGTCCGCACCCTCCTCTCCAGGTTGAAGCCACGCAGCAAGAATTGTCTGATATTTCAGGTATAATTAAAACGGTCGCCGGAAAACTGATGAGACACAAGGTGATTTCTCATGGACTCATCCATCCTGATCGTACTGGCCATTCTGGCTGTCACCGTATTCCTGCTGGTGCTTGACGTGGTGCGCATTGATGTGGTGGCCATGCTCAGCATGCTGGCCCTGGCCTGGTCGGGGGTGCTGGCACCACACGAGGCCCTGTCGGGTTTTTCGAGCAACGCGGTGGTCGCCATGATGGCGGTGATGATCATGGGACGGGGCGTGGCGCGCACAGGATTGATGGACGGCTTTGCGCGCGCGGTCGTCACCCTGGCGGGTGCAGAAAGGTCGAAACTCGTCGGCCTGATTTCTGTACCGGTCGGCATCATGTCGGGACTGATCCAGAATATCGGGGCGGTTGCGTTGTTCTTGCCGGGTGTTCTCGATATTGCACGCCGCAACAAGATCGCACCGTCCGCCTTGATCATGCCCATCGGATTCGCTGCCATTCTCGGCGGTACCCTGACCATGGTGGGCTCGGGACCGCTGATCCTGATTAACGACCTGTTGCGCGGTGCTGACCTTGCGCCCTATGGTTTGCTGAGCGTAACACCCGTGGGCCTGGTGTTGCTGAGCGTCGGTATCAGCTATTTCATGATATTCGGGCGCTTTGTTTTGCCCAGTGCGCAGACGGCGGGGCAGCGGCTGTCCGAGCAGGAGCAACTCATTGCATCCCTGCGACTGCCCCATCAGATCCGGCATTACCGGATTCCACACAACAGCTCCTTACAGGGAAAAACTCCGGAGGAAGCCGGCGTCTGGGGGGAATACCAACTGAACATCCTCGGCCTGTCCGCCAACCGGCATGTCGAATACGCCCCCTGGCGCGAGACCATGTTTCAGGCCGGCCAGGTGCTGGCCCTGCTGGGCGGCGAAGATCACAGCAAAAGGTTTGCCGCCACCTACGGTCTGGTGCGCGAAGAGAAGAGCGCCGGGCTGGCCAGGCTGGGAGACCCCGGTCTGGCAGGTTTTGCCGAAGTGATCATTCCACCGCGCTCAGCCATGATCGGCCGATCGATCCGCAAGTATTCCCTGCGCAAGCGCTATGCCGTTGAACCTGTCATGCTGTTCAGCAAAGGGGAGGAAATCCGCGGCGACTTCTCCGATCATGGGGTGATTTCGGGCGATACCTTTATTGTTCATGGGCTGTGGGAGAATATCAGCGAACTCAAGGAATCCTCTGATTTCGTAGTGGCCACCCCTTTCGTCGTGAAAAAAACAGTCTCCTCAAAGGCTCTTTGGGCAGGCGTGTGCTTTGTGCTGGCCATTGCCCTTACCTTTGCGGGATCGCCCATTTCCATCACCTTTATGACAGGGGCCATCGCCATGGTGCTGCTGCGGGTGCTGAGTATTCAGCAGGCCTATGCAGCCATCGATTGGAAAGTGGTGTTTCTGCTGGCCGGGCTTATTCCTCTGGGGTTGGCCATGCAGAAAACGGGGACAGCGGTATTTCTCGCAGAACAGGTGATGGGCCTGATCCAGGACACCCATCCGGTGTTCATCGTCGTGAGTGTGGCCGTCCTGGCAACCGCTTTTTCGCTGCTCATCTCCAATGTGGGCGCGATTGTCGTGCTGGCGCCACTGGTCATGAGCATGGCGACGATCGGCAATTTCGATCCGCGCGCCCTGACGCTGATGGCTGCGGTGTGTGCCGCGAATTCATTCATTCTACCGACCCACCAGGTCAATGCGATGATCATGTCTGTCGGTGGTTATCGCAATGCCGATTATTTCAAAGCCGGAATCGGACTGACGCTGATTTTTATTCTGGTTGTCGTCACGGTCTTTTATGTCTTTTACCTGTAGGCAATACCACGCCAAGGAGGAGGGTTATGCTGCTGAAGCATTTTTTTGTCGAAAAGATCGCCCACAGTTCTTACATGCTTGCCGGCACCAGCAGTTGTGCGGTCATTGATCCTCAGCGTGATGTCGATATCTATATCAAGGAGGCGCGCGCCCAAGGTGTCCGGATTACCCACATCCTGCAAACCCATCTGCATGCCGACTTCATTTCCGGGCACATGGACCTGGCAAGGGCAACCGGCGCAAAAATCTACATCGCAAAGTCGGCACAGTGCGCCTTCGAGCATGTGGCTCTCGCAGAAGGCGATGTCGTTGAACTGGAAGACATGCGCCTGCAGGTTCTTGAAACTCCCGGGCATACCCCCGAACATCTCTGCTACGTTGTGGTGGATACCGCGCGTTCTGAGAGTCCGGTAGGAGCCTTTGTCGGCGACACCTTGTTTGTCGGCGATGTCGGCCGCCCCGATCTGTTCCCGGACATGGCGCAGGAACTGGCCGGCAAGCTCTATCACAGCCTGCATGACAAACTGCTGCAGCTGCCTGATCACTGCGAGGTGTATCCGGCTCACGGTGCGGGTTCACTCTGCGGCCGCTTCATGGGCGCCAAGCAGCTGAGCACCATCGGTTATGAGCGCAACTTCAATGCGTCGCTGCAAATTCACGACAAGGCGGAATTCATTCAGTCTCTTACGGAAGACATGCCACCGGCTCCCGATCACTTCAGCCGCTGCAGTGACATCAATCGCCAGGGTCCGGCACTGATCGATGATCTGCCCGGCTTGACAGAACTGGAAGCCGCACCGTTCAGAGCGCGCATGGCAGATCCTGATGTTCTGGTGCTGGATGCACGCACTTATCACGCCTTTGGCGGTCAGCATATCCCGGATGCCTGGCACCTGGATCTCAATGGCAACTTCCCCACCTTCGCCGGCTGGGTGCTGCCCACCGACAAGGACATTCTGCTGGTGGCCGAAGATTACCAGAACGCCGTGGAGGCGAATCGCTGGGCGCGACGCGTCGGCGTGGACCGGATCGTCGGCTATCTCGACGGTGGCCTCTCGGCATGGGCAATCGCCGGCCTGCCGGCCCGTGCCGTGCGCCAGCTGTCCGCCGCAGACCTGCATGAAAGGATGAATGGTGAAATAAACTTCCAGCTGCTTGACGTGCGGGCGCCAAAGGAATTTGCAGACAGCCACATCGAAGGGGCCATCAACATTCCGGTCGCCGATCTGCGGACAGGTTCCGGCGAGCTTGACAGGAAGCAGGCCGTGCTGGTGGTCTGCAGCTCGGGAAATCGCTCCAGTCTCGCGACGAGCATTCTGCTGCAACACGGTTTCACGGCGGTCTCTAACGTCGCCGGCGGCATGACCGGCTATAGCACGGCCGGCTATGCCAGGCAGTGCCGGGCCTGTGAGAATCTTCATGGTTCCCGGTTCTATTCAATCTCATGACAGGCATCGGCATTGAAGGGAGACGCAACCTATGGAATATCTGACAGAAGTGCGCTGGTCACCCTATGTCGTGGGTATCGGCATCGGCGTGCTGAGCTGGTTCACGTTTTTCTTCTCCAAAAAGCCCATTGCCTGTTCGACGACTTTTGCGCGCGCCAGTGGATTTCTTGAACGTCTGCTACGTGGCCCGCAGGTCGAGCAGCGGCCTTACTACCAGAAAATCAAGCTCACCTGGGGCTGGCAAGGTATGCTGGTGACCGGCATTGTTCTCGGCGCGCTACTCTCCGCCCTGCTCTCCGGTGATTTTCGCTGGCAGTGGGTGCCTGATCTCTGGTCTGCCACTTTTGGCAGCAACCCGCTGCTGCGCCTCGTTGTGGCACTGCTCGGCGGCATTATTCTGGGCGTTGGCGCGCGCTGGTCCGACGGCTGCACCAGCGGTCACGGGATCAGTGGAACCTTGCAGCTGGCTGTTTCAAGCTGGATTTCCGTCGTCTGCTTTTTCATCGGCGGCGTTCTGGCGGCGCAGATCATTTTCAAGATTATCGGTCAGGGGTGAAGGCGATGATGTCAGAAAAGACCAAAACCGGCCTACCTGCGGACAGATCGCCCCTGTGGATGGGATTGATTTTCGGCGTTGTGTTCGGCTTCCTGCTGCACAAAGGCGGCGCGACAAAATACGATGTGATTGTCGCGCAGCTTCTGCTCAGCGATTTCACCGTGGTGAAAATCATGCTGTCCGCGGTTGTGACAGGGATGGTCGGCATCCATGCGATGAAGGCCATGGGCTGGATTGAACTGTCCATCAAGTCGGGATCCCTGGGGAAGAACATCATCGGTGGTTTGATGTTCGGCGTCGGATTTGCTGTGCTGGGCTATTGTCCCGGCACCATCGCGGGCGCTGTCGGCAATGGTTATCTGGATGCTATTGTCGGTGGCCTGGTCGGTATTGTTATCGGTAGCGGCCTGTTTGCGGCGCTGTACCCGAAGATCAGGTCCGGGATACTGGCCAAAGGGGATTTCGGTGAGCTCACCCTGCCGAAGCTTTTCAAGGTCAACGACTGGATTGTTGTGATTCCGCTAGTCGCATTGATTGTGCTGCTGCTGGTCTGGCTGGAAAGGACCGGATTATAAAGGTATTCCGGTGAGCCTGTCATACCTGTGGCTGGACAGGAAACCATGACCACCTGCCAATAGAAACGCCCGGGGCGAATCTGGCGCAGGGATGAGGCGATGGAATGGAGTCTACACCCGCAAGGTCAATCACTGCCGTCACTGCTCTGGTCAGCGTCTCCAGGGCCTGCCGCATCGCCACCGTGCTGCTGTGCTGCGCCCTTATGACGTTCACCCCGGTTGCGGCCCAACCGTTCGAGGAACAGCCGCTGCCGGCGCAAACGCCTGACGGCAAAGCCGGATCCCCAGGCAAAGTCGAAGTCCATCCCGTCGTCAGGGACGACGAAATCAGCCAACGTATTGCGAATATTCTAAAAGCGACCAGCTGGTTCGGCGAGCCCGAGGTCTCGGTCCAGGACGGCATCGTTTTCCTCGAAGGAACGACGGAAACCGATAGATCCAGGCAGTGGGCCTCAGATTTGGCAAAGAATACAGAAGGGGTGGTTGCCGTCGTTAATCACATCGAAGTGGTCCCCACCACGGTTTGGAATTTCGATCCCGCCATTCAGGTGCTGGACGATTTAGCCCGCGGATTCGTTCGAATGCTGCCCCTGATCGTGGTGGCGGCGGTGGTCATCGCTATTTCGTGGATCTGCACCAGGTTAACGGTGTACCTGTTGCGGCGCCGGCTGCGAGCCCCGTCCCTCAGCCCGCTTTTGCGCGAAGTCATGGCTCGGGCCGGCGGAATGCTGGTCATGCTTGCCGGCCTCTACCTTGTGCTCCGTATCGCCGGACTGACGCAACTCGCGCTGACGCTGGTAGGCGGCACAGGCCTGATTGGCCTGGTGCTGGGCATCGCATTCCGCGACATCACCGAGAATTTTCTCGCCAGCCTCTTTCTGAGCCTGCAGCAGCCGTTTCGGGAAGGCGACCTGGTAGAAGTCGCAAACGTCACGGGTTACGTTCAGCGCCTGACCTCGCGCACGACTGTGCTGATGACACTTGACGGCAACCAGGTGCAAGTCCCCAACTCGACCGTCTTCAAAAGCACGTTGCGCAACTTCACCAGCAATCCCAATCGCCGCGATGACTTCCTTGTGGGTATCGGCTACGACGATTCCATCTCTTTTGCCCAGGAAGTCGCCTTGCAGGTCCTCGCTGAACATCCGGCCGTTCTGGATGAGCCCGAACCCCTGGTGCTCGTGGAAAACCTTGGATCGTCGACGGTCAACCTGCGTATTTATTTCTGGCTTGATGGTGGTCAACACAGCTGGGCGAAAGTGAAATCGTCCATCATTCGGCTCACAAAACGGGCCTTCCAGGATGCGGGAATCTCACTGCCGGACGAAGCGCGCGAAGTCACCTTCCCGCAGGGGGTGCCGGTACACATGATAAAAAGCGAAGAGGCTGTGGAACCCGCCCTGGCCAGGCCGACCGCCGAGCCCGAAACAGTTGCGACCAGGGCGGAAGCCGGCCTGCAAAGCGAAGCCGGGGAAATCAAAGAACAGGCGCGCAAATCCTGGACCCCGGGGGAGAATCTCTTGACCTCATCGTCAGCCGCGAAGACCAGCTGAAGGAATGTGGGGATCGATCAGACCCGAAAGGGTTTCTGCCAACACAAGAGCCGACATCACGTAAAAGACCGCAAGCTCGTCGGACCTCACTTCCCGCCATATGCGACGGTTATGCCAAATTTGACGGTTGCCATTGGCGGCTTTGCCCCTCCACGTCCCAGGTTCCTTTCAATTTCATCTTTATAATCAATGCATTGCGCTCGCAGACAGCACAGGTTCCCCGCGGCACGTAAATTGCGCTTGTACCGGTGAGACGGAGCTGTCGACGCGACGTCGATTCGCTGACATTCGCATCCACAGCTTGCGGCCGGACGCAGGTGACCACTATCGCCAAAGGTGAGCAGACCCTGCGGTCGCGCTCCGCGGCAGGGCGAAAAACGCCGGTTCCGTTGCGACCGGATCTGACGCGCAGGAACACATGTTGTGAAAGACACATTTCGTGGAAACATCCAAACGCACATGGAACAGGAGAAGTGGAAATGAGTATAAAAACCTTGAGGTTGTTAAAGCTGTGCCTGGTCACGTTGTTCATTGTTGCTGTGGCCGGCTGCGCCGGCAAGGCACCTGCCCCGGACAAGGAGGTCACCCTCGCGACCCAGTCGATTGCCC
>JAWOIX010000104.1:0-34491 GCA_046484405.1 Pelovirga sp.
GCCGGTTTGTTGTCCACGGTGGCAGGCTGTCGCCGGTCACTGCCGAACTCGAAGCCGCGAAAAAACGAGCGCCACTCCTGCGGGACCTGTTGCGGGTCCTGCTGATATAATCGGTACTGGGTTTCAAGCCATTCGGGACTGACGTTGTTCGCGATGCTCATGCCGGTTGTCACCATAAAAAGTAAAGAGGAGCGGAAAAATCGGATGAAATGCGCTCAAGTATAAAGCAGTCGACCCTTTGCCGCAATAAGACTGTGCAATAAAGGGAGAGGTCCTTCTCCCGTACGGGGCGCCGACGCAGCTGCCGCTGGTTAACCCTTGCCACACCGGGTCGGACACTGCTAACCTTGAACTGCAGGCAGGCACAGACAAGGAGGCTTTATTCATGGCACTGGACATCGCCGGGACTATCAGCCTGATCAATCAGGAAGCCGGGACCGGTCGCGGGCAGGCGGGGATGGATGTTCTCACCCGCACCGGCGAAAAAACCGAACAGATGCGTATCAACGAACAGTTGCGCCTGGAAATCGCCGAGCAGACCGGCAAGGGCCTGCATCTCGACGTTCGCGGCTGACCTCCCTCTTTGTTCTGACGAAACAAACAACGACAGGCCCGGCTCACCCGGATGGGGAGTGCGGGCCTGTCGCTGTTTTGAGCGCGGACAGTTCACAGGGGCGACCCGCCGCATCAAGGTGGACAAAGCTCACCGTGGTACTGAAAACCTCCTGTTCCTGGCGAGCGCCGGGGGCGTCGGCATAGACGACGACGTTGTAGCTCAACGAGGTGCGTCCCTGGGAAACTTTCTCCATGTTGAAGCGCAGGATCGAGCCATTCTTCACCCGGTGTTTGAAATGGCAGGCCGCCATGCCGACGGTGACCAGGTTGCGGCCCGGATACTCGCGCGAGGCAGCCATCCAGGCGTTCTCATCGACCCATTTGAGCATGACGCCGCCAAACAGGTAACCGTGGTGGTTGAGATGTTCCGGCCGGACGATGGTGAAGTTATCCATGGTGTCCCGTTGTGCTGGCGGTGAACTGTTCTTCCGCATGATAGGAGGAGCGGACCAGCGGGCCGGCTTCGACATGGTCGAAGCCGAGGTCCCGGCCGTAGCGTGCATAGTCGGCAAACTCGTCGGGATGAACGAAGCGCTGGACCGGATAGTGACCGCGGGTCGGGGCGAGGTATTGCCCCAGGGTTAACAGCTGGCAGCCATGGGTGCGCAGGTCATGGAGGACCTGCAGTACCTCGGCGCGCTCTTCGCCCATCCCCAGCATCAGTCCCGATTTGGTGATCACTGCAGGGGCCAGTTGCCTGGCGTTGGCAAGAACCTGCAGGGAACGGTGGTAGTCGGCTTCCGGACGGACCGCTGGGTAAAGACGGGGCACCGTTTCGAGGTTGTGTCCGAGGATCTGCGGGCCCTCATCGAGGATCAGGGCGAGAGGCGCGGAGTCACCGGCCAGGTCCGGGATCAGCAGCTCGATCCGGCAATCGCCGGCAAGTTCCTTGATCTTTCTGACCAGGGTGGCGAACTGTGCGGCCCCCCCGTCGCTCAGATCATCCCGGGTCACTGACGTGATAACGGCATGTTTGAGCTGCAGTTCGGCAATCGCCCTGGCGACCCGGGCCGGTTCGTCGGGATCGACGGCAGCAGGATGAGCGTTGGTGATATTGCAGAAATTGCAGGATCGGGTACAGCGGTCGCCAAGGATCATGAAGGTCGCCGTGCCCCGGTTCCAGCATTCTCCCTGGTTGGGACAGGCGGCACTGCGACAGACGGAATTCAGGCCGTGCTGATGATGGTAGCGGTCGATGCGATGGTAGTTCTCGCCGACGGGAAAGCTGACCTTGAGCCAGTCCGGTTTGCTGCGCTGGCGTGACGGCCGGGGGATCTGACTGTCCTGTTGTTTCACTGCCACCTCACCTTCTGGTTGTGGTCCGCTGCGGTTCCTCTGGTTGGCCCGGCGCACATGTCCTGCGGGTTCCTGGTTTCCATGATAGCCCGGGATGCGGCCGGAAGTCGATCTCCCGGCGGCTTTTCATAGGGTGGCCGCGCCGTCCCCGCGGCGCAGCGCGTGCAGATAAAAAAAGTCCGACAGTCGCGGGCGCTGTCGGACTTTTTTGGGCAGGCTACAGAACCAATCAGGCCGGCTCGAAATTGCTCTTGTCGACACCGCAGAGGGGGCAGACCCAGTCCTCCGGAATGTCCTCAAAAGCTGTGCCCGGCTCAATGCCGCTATCCGGATCGCCAACCTCAGGGTCATAGATGTAGTTACACACAACACAACGATACTTCTGCATGGATTTCCTCCTTGTTGAGTGAAATGACAAACTCCATGGAAATTAGCAGATCCGCTGAATGATTACAATCCCGGTCAGCCTGATTCCGGAGGTTTTCATTCAATCATCGCAAGCAGCGCGGCGACACTTTTTTCGATGCCGTCCGCCGCTTCGCTGATCCGGCCGGCGAGCATGTAGGCCGGCGATGTGATGATGCGGTTCTGCTGGTCAACGACAAAGTCGCGCACCGGACAGCTGTGGTGTTCAGCCCCCATGGCGGTGATCGCTCCGGCTGTGCCTGCGTCGGTGCCGATGGTCACCTGCAGCCCCGGCAAATCCTTGCCGAGAACCCGGGCGAGCAGGGCGGGAGCGATACAGACGGCGGCCAGCGGTTTTTTTGCCGCGACCGTTTCCCTGATCACCCGCGCGACCTCCGGATGCGCCTGGCAGTCGGCCCCCTTGAAGGCGAAGTCACAGAGATTCTTGGCCGCACCGAAACCGCCGGGGATAAAAAGTCCATCGAAGTCGGCGGCGCTGACCCCGGCAATGTCGCTGATCTTTCCGCGCGCGATGCGGGCGGACTCTTCAAGAACATTGCGGGTCGCTCCGGCGACCGTCTCTCCGGTGAGGTGATTGACAACCTGCTGGTCAATGTTGGGCGCCATGATAAGGGTTTCCGCTCCGGCGCGGTCAAGGGCGAGCAGGGTGATCACCGCCTCGTGAATTTCACTGCCGTCGTAGACACCACAGCCGGAAAGAATGACACCGATTTTTGCCATGACAACCTCCTGTTGGAAACGGTTAGCAGATGTTTGTCCGGATCAGCTTCGGGTGTAGAGAACCGCGATTCCGCGGGCGATTTCGTTGCCAAGCGCCTTGAGGCTGTGGGGTTCGTTGGAATCCCAGTAAACCGAGTCACCGGCCTCGAGGAGGTAGGTGTCTCCGCCATGCTGCAGTTCGACCCGACCTTCGAGAATATAGAAAAATTCCTCGCCGGGATGGCGAACCGGCAGGGACTGCTCTGTCCGCCGCGGATCGAACTCGACGAGAAAGGGTTCCATGTGCTTGTGCTTCTTGCCATAGGCGAGGGAGTGATAAAAGTAGGGTTGGGGTTTGCCGCCATGACTGGGACGGCGGTTCATGCGATCGGCTTCTCCGGCCCGGACAACCAGGCATTTCTGCGTGTTGTCCTCTTCCTCGAAGAACTTCTGCAGCGGCACCTTAAGGGCCCTGGCAATGCGCAGCAGGGTCGCCAGGGGGGGGATGACCTGATCATTTTCGATCTGTGACAGCAGCGGCTTGGACAGCTCCGTTTCGACCGACAGGTCCTGGAGGGTCATGCGTCGCAGCTGTCGCAGATCGCGGATCGTCTGGCCGATCTGCAGTTCCTTGACTTCAGCTCTGAATACGTCCATCGTTTCCCTTTTTCCGGTTGACGGGATCAGTCTAACTTTTAGCGCCCATTGGCCCGGCAGTCAAGCTTTGTCGGGGGGTAAGCGTGGACGCAAAGGGGCTGGTTGTGGTAGAAGAACGGATCTTCTGACCGCCCCGCACCAAGTTGGCCGTCAATGCTGCGCCGCTTTTGCCGATGGAATGTCCCATGGCTGCAATAACAACGGATCAGCCGATTGAGGCGATTCTCTTTGATCTCGACGGCACCCTGCTGCGGGTTCAGATGGAACAGTTCATCTCCCGCTACGTCGAGGGCCTGGCGACCTTTTGTGCGCCCTCGGTCAAACCGAAGAAATTCATCCGCGTGATGCTCACCGCGATCCGCGAATTGATCACCGTCGCCGGGGACGGCAGCGCCAGTATCGAGGAGCGGCTGTTGCTGGTTCTGCGGCGCGAGCTGGGCCTGTCGGTGGAACTCTTCAGCCAGAGCCTCGATCATTACGCCCTGCACCACCTCGAGCAACTGCGGGGACTGGTCCAGCCGATCCCCCTGGCCCACCAGATCATCCGCGAATGTCACCGCCGCGGCATTCCCATGGTCCTGGCGACCAACCCGGTCTTCCCGCGGTTCATGATCGATGCGCGCATGGCCTGGGGCGGATTGGAACAGCACCTTTTCCGCCACGTCACCAGCTATGAGAACTGCCGCTACTGCAAACCGCAGGCGGGCTATTTTCAGGATATCGCCGATCTGCTCGACATCCCTGCGCACCGGTGCCTGATGGTCGGCAACGACAGCAGCCACGATCTGGCAGCCGCCGCCATCGGCATGCGCACCTTCCTGGTCGACACCTGGCTGGTTGAGCGAAGCGAACAGCGCTGGCCGAGCGACTACCGTGGCGATCACAGCAGATTACAGCAGTTTCTCCAGCAGCTCTGACGGCCGGACCTGCTGACCCGCGCCGGGCTCTGCCGGCCCGGTCACAAACAAGGAAAGCACCTAGCGATGAGCAAATTGACTGAGGAAACCCTCTACCAGGGGCGGATTTTTGATATTACCCGGGAAAAACACCGGATGCCCGACCGCCGCGAAGCGACCTTCGAGTTTCTCCGGCACCCCGGCGGAGCTGCGGTCCTGCCGGTGTTTGCCGACGGCCGCCTGCTGCTGATCAGCCAGTTCCGGCCATCGATTGATGAATGTGTCTGCGAGATCCCCGCCGGGCGCCTGGAGCCCGGTGAAAACCCCGTCGACTGTGTGGCGCGGGAGCTGGAAGAGGAGGTCGGCTACCGTGCCACAGAGATTGTGGCGCTCGGGGACATCTACAGCAGCATCGGCTTCTGCGATGAGCGTATCCACCTGTTTGTCGCAACCGGATTGCAGCAGACCGCCACCGCCCTGGAACCGGACGAATACATCGAGCCACTGATCATCTCCCTCGACCGGGCGCTGGAGATGATCGCCGCCGGTCAGATTCCCGATGCCAAAACCCAGATCGCGCTGCTGCGCTATGCCCTGCACCGGTAACCGCGATGAAAAGTCCCATTGACCGGATGCTTGATGCCAGCTCGTTGCCCTTTAACCGTTTAAGTCTGGCGGAGGTTTTTCAGCTGGCGCCACCGGATCAGGATCCGGGCGGAGAGGGTGTCTGGCTGTTGCTTCAAGGCGTGAACCTGATCACCCTCGGCGGGATGGCGACGGCGCAGTTGCCGGCCGGGGACTGTCCTGTTGCCGGCGGTCTCGCTGCGCCGCTCTATCTCGGACAATGGCATGGCCGCCCCTGCCGTCTGCTCGAGGTGCACAGTACAACGGTTCTGCCGCAGACGCTGGAATCGCACTCTCTGCGCGCCGGCGAACCGACTCTGCCGATCAGCCTGGTCTCGCTGGGCGGGATCGGCCTGATGATTCTGCACTGGGAGAACAGCAGTCGCTACTGCGGTAACTGTGACGGGCGCATGGAGCGTCTGCCGGGCGAGTGGGGAAAATTCTGCCTGAATTGTGGCGTTCACCATTTTCCGCGCCTGCACCCCTGCGTCATCGGCCTGGTCCTGCGCGGTGATCGCCTGCTGCTGGTGCGCAAAGGGGAGTGGGCGACGGGACGCTACGGGCTGGTAGCCGGGTTTGTCGAATTCGGCGAGTCCCTCGAGGAGGCGATGGCGCGGGAAGTCGCCGAAGAAACGGGCATCAGCATCACCCGTATCCGTTACATCGGGAGCCAGTCCTGGCCGTTCCCCAGCCAGTTGATGTGCGGTTTTGTCGCTGATTATGCCGGCGGGGAGATCGAGTTGCGCGACCAGGAGCTCTGTGCCGCCGACTGGTATTCCCTCGACCGCTTGCCAACCCTGCCGCCAAGCCGCAGCATTGCCCGCTACCTGATTGATCGGGCGGCCGATTTTATTACCCCCGGTTGAGGGGTCCTGCAACGCTCAGGGCTGGTACGATGATCGTTGGCGCATAACTTTTGGAGGACAGTCGCCTGGCCTCTCCCGGTTCCTTGCCGGCGCGAGGTCGCTGCGGTCTTCCGGGCGCCCCTGTTGCCGCGCCGACCATAAAAAAACAGCGACGAGGGTTTTGATGAATCATTTTCACATGCAGGATCTGCTGGATTTTTCCACAACAGTTCTGACAGCAGCGGGAAGTGCTGCCGAAGAGGCCACGGTAGTGGCGCGGCACCTGGTGGAGGCCAACCTGACCGGGCATGACAGTCACGGCGTCGGCATGATTCCCGCCTACGTCAGACATGTCCGGGCCGGGACGCTGAAGCCCAATGCCGTATTGGAACAGGTGCAGGATCAGGGCGCTCTTCTGACCTTCGACGGACAACGGGGTTACGGTCAACGCCTTGCCCGGGAAGCCATGGCTGCCGCCGTGTCCCGGTGCCGGGATACCGGCCTGGTTTTCATGGGATTGCGCAATTGTCACCATATGGGGCGAATCGGCAGCTACGGCGAGCAATGCACCGCGGCGGGGCTGGTGTCCCTGCATTTCGTCAATGTGGTCGACCATCGACCGGTCGTCGCCCCCTTCCGGGGGACGGACGCACGCTATTCGACCAACCCGATCTGCTTCGCGATGCCGGCCACTGCCAGCACCGGGACAATTCTGCTCGATATGGCCACCAGTCAGACGGCCCTGGGCAAGGTCCGGGTGGCGCTGAACAAGGGAGAGCAGATGGCCGCCGGGACACTGTATGACGGCTCCGGCAAGCCGACCACCGATCCAGCGGTCATGTTCGCCGAGCCCGGTGGTGCGATAACGCCCCTGGGGGCCTATAAAGGCTATGGCATCGCCCTGTTCTGCGAGCTGCTTGCCGGGGTGCTGACCGGCGGGGGAACCATCCAGCCGGGCAACCCGCAGCTGGGGGGGATTGTCAATCACATGGCGAGTCTGCTGATCGACCCGCAGCGGCTGGTGGAGCGGCAGTGGATGCAGGATGAAATCGACGCGCTGGTTGCCCATCTTAAAGGTTCGCCGGCGGAAGATCCTGCCCGGCCGGTGCTCGTGGCCGGGGAGCCGGAAGTGCTGTCACGCCGGGAACGCATGCGCAGTGGGATTCCCGTCGATGACACAACCCTTGCGCAATTGCTCGATGCCGCGGCGCTGGCCGGCGTGAGCCCGGCGCAGAGGGAAGCGTTGCGCCACTGTTCCAGCCGTTGCTGAAAAACCGGTGCGCTGATTTTTTTCTTCTTTCATCTTTACAAACATTGTTTTATAAGAGTTTTCTGTCAATCCGCGAAATGACACAACCACACATTCGCCTAGAGGAGGATTTCCAACGATGAAACGGCGTGATTTTATCAAGACGGCAGCGCTGGGTGCAGGAGTTGCGGCGGCAACAGTTGCCAGCCCGGCGATTGCGCAGCAGCGTTTCAACTGGCGCATGGTCACGACCTGGCCACGCAATTTTCCCGGACTCGGTGTCGGTGCCCAGCGTCTGGCCGACCGCATCACCAGCATGTCGGAAGGGCGCCTGACCGTACGCGTCTATTCCGCTGGCGAACTGGTGCCCGCTCTCCAGTCTTTTGATGCGGTGATTGAGGGCTCGGCCGAGATGAGCCACAGTGCCGCCTACTACTGGCAGAATAAAAGTCCTGCCACGTCCTTCTTTACCGGGGTGCCCTACGGAATGACGTCACGCGAGCTGACCGCCTGGGTGCGTTACCTGGGAGGACAGGAGGTCTGGGACAAGGTCTATGACCAGTTCGGCGTCAAGGGCTTTCTGTCCGGCGATACCGGGGTCCAGGCCGGGGGCTGGTTCCGTAAGGAGATCAAGAGCCTTGCCGATATCCAGGGGCTGAACTTCCGGACCCCGGGGCTTGGTGGCCAGGTGTGGCAGCGGATGGGGGCCAATGTCGTCAACCTGGCGGCCGGTGAAATTTACCAGGCGCTGCAATCGGGGGCGCTGGATGCCGCCGAGTTCGTCGGCCCGTACAATGACCTGGCCCTGGGTTTCTACCAGATCTGTAAAGAGTACTATCTGCCCAGCTTTACCGAGCCGGGCCTGGCAACCGAACTGGTGGTGAACAAGTCCAAGTTTTCCGCCCTGCCGAAAGACCTGCAGCAGATTGTCGAAGTTGCCTGCCAGGCTGAATATGATCAGGTGGCCTCGGACTTCTACGGCAACGATCCGGTCGCCCTGAAGACCCTGGTTGAGCAGCATGGCGTCAACCTGCGCCATTTCCCCGAGGATCTGCTCGAAGCCGGCGCCAAGGCGTCGATGGATATCATCAACGGACTGCGTGAGCACCGTGACGCCCTGACCCGTGAAACAGCGGAAAGTTTCGTCAAGGCCCTTAACCTGCTGCGCACCCGCACCGAACAGGTTGATCAATCCTACGGCCTCGCCCGCGAGAAATACATCAAGTACAGTTAGTCCTCGTAAAAAAAACGGCATGGGGCGGTGTTGATCGCCTCATGCCGTTCCCGTCTCATGCCCCTTGCCTCTCGTGTCGCTCCGTCACTCCCTGTGTGTTATCAACGCCCGTAAAGCATATCCGGCAGCCAGGTCACCAGGCCGGGGAAGGCGATCAGAATGCTGATCGCTACCAGTTGCAGTACGACAAACGGCAGTGCCCCTGAGTAAATCATCCGTGTGGATACGGTTGCCGGGGCAACGCCGCGTAAATAAAAGAGGGAAAAGCCGAAGGGCGGGGTTAGGAAGCTGGTTTGCAGGTTGACCGCGACGATCACCCCGAGCCAGATCGGATCAACTCCCATCAGCAACAGAACGGGGGCGGTAATCGGCAGGATGATAAAAATAATCTCAAAGGTGTCGAGGATAAAGCCGAGCAGGAACATCAGCAGCATGACAAACAGGATCGCGCCCAGCTGTCCGCCGGGCAGATTGGCGAGAAACTCACCGACCAGTTCATCGCCCCCCATCATCCGGAAGACCAGGGAAAACACCGATGCACCGAGCAGAATGACGAAGATCATCGTGGTGATGTTGGCCGTGGCCGTCATTGTTTGCCGCAGACTTTTCAAGGTCAGGCGCCGCCGGGTTGCCGCCAGGATCATCGCGCCGACGGCACCAACGGAGGCGGACTCCGTCGGGGTCGCGATCCCGCCGAGAATCGATCCCAGCACCGCAAATATCAGCAGCAGCGGCGGGAGCAGGCTGACCAGGACGTCTTTCCACAGGTCGGCACGTTCCTGCGCGGTCACCAGCAGGGCCGGACAGCTGTCAGGGCTGGCGATCGCCTTGAAAATAATCCATGACATATACAGGAGGATCAGCAGCAGACCTGGAATGAAGGCACCGGCAAACAGGTCTCCGACGGAAACAGGTGTCGGTGCGAAGTTGCCCTTCTGCATCTGCACCTGGGCATTGATGCCTGACAGCATGTCGCCCATAAAAATCAGCACCGTCGATGGCGGAATGATCTGTCCGAGCGTCCCCGAGGCACAGATCGCGCCACAGGCCAGGCGCGGATCATAGCCGGCGCGCAGCATGGCCGGCAGGGAGAGCAGGCCCATGGTCACCACCGTGGCACCAATGATGCCGGTGGACGCAGCCAGCAGGGCGCCGACGACGATGACCGACAGCCCCAGTCCGCCGCGCAGGGAGCCGAACAGCCGTCCCATGGTAATCAGCAGCTTCTGGGCAATACCCGAGCGTTCCAGCATCATCCCCATGAAGATAAACAAAGGGACTGCCACCAGCACATCATTGAGCATGATCCCGATGTAGCGGGAGGCCAGGCTGGTAAAGGTGGCGGGGTCGAAGACGCCGAGCAGGTAGCCGATCCCGGCGAATGCGACAGAAGTGCCTGCCAGGGAGAACGCGACGGGATAGCCGAGCATCAGCACGCCGATGATGGAAAAAAACATCAGCAGAGACAACAGTTCACCGATCAGGACGGGATCCATGTTTATTCCTCCTCCTGGTAACGGTGTGCTTCGGGTAACAGTTCTTCCCGGTGCAACAGCACGAGCACCCCGCGCAAAAACATTGCCAGGGCCTGCAGGGCGACGACCAGGGCAAAAAAGAGGATGAAGCTCTTGATGATGTACAGGCCGGGCAGACCGCCAAAGTTGGCCGAACCCTCCATGAAACGCCAGGATCTCTGGACGTAGGCCCAGCTCCAGTTGGTCAGCACCCAGACAAAGGGGCCAACGAAAAACAGGCTGCCAAACATGTCAACCAGGGCTTTGTGGCGGCGTGTTGCCGGCCGATAGAAGATATCCACGCGGACATGGGAATTGTTGTACAGGGCAAACCCGGCAATTCCCATGAACATCATGGCATTGAGCCAGACGTAAAGGTCCTGCAGCCAGATAAAGCCGGTGGAAAAAACATAGCGCAATATCACCACCGTAAAACAGACCAGGACGATCCCCAGGGAAAACCAGGAAAAGATCTGTCCGAGAAGACTATTGAAACGGCAGATACTGCTGACGATAAAGGCTAAAACCTGCATCCTGGTGATCCTCTTGTGACAGGAATGGCGCCCCCGCGGCTCTGATTGGGTCTGATTAATCGGTGCTGCAGCGGGTTAATCTAGTGGAATTGTTTCTCAAAGTCCAGCTGCTGTCGCGCCTTTCTGTGCGTTTCAGCAACGAAATTTGCACGATGGAACGCCTGGACGCACCTCGTCGCGAAGAACAGCTGACGTGTTCCCTTCGTCCCCCTGTGCCTGGTTCCTCCCGGCGCACAGCGCTGGGGGCAAGCTGATCATCGCCCCGGCACGGACTTGATGTCACCCGCCCGGGAGGTCAGGAAGTGGCGATAATCTGCGCAATCGGCAAGCAGTTCGTGATGTCTGCCGCAACGCTGCAGGCGTCCGTTGACGAGAAAACAGACCTGGTCGACCTGTTCCAGCACGTCACTGTTGTGAGTGATCAGCAGCGCGCTCTTGCCGGCAAGGCTGGCAAAGAGGATCTCCATGAACAGGTGGCGGGTCTTGAGGTCAAGCCCCTCCGTCGGTTCATCGAGGATCCAGATCGGTGAATTTTTCAGCAATGCCCGGGCCAGCACCAGGCGGCGCGCCTCTCCCCCCGACAGGCGCGCCCCCCCTTCGCCACTCCAGGTGTCGAGTCCTTCGGGCAGACGGGAGACAAAATCTGACAGTTGGGCATGTTCAAGGGCGTGCCAGAGCTGGTCATCCGTGGCTTGCGGGTCGGCAATCAGCAGATTGTCACGCAGGCTGCTATTAAAAATGTGTGATTTTTGCGACACCAGGGTGATCATCCGGCGCAGCTGTTCTTCGGTGAAGGCGCGCAGAGCCACGCCGCCGATACTGATCTGACCCTGTTGCGGATCCCAGAAGCGGGTCAGCAGGTGGGCCAGGGAGGTTTTGCCGCTGCCGCTTGGTCCGACGATGGCGGTCTTTGACCGGTCCGGTACCAGCAGATCGATCTGCTCCAGGGCCTTTTCCGTGGTAGTGTCCGGGTAGGTAAAGCTGACCCTGGCGTAACGGATGCTATGATCCTGCGGCGGCGGTGCCGGTTCAGCGGGAAAGGTGACGAGCGCCGGTGCTTCACTGACCTCGAGCAGCCGTCGGGCTGCGGCGCGGATTTTACCGAGCATCTGATAGGCCGCCGGTAGCGGGAGGACCGCTTCGAAGGCGGCGAGAATGCCAAAGCTGATCAGCGCCAGCAGGGCACCGTCAAATGCCCCCTGCTGGACCATGGGGATGGCCAGGTAAAGTGCGGTGAGTGCCGCCAGGCCGCTGCACAGGGTGGTCAGGGCGATGCCCAGGCCGCTGATCCGCGCCATTTGTTCCTGCAGGCGCAGCAGCCGATCGCTTTCATCAAGGCGCTGGCGTTGATGGCGCTGCAGTGCACCGTAGATGATCAGATCGGCCATCCCTCGCAGGTCTTCCACCAGCCCGGTTCTGAGCAGCGCCATCTGCTGCTGCATCCTGCTGCCGACAGGGCGGCCAAGACGCAGGGTGACCAACGGCGCCACCACTCCCGCGGCAAAAAAGAACAGCAGAAACACCAGCGCCAGTGCGGGGCTCAGCCAGCAGAGCAGCGCCGCGCTAAAGAGGGCGACAACAAGGGCGACGACGGTGGGGGAGAGAACCCTGATAAACAGGGCATCGAGGGTGTCAATGTCGGTGACAATGCGGTTGAGCAGATCACCGCTGCGATGACGATAGAGGCTGGCCGGCGCCTGTGGCTCGATCTTGCGGTAAAACCAGACACGCAGGGAGGCGAGCAGGCGCAGGGTGGCTTCGTGGGCGAGCAGGCGTTCGACGTAGCGGCCGGCGGTACGGAGTACGGCAAAGCCGCGGATACTGGCGCTGGGGGTGAAAATGTTGAAGGTTTGCGCAGCGGCGATCGTCAGCCCCGCTACCGCCGTGGCACTGATAAACCAGCCGGAGACCGCCAGCAGGCCAACTCCGGACAGCAGGGTCAGACTGCCGCAGACGATTGCCCAGACGATCCATTCGCGCTGCGGGCGCAGCAGGCGGAGAAAAGGTGCGAGTTCTTTCACGCCAGCACCTGTTGGCCGCTGCGCAGCAGGTCGGCATAAACGCCGCCTGCCGCAAGCAGTTCACTGTGGCATCCCTGTTCGATCACCCTCCCGGCAGCCATAACGATAATCCGGTCGGCGGCCCGGGCACTGTCGAGCCGGTGGGTGAGCATGATCAGGGTTTTGCCGCGGCGCAACTGCTGCAAACTGTCCAGGATCAGCCGTTCATTTTCCTGGTCAAGGCCGGCGGTTGGTTCGTCGAGCAGAATCAGGGGAGCGTCCTTGGCGAAGGCGCGTGCCAGCGCGACGCGCCGCGCCTGCCCGCCGGAGAGCTGATTGCCTTCTTCTCCCACCTCCCTGGCCAGAAGCGCACCCTGCCCGTCGGCCAGATCATCAATCCGGGCGGCTTTCGCCGCGGCTGCGATCTGTTCTGCAGCCAGGGTGTTGCCCATGGCAATGTTGTTTTTCAGAGAGCCATGGAAGAGGGTGGGGTGCTGGGGAACCCAGGCAAGGTGCCGGTACCAGTGTTCCCGGTCAAGGTCGGCAAAGGACCGTCCGTTAATCAGAATCTCTCCCTGCTGCAAGGGCAGAAAACCGAGCAGCAAGTTGAGCAAGGTAGTTTTTCCGGCACCACTGGCACCGACGATGGCGATCCATTCCCCCGCCCGGATCTGCAGGCTGAGGTTGTCAAGGGCAATGCGGTGTCCCCGGTCAAAGCGGTGATGAACGTGACGCACTTCCAGGCTGATGCCGTCAACCGCAGACACCTGGTCGGTGGCCCTCTTGCCCTGCGTCTCACCAGGTCTGTCGGCGAGGAGGCTGCTGATCTCCGCCGCCGCACCCAGCGCCTCCGCGCGGGCATGGTAGTGGGTTCCCAGTTCCCTTAGCGGGAGATAGAACTCGGGCGCCAGGAGCAGCAGGAACAGACCGGTGCGCAGCGACAGCTCCCGTTCATAGAGACCGAAATCGAGAAAATTCAGATAGGTCAGGCCGAGATAGACCGCCGTCATGGCGATGGCGACGGAGGTGAGGAATTCGAGCACTGCCGAGGAGAGAAATGCCACCCGCAGGACCGCCATGGTCCCTTTGCGGTAACCTTCCGACGAGGCTCCTATCTGCTGCGCTTCCTGCGCGGAGCGGTGAAACAGTTTGAGCGTAGCCAGCCCCTGCAGGGTATCGAGGAAATGGGCACTCATGCGCGCGAGGAGCTGGAAATTGTTCTGGCTCAGTTTTTCCGCACCACGGCCGATCATGATCATGAACAGGGGAATCAGGGGGGCGGTCAGCAGAAAGATCAATCCGACCGTCCAGCTGAAAAAGAAAGCACTCAGCCCAATCATGGCGGGGACGATCAGGGCGAGATGCTTCTGGGTCAGGTAATGGGCAAAATAGCCATGCAGCGCTTCGACCCGTTCCAGCAGT
The DNA here is from genome assembly GCA_046484405.1 of Pelovirga sp. Classification (GTDB taxonomy): domain Bacteria; phylum Desulfobacterota; class Desulfuromonadia; order Desulfuromonadales; family Geopsychrobacteraceae; genus Pelovirga. Next base: position 14,011 of record JAWOIX010000104.1, read on the forward strand.
GTGCTGACCAGCGCGGCCGTCTGCCTGTCCTTGACACGCACCGGGCCAAGCGACCCGAGCCGTTCGAGCAGCTGTTCGCGGACCCTGCGTCGGACCAGGGTCGAGGCCTGCTGTCCACAGACCTCCCGTCCCCAGGCCAGCAGCGCGCGCAGAACGATGACGGCAGCGAGCAGCAGGAAGGGGAAATGCAGCTCAGCCCGCCGGATATCGTCGATGAAGGCGGCATGGATGATGTGGGCCAGAAGCCCCGCCTGGACGATGATGCAGAGTGCGGCCGTGGTGCCGATCAGCAGGGTCAGGCGGATCTGCCGGCGGCAATGCGGGCGCAGGGCGGTCAGCCAGGTCAGGGCGGGGGATGGTGGCAAAAGGTCCGTCCTTTGCGGTCAAGATATGCGCACGTGGTTAGCGGCCGGCGGTTTTTCCATGCCCGTATGTGACCGGACGACGGAGGCCAGCGCCGGCTTACACCTGGTTCAGTTTATCCAGGGTCCGCTTGATATCCTCATGATCACTGGCCCAGCGGCAGCACCCCGCTTCGGCGTAAACATCATATTCGTTGAGCTGGTCGATGAGCATTTCAACCAGGTAATCCTTGCCCTGGTAATGTGCCGCATTTTCGATCACCCGGAAGATCGGCTCCGCCAGCCAGGCGGGCAGCTCTCCATGCTCGTATTCATGACGCGTTACGCGTTCAAGCTCAGTAAAAATATCCATATCAGGACTCCTGCGCGACATTTGATTTTAACTGACTGAGAATCTCCACAACGCGTTCCCAGTCGATTTCTTCGGTCAGATGGCACCAGGCCAGCCGCAGAGCCGAGCTCACTTCCCTGTCGGTGCGGCCCATGGCAGCGATGACATGGCTCGGTGCAGTGCTGTGGCTGGTGCAGGCCGAGGTACTCGAAATGGCGATGACCCCGGCGAGCGCTTCGATGGCGGCCGCGGCGGGGATGCCGGGCAGGGAAAAATTGACGAAATGAGGCAGACAGAAGCGCTGGTCGCCGTTGATCAGCGGGTCAAGGGCGGCGATGGCCTCGAGTGCCCTGGCGCGCACGGCCTGCACCGCAGCAAACCGTTGCTGCTGCTGCCTGGTTGCGCTGCGGGCCGCCTCCCCCAGTCCGGCGATCAGTGGCACGGCGAGGGTTCCGGGACGCAGCCCCTGCTCCTGGTCGCCGCCATACATCAGCGGCTGTAACGGCGGCAGATGGCCCCGGCGTTTGCGGGCGATGAGCGCACCGATCCCTTTGGGACCATAGATTTTGTGACCACTGATGCTGATCATGTCGATGCGCGGGTGCTGAAGGCTGGCGAATTCCTTGCCGAAGCCCTGGGCTGCGTCGACGTGCCAGAACAGATCATGTCCGGCCAGGCACGCGGCAATCTCGGCGAGGGGTTGCAGAATGCCGGTTTCGTTGTTGACCTGCATGGTTGACACCAGCAGTGTTTCGGGGCGCAGTGCCGCGGCCAGCTCATCGACGCGCATCCGGCCATCGTCATCAGCGCCGATCAGGGTGAGGTCGAAACCGTAGTTTGTCAGGGCCGCCAGGGGTTCGAGTACCGATTTGTGCTCTATGACGCTGCTGATAATATGGCGGCGGCCGGATGACAGTCCCGCTGCGCGCAGCCCGAGCAGCGCCAGGTTGTTGGCCTCGGTGGCGCCGCTGGTGAAGATCACTTCGTCGCGCCGGGCGCCGACCACCCGTGCGATCTGCCCGCGCGCGTGATCGACGGCCATCCGCGCAAAGGTGCCGTATTCATGGACCGGACTGGCAGGATTGCCAAAATCGCGTTCCAGAAAGCGCAGCATCACCTCCTTGACGGAGGTTTCAACCGGTGTCGTGGCGGCACAGTCAAGATAAACAGGCATAGGGGCAGAATAGTTGATCTGTCAACGGCGCGCAACCGGGGAGATCGGGATCGCAGCGTCTTTGAGGATTTCTCTGTTTGTACTCCGGCGTTCGAAATGGTAATAGATACCGGGTGTTGACTGTGCCTGCTGGTGGTGCGCCGGCCAGCCGGTATGTGATTGCAGATGACGGCAGAAGGGGCTTGTGTGGATTTTCTCCAAATCACCGTTCTGGCACTGCTCCAGGGATTAACGGAGTTTCTGCCGGTTTCCAGCTCGGCCCACCTGATTCTCGTGCCGGTGGTCACGGCCTGGGAAGACCAGGGCCTCGCCTTCGACATCGCGATTCATGTCGGGACCCTGCTTGCCGTGATCATTTACTTTCGTCACGAACTGCAGGAGATGTCCGCCGCCTGGGTGCAGTCATTACGGAGCCGCAGCCTGACCCCGTCCGCGCGACTGGCATGGGGGGTTCTGCTCGCCACGGTTCCCGTCGGCCTGGCCGGCCTGCTGCTGAAAGACCTGATCGAGGAGCATCTGCGGTCTCCGCTGCTTATTGCCGTCGGCCTGATCGGCTTCGGACTGCTGCTTGGCTGGGCCGACTGGCGCCGCCGCAGCGATCGTGACATTTTCCGTCTGTCCTGGACCGCCATGCTGCTGATTGGCGCGGCACAGGCGCTGGCGCTGTTTCCGGGGACCTCACGTTCCGGCGCCACCATCACCGCAGCACTGCTGCTTGGCCTCAGCCGCGAGGATGCGGCGCGGTTCTCTTTTTTGCTGTCGATACCGGTGATCTTCCTGGCCGGTGCACTGCAGGCGTTTGAGCTGTGGCGGCAGGAGGCGCCGGTCGACTGGGCCGTACTCGCCCTGGGGGCAGGCCTCTCCGCCATCAGTGCCTTTCTGTGCATCCATTACTTCCTGGCGTTTATCCGCCGCATCGGCATGCAGCCCTTTGTTGTTTATCGCGTTGTTCTCGGATTGCTCCTGATTGTCCTGTTCGGTGGTTTTTCCGCCCCCGTCTGACCCTCTTTCGACCGGTCTTTCCGCCGCTGTTTACATTCTGTCACAAGCGATTGTGCTTGTTTGCGGCCGCTGTTCTGCCTAAAATACAAGTTTTTGCCGGGGATTTCCTTCGCTTTTCTTCGGTACGGGGACTGTCGAAGTGGCCCGTATCGCCTGGCGCCATACCGCAAATGCCGGCAGACCCGGCGGATATGCGTACGGTTGTTATGTGATTGTTAACCCCGGGCGTGGCGCCGCTGGTAGCGGACGCATGCAGGAGGTGTGAGATGACAAGAGGGGAAGGGCAGTTACCGGATCATCGCAATGCCTGGCGCGTGATCGGCGGAGCCGGTGTGTTTTTTCTGGCGCTGGCGCTGCTGAGCCTGTTCCCGGTTCTGACGGTCTATCTGGATATCGTCGTTTTTAGTAACGGCATGGGAGAAATTTCCTTTACCGAACTGTCCCAGAGCCTGCTGTTATCAATGACCATCCTGCTCTATGGCCGAATGGCCTGGAAGGTCGAGCAGCAGCGCGGCTTTTTCATCCTGGTCACAGGGTTTTTCAGCTGCATGCTGATTCGTGAGCAAGACGCTTTTTTTGACCTGATTGCCCATGGTGCCTGGCTCTTCCCGGCGCTTTTTGTCGCCGGTATTGCCTTGACCTGGGCCCTGTTGTTCTGCCGCGCCACCATTGTTATGCCGATGGCGGCTTTCGTCGGGTCACACGCTTATTACCTGCTGCTCTTCGGGCTGGTGCTGGTGCTGGTGTTCAGCCGGGTGTTCGGCAGCGGCAGTCTGCTCTGGGGGGCGATGATGGGGGAGGGGTATTTCCCTTTGCTGAAAAATGTTGTGCAGGAGGGACTGGAACTGCTTGGCTACGGCTACCTGCTGGTGAGTGGCTTCCTGCTGCGCCCCGTCCCGTCACGCAATTGATCGTTCGTGCAGAGTCACCCGCTCACCAGGATGCTTTTCCTGGCGATCCTTTTCTCGCCAGTTGAGCCAGTCAGTGCTCCGGGGTCCCTGTGCAAAGGGAGACCTGTGCCGTCCGGATGGCGACCGTCTGGCGGCCAGGATGGCGTAACGCACCCCTGGACGAGGGGTTGCTGCGTCCTTTTCTGTGTTTTACCGGAGTCAATAAGACCAGCAGATTATGCTTTGCCCCCGGCCGTTTCCGTCGCCGCGTCAGGCTGTGGCGTGCGGGTGAGAGCCTCGACCGGGGCGATTTCATCGATTTCCTTGCTGCTGCCGGCCCCGAGTTCCTTGAATTTGCGGGCACTCACCATGACCCGACTGTCAAGGGAGGCGATTCCCTTGTTGTAGCTGTCGACCGCCCGTTCGAGTCCCCGTCCCATCTGGTAAAAGTGCTGATTCAGGGTTGCCAGGCGGTCATGAATCTCCTGTCCGAGACGACTGATGGCAACGGCGTTTTCTGTCAGCTGCTCTTCCCGCCAGCCATAGGCGACGGAACGCAGCAGGGCGATCAGGGTGGTTGGCGTGGCGAGCAGAACGCGGCGATCGACTCCGGCCTCAATCAGCCCGGGATCCGTCGCCAGGGCCGCGGAGAAAAAGGATTCCCCCGGCAGAAACAGCACGACGAATTCCGGCGTCGGCTGAAACTGTTCCCAGTACTGTTTCGTCGACAGTTTCAGGATGTGATTGCGGATCTGGCGGGCGTGGCGCTCGAGGGACTGCTCGCGCTGCTGGTCGGTGTCCGCTTCGAGGGATTCCAGGTAGGCCTGCAGGGGGGCCTTGGAATCGACAACAATATTACGGCCATTGGGCAGCCTGATAACCATGTCCGGACGCGAGCGCCCGTCGGCCGAGGTCTGTTGCTCGGCAAAATCACAGGCATTGAGCATCCCTGCCATTTCAACGACCTTGCGCAGCTGGATTTCGCCCCAGCGTCCCCGTACCGACGGGGTTCGCAACGCGCGGACCAGGTTGCCGGTTTCCGCTTCCAGTTTCAGCTGGCTGCCGAGCAGTGACTGGACCTGTTCATCAAGACGGGCATAGGCGCCGCTGCGGGCCTGTTCCAGTTGGGCGATCTTGCCATCGACCTGCCGGAGGGACTCCTTGAGGGGTTGAACCAGGTGGTCAATGGCGTTCTGCCGCTGTTCCAGTTCGCTGCGCGCCTGACCCTGGTAGCCATCAAGGGTTGCCTTGGCGAGAGTGAGAAAGCTCTGGTTGTTGTCTGCCAGGGCCTGGTGGGAAAGGGTGCGGAAGCTCTGTTCCGCCCGCTGGTGAACCTCGTCGAGCAGCGCAAATTTCTCCTTTTCCGCACGCAGCTCCGCTTCCCGCTGTGCTTCAGCCCGGGCCAGGCGCTGGAGCAGGTCTTCTCGGTTGTGCCGTTCCTGCGCGGTGCGTTGCTGCCCACGCCAGGCGGCCAGCAGCAGGCCGCAGAACAAACCGCAGAGCAGACCGATGCTGAAAACAAGAGTCAGCGGCTGCCAGGGGATCTCAGGAGGGAACACGCCGGTTTGTCCTTGTGCTGGTAGCGGCCATTTTGGCCGGATGCGGTATAATGAATCAATACGGTTTTCAAAAAGAACGGAACGCAAAAAAATGCCCGGTCAGGCTGCGCTACGATAGCAAAAGGGGGCTGCAGCGGCAAGCAATACAGGTGAAAATAAAGTGAGCGGCCGGCTGGTGCCTGCGGATTGTTTGCAACGGGCGCTTTGTGATAGGATGGCTTGAAAAAATCGCATTGTAACAGGCGCAACGGAAAAGATATGACCATGGAAAACCCGGATGCCCGCACGGGCAGCAAAACCAACATCAAAGTCAGAACCGAACGGAAGGTGGTCACCCCGTCACTGTTCAAGGTGCTGATGCACAATGACGATTATACGACGATGGAATTCGTCGTCGAGGTGCTGCAGGAAATTTTTCACAAACCGGCAACCGAAGCGGAAAAAATCATGCTGACCATCCATTTTCAGGGGGTTGGCTACTGCGGCACTTTTCCTTACGCAATAGCTGAGAGCAAGGTTGATCAGGCGCGGCTGAAGGCCCGTAAAGCGGGTTTTCCGTTGCGCTGTTCCCTCGAAGAAGCTTAGAAACGGCGGATTTTTATGTTCAGTCAGGATGTCCAGATTGCTTTTACTCTTGCGGTACGCGAGGCACAGCGGCGCCGCCACGAGTACCTTACCACCGAACATGTTCTCTATGCCTTGCTGTTCGAAGAGGTTGGTCAGCAGATTCTTTCTTCCTGTGGTGGGGATGTCGATGAGCTGAAACAGCAACTGGAAAATTTCTTTGATCTTCACCTTGAGCATCTGGCCGAGGACGTCGAGGATGAGGATGTCCCGCGCCAGACCCTGGCGCTGCAGCGGATGCTGCAACGGACCGTCATGCACATGCAGTCGGCCCGGCAGGTGGAGGTCGGGATCGGCGATCTGCTCGCGGCCATCCTTGAGGAGGAGAATTCTCACGCCTGTTTCTTCCTGCAGAATCAGGGGATTGAACGGGTCGATCTGCTGGATCAGATCTCCCACGGCAGGGGAACAACCGGATCTGCTGCAAAACCCGGGGAGCGCCCGGCGGAGGGCGCACCGGCAGAACGTGGCAAGCCGAAGCAGAAACCTGCCGATCCTCTCGAATCTTTCGCCATCGACCTGATCGCGCGGGCGCGGGCGGGGAAAATCGATCCTTTGATCGGTCGTGATCTGGAGCTTGAGCGGGCGATTCTCGTCCTGTGCCGGCGGCGCAAGAACAATCCGTTGTTCGTTGGTGAGCCCGGTGTCGGCAAAACCGCGATGGTTGAAGGTCTTGCCTTGCGTGTTGCGGAAGGGACGGTGCCTGACCTGCTCAAGGACAGCGAACTGTTTACCCTCGATATGGGTGCTCTGCTGGCCGGCACGAAATTCCGTGGTGATTTCGAGGAGCGCCTCAAGGCCGTTGTTGCCGCGTTGCAGAAGCGCGAACGGGCGATTCTTTTCATCGATGAAATTCACACCATCGTCGGCGCGGGCGCGACCAGCGGCGGTTCGCTGGATGCTTCGAACATCCTCAAACCGGCCCTCGGGGCAGGGGAACTGCGCTGTATCGGGTCGACCACCTACGAAGAGTACCGTAACCTGTTCAGTAAGGATCGTGCCCTGTCACGGCGCTTCCAGAAGATCGATCTGCAGGAGCCCAGCCCGACGGAGACAATCGCCATTCTCAAGGGCCTGTGCCCCCATTACGAACAATATCACCGGGTTCAGTATACCGCCGATGCCCTTGAGGCCGCGGTCAAGCTGGCGGTGAAGCACCTGCCGCAGCGGCACCTGCCGGATAAGGCCATCGATGTCATCGATGAAGCCGGAGCCCAGCATCGCCTCGATAAGGTGGCGGATCGGCCGATCGGTATCGACGAGATCGAGCGGGTGGTGGCGCGGATGGCGCGCGTCCCGATCAAAGCGGTTTCCGGCAGTGACCGCCAACGCCTGCGTTATCTGGAGCGCGACTTGAAGCGGGTTGTCTTCGGCCAGGACCAGGCGATCGATTCCCTGGTGCGCTCTATCCATCGCTCCCGTGCCGGTCTCGGTCATCCGGAAAAACCGGTGGGGTCGCTGTTGTTTACCGGTCCGACCGGCGTCGGCAAGACGGAAGTGGCCAAACAGCTGGCCAGCCAGCTGGGAGTGAAGTTCCTGCGCTTTGACATGAGTGAATACATGGAAAAGCACTCCGTCGCGCGGCTGATCGGCGCTCCCCCCGGTTATGTCGGTTTCGACCAGGGCGGGTTGCTGACCGAAGCGGTGGGGAAGAACCCCTGGTCGGTTCTGCTGCTGGATGAAATTGAGAAAGCCCACCCCGATCTGTTCAATATCCTGTTGCAGGTGATGGATCATGGAACCCTGACGGACAACAACGGCAAGCAGACCGATTTCCGTAATGTGATCCTGATCATGACCAGCAATGTCGGCGGACGGCAGATGAATATCGTGCCGATCGGCTTCGGTGAGCGCAGCGCGGCAACGCCCAGGCTGGCACTGGAAAAGACCTTCACTCCCGAGTTCCGCAACCGGCTCGACGGGGTGATCCATTTTTCCGCCCTCGACCAACAGGTCATGCTGCAGGTGGTGGATAAATTCCTCGGCGAGCTGTCCGCTCAACTGGCAGAGCGCGACGTCCATCTCAAGGTGTCTTCCGCCGCCCGGCGTGCGCTGGCGCAGCGCGGTTACGACCCCCTCTTCGGGGCCCGTCCTCTTGGGCGCCTGATTCAGGCCGAGCTCAGTGATCCCCTGGCTGGAAAGATTCTGTTCGGTGAGCTGCGCAAGGGAGGGGAGGTGCGCATCGGCATACGCGGCGGAAAGTTCACCTTCAGTTTCCATTGATCCCGTCCTGATGCCCTGTGCCCTGCTCGATGCCGAACTCTGGTTTCCGCCACTGCCGGAGGCGGATGTGTCGGGCCTGCTGGCGATCGGCGGCGACCTGTCGCCGGCGCGGCTGTTACTGGCCTACAGTCTCGGGATCTTCCCATGGTACAACCCCGGGGAGCCGATCCTCTGGTGGTCTCCTGATCCCCGCTGTGTGCTCTTTCCCGAGCGGTTTCACATCTCGCGTTCCTTGCGCCGCTGTCTGCGCAGCCATCCCTATCGTTTGAGCCATAACGAGAATTTTGCCGGGGTCATCTACTGGTGCCGTCGTCTGCGGGCGGGTCGGGACGGACGCGGCACCTGGATCACCAGTGAGATGCAGCGCGCCTATCAGCGGCTTCACCAGCTCGGTTTTGCCCACTCTGTTGAGTGCTGGGAAGACGATCAGCTGATTGGAGGTCTTTACGGGGTGTGTCTCGGGCGCTGCTTTTTCGGTGAATCGATGTTCAGCCGCAAGAGTAACGCCTCAAAGATTGTCATGGCCCATCTGATCGATCATCTGCGCGCGCGCGATTTTGTTCTGCTCGACTGTCAGCAGACGACGGAGCACCTGGTGCGCCTCGGCGCCTGTGATATTCCGCGGGAGGCTTTTATCGGTCATCTCAAGGGTGCGTCCGTCCCCCCGTTCGGCCCCTTGGTCAGCTGTTTTTGACCTGTCCTGGGAGGGCCCGGACCCCCCCCGGGTCAATGGTGCTTTACGTGCCCGAGAAAATCCCTGAGCCGATCGGACTGCGGGTTTTTCATCACCTCTTTGGGTTTGCCCTCCTCGACAATCCGTCCGTTGTCCATGAAGATCAAGCGGTCTCCGACCTGGGAAGCAAACCCCATTTCATGAGTAACGACAGCCATGGTCATGCCGCTGCTGTGCGCGATCTTCTTCATCACATCGAGAACCTCGCCGATCATTTCGGGATCGAGGGCCGAAGTCGGTTCGTCGAAGAGCATGACTTTCGGATTGACCGCCAGGGCCCGGGCGATGGCCACGCGCTGCTGCTGGCCGCCGGAAAGCTGTCCCGGGAGCTTGTCGCGAAAGCTTTCCAGTCCGACCTTGTCGAGCAGATCGACGGCGATGTCCTCGGCCTCGGCCTTTCCCATGCTGCGTGCCTTGCGCGGACCAAAGGCGACGTTTTCCAGGGCGGTCAGATGGGGAAAAAGGTTGAACTGCTGGAACACCATGCCGACTTCCAGACGGATCTGGCGGATGCGACTGCGTTCCTCGGGAATCCGGATGTTGTCGACGACAAGGGTGCCGCTGCTGATCATTTCCAGGCAGTTGATGCAGCGGATCAATGTTGACTTGCCCGACCCGGACGGCCCGATGATGACGATAACCTCCCCTTCCTCGATGGAAAGATTGATGTCGTGCAGCACTTCCGTTCGATCGAAGGATTTACACACGTTGTGCATTTCAATGATGTTTGCCATGTCGTCCTCTGCGGTCTCCCTGCGTAGCCAAAATCGCCTGCGGCGCGCATTCGCGCCTATCCATGAAGGCTCTAGAAGATTTTCATTCTGCGCTCGATGTGACGCAGGGTGACGGCCAGGGCGGTTGTCATGATCAGGTACATGATCGCTACCGTCAGCCAGATTTCAAGGGCCCTGAAGTTGCTGGCCATGATTTCCTGCCCCTGTCGGGTGAGTTCTCCGACCCCGATGACGATAAACAGCGAGGTGTCTTTCAGGCTGATGATAAACTGGTTTCCCAGTGGCGGGATCATGCGTCTGAAGGCGATGGGCCCGATGATATAGGCAATCAGCTGGAAGCGGCTGATGCCGAGTGACAGGCCGGCTTCCAGCTGGCCCTTGTTGACCGACATGACCGAGCCGCGGACGATTTCGGCGATGTAGGCGCCCGCGTTGATGATGATGGTAACAACTGCTGCGGTCAGCGCATCAATCCGGAAGCGTTCAATGTCGAGCAGCGCTTTGACCAGCATCGGAAAGGCAAAGTAGATAAACATCGCCTGGACAATAATCGGGGTCCCCCGAATCGTTTCGACATAGCCGCCGGATATGTAGCGGATCACCGTCGCGATGGTTCTGGCAAAGCCGTGCGGCGCTTCGCCGAGGTGCTCTGTGCCCGCCAAACGCCCCAGGCCGGCCAGAACACCAAAGACCATTCCACCGACGATCCCAAAAATGGTGATGATCCAGGTCAGCTTGGCGCCGGCCAGTAATGCCGGGATCGAGTCGGTAATTACGGAAAATTCAAAACCCATGATGACCCTCGTGCAGGTAAGGGGATTGAAGGCGTTCTGTGCCACTGGGGAGTGGTGGAGCCCTGATCCCCGGCGGATCAGAACTCCACCGATGATGTACCGGTGTTACTGGATGGTGCCGACCAGAAAAGCCGTGATGATTATTCGGGATCTGTGCCGAACCATTTTCTGTAAAGCTCGGCATAGGTGCCGTCTTCCATCATTTCCAGCAAGGCGACGTTGACCGGTTTGCGCAGCGGGCTGCCGAGCGGAAAGGCGATGCCGTACTGAGCCGCTTTGACGTCGGCGCCGACCGCCTTGACTCTGCCGTTGCCGGCGGTTTTGATGTAATAAAGAACGTTCGGGGTGTCATGCATTGCCGCATCTGCACCGCCGGTGACCACTTCGAGGTAGGCCTGGTCAATGTTGGGGAATTTGACAACTTTTGCCGGGTTGAGGCTTTCGACATATTCAACGGTTGCTGTGCCCAGCTTGACGGCAACTACCTTGCCGGCGAGGTCTTCCGGACCCTTGATGTCGGTGTTACCAGTCTGGACCATGGTCATCAGGCCTGCCCGGAAATAGGGGTGAGAGAAATCGATGGCCTTTTCTCTCTCGGCCTTGATGAAAATGGCCGCCAGCGCGACATCAAGGTTGCCGGTCGTCAGCCCGGGAATGAGGCCGTTGAAATCCATCGGCCGCAGGTCGTACTCCTTGCCGATGCGTTTGGCAATTTCGGCCCACAGGTCGATGTCAAAGCCGGTATATTCGCCATCGGGGCCTTTGTACTCAAAGGGAACGAAGGCGGTATCCGTGCCGACGTTCAGTTTTTCCGCGAATGCTGTGCCTGTACAAATCATCATGCCTGCCAAAATCAGAACCACTAGCTTTTTCATGTTGTCGCCTCCTTGTACCGGTTGATGATCGCACCTGTCGGAGCATGGTGCCGTGAACGCTGAAGAAATGGGCGTCTTTTTGTCAGGTCCCTGCCTCATCGGCTGACCTTGCCGGTATCGTGGTGCGGCACCGACACGGCTGCCTGTCCCGACCCGATAAAAAAGAATCTAACACACCTGGGCTGCCGACAGGCTAATGAGATCACATGTTTCTTGGTCGACGGTCGACTGGGAGGAACATGGGCCCTCCCTCCCGGAGCCTGAAAGCTGTAACATTGTTATGAAAATCTATAGGTAGGCGATCGCATAAAGTCAATAGAAAAGTAGCAGAACCGCTGTGGCCAGCCCGCATTAATTCAAATAAAAATAATACAAATCAATAATTTATAATTATATTACGGGTTCCCTTGGGGGCGCGGGGCCCGTTCTCGGAATCTGTTACGGGGCTTCCGGCGTCCTCTTGATCGCTGGCAGGCAATATGATAGATAACATGGAAACTGTGTTTTTTTTGATATTCAGGTCGACTGTCGACAGGATATTTTTTTGGCAGGGACAGGGCCGGCTTGTATGTTTTTGCGGCCTCGTCAGGGAGAAAGGAGCCGATCGCATGAGCCAGTTGGCGGGAAAAATGTTTGCTGCGGAGCATGACTGGAGCAGCATCGATTGGCGGCAGGAGCTGCAACACAATGTTACCACCCTGGCACAATTAAAAAAGTATCTGCCGCTGACGGCACCGCAAGAAAAAGATCTCGGTGCGGTGGTTGCTGCCCATCCGATGAATATCCCCCGTTACTATCTCGGGCTCATCGATCCTGCAGATCCCGATGATCCGATTCGTCGTCTGTGCGTGCCTGAGGTCGATGAGCTGGTTGTTGCCGGTGCCATGGGTGCAACCACGACGGATCCCTATGGTGATGACCGGCACGACAAGGGAAACGGGATCCTCCACAAATACTCCTACACGGCCTTGGTGGTCGGCACCGAATACTGTGCCATGTATTGTCGGCACTGTTTCCGCAAGCGGATGGTCGGGCTGCCCACTGAACAGACAGTGCGAAATTTTCAGCAGGCCGCCAAATATTTCGCCGATCACCCGGAACTCAGCAATGTGCTGATCTCCGGCGGCGACCCGTTTCTGCTCCCGACCGATATCATCGCCAGAATGCTGGATGCACTGATGGATATCGAGCATCTCAATTACGTCAGGATCGGCAGTCGGGCGCCGGTGGTTTTTCCCATGCGGTTTTTCGAGGATGACCTGATCGCGGTTCTGCACAGAGTCAACCAGGCCAAGACCCTCTACGTGCCGACCCATTTCAATCATCCGCGGGAAATTACTCCGGAAGCAGCCCGGGCGGTGCTGCGTTTACGTGAAGCGGGCATCACGGTAAACAACCAGGCAGTTCTGTTACGCGGCGTCAACGATGATGTCGATACGCTGGTTGAACTCATGAACGGGCTGGTGAGGATCGGGGTCAACCCCTACTATCTCTATCAATGCATGCCGGTTGCCAGGGTGCGTCACCACTTCCAGGTGCCGCTCAGGCAGGGGGTGGACATTGTTGACCAGGCGCGGCAGCAGCTGGATGGCTACGGCAAGCGGTTCAAATTCATCATTGGGCACGATATCGGGAAAATTGAAATCTGTGGGCGCATCGGGGATAAATTGATCATGAAGCAGTTGCACGCGCGCCCCGAGCATCCCGAAGAATCCTCCCGGATGCTGGTCCGCAGGCTGACCGATCGGGGCGGCTGGTTGGATGACCTGGATGAGGCGGAGTTGTGAGCGTATCCCTTGCCGCCATGGCAGGGGGGAGGGTGCGTGGCAGATCCCAGATCGACCGGCCTTGATAATGCGGTATCTGGATCGCCCTGGTCTGCCGCTGCCAAACTCTGTGCTTGCTTTTCCGTGATTTTTGCGGCAGATAGTCGGCTACGTACGGCCGGCATTAACGGAGGGCGGATGTTGCATGCGCCACCCGGGCGGCCGTCTTCCCCCGTCACTCCTGGCCGGTCGGACCGCCGGGTGGACGCCCCGGGGTCGGAACATGTCGTCTGCAGAATCCCTGCACTGCTATGACAGGAACGTGTAAAAAACCATGCCCGTTAATAAATCAACATTCAAAGATTATGTCATTTCGCACATTTATAATGGCATTCTGGATGGTCACTACCAGGCTGGCGACCAGTTGAATGAAAGTGCCATCGCCGAGCAGCTGGAAATCAGCAGGGCGCCGATTCGCGAGGCCTTGCGTGACCTGGTTGGCACGGGGATTGTCGAGTACCGTCCCCGGGTCGGGCATTTTATCGCCGTTCTGAGTCGGGCAGAAGTGATTGATACCTACAGCGCCCGTGGTGTTCTCGAGGGGTTTGCCGCGGCCCAGGCGCTGCCTTTTTTAACCAGAAAGGATATCGCCACCCTTGAAGCGCTGCCCGAAAAGATGGCGGACCTGTCACGCAAGGGGCGGCTGAAGTCGCTGATTGAGTTGGGCAACAGGTTTCACGAGATCCTCTTCAGCCATTGTAAAAACCAGCAGATTGTTGCCTTTACGCGGCAGCTGAACCTGAAATCCGACCTGTTGTTTTACGGTTATATCGGCAGGCTGTACGCCCCTGAAGACATCAGGCAGCGCCACGCCGCTATTGTTGATTGCTTAAAACGCGGCGATGCCGACGAACTGGAAAAACTCATTCGCGCTCATTACCTGCATTCCGGCGAGAAGATTGCCGCACTGATAGACGGCTGATCCACGCCGGCACGGCGTCTTGTGCGCTCCCTGTTTGCCTGCTCCCTCTCTTTGCTTTCCTCGCCTCCTGCCAATCGCCGCTGCCCCTTTTTTGCAGGCGAGTATCCTTTTCCTGTTGACTTTATTGCGATCGATGTCTAATGTCGACAATCGACGCGGAGACGAGGAGATCATTCATGACTATCGTAAAAAAAACCTACAAGGACCAGGTGATCGATTACATCTACCAATTGATGCTCACCGATAAGCTGAATCCCGGAGATCAGGTCAAGGAGAGTATCCTGTCGGTGCAGATGGGGATCAGCCGGGCACCTATCCGCGAGGCTCTGAAAGAACTGATGATGAACGGGCTGATCGACTATCGGCCGCAGGTCGGAAACTTTATCCCGATACTGACCCCGAAGCAGATTGTTGACAGCTACACGACGCGCGGCATCCTTGAAGGTTACGCGGTGATGGCGGCATGGGAGACTTTCTCCGCGGAAGATATTGGTATGCTCGATGCCTTCGTCGATGAGATGGGGGTGGCGGCGCGCGCGCACAAGCATAAACGGGTGGTGGATATCGGCGGGGATTTTCATGATTTTCTGACGGGCAAAAGTGACAATGTCCAGCTCCTTGAATACACCAACCGCCTGAGTCTGAAACTTCACATCCTTTTTTATAAACACTGGGGACGGCTGTACACGCCGGACGAAATAGAACAACGGCATCGGGCCATTGTCGACAGTATCAGGTCACAGGATGGTGGCCGGATCGAAAAGGTCATACGTGACCACTACGTTGAAACTGGAAGCAAGATCGCGGCATTGCAGTACGCCCGATCTGACTCGGCCGCCTGAAGCAACAGGCGGGTTTTTTTTCATTTGGACTATCACAAAGGCGTGATCAGGAGGTTAATGTGGCAGCAACTTGGATGGAGCAGGTCAGAAACGAAATCAACACACTGGAAAAGCTGGAACAGTACATCAATGTCACCGAAGATGAGCGTAATGCGATACAGACACTGAAAACCCGTTGGGGGACCACTCCTTACTTTGCCTCTCTGATGGACAAGGATGATCCAAACTGCCCAATCCGGATGCAGGTGATTCCGTCGATGAAGGAGAAGGTCAACCGTTTCGGGATGAAGGATTACCTGGTCTGGAAGGAAAACCGGGCGACGGATGAGGTCCGGCCTGACAGCATTGCCCGGCAGTACCGGGATCGTATCGCATTTACCGTAACCGAGGTGTGCGGCATCTACTGCCGGCACTGTTTCCGCAAGGAACTGGTGGTCGACCAGGATCTCAAGCTGCGTTTTGATGTCGAGGAGGGGCTCAGCTGGATTCGTGAGCACCCGGAAATTCGTGACGTTCTGATCACCGGCGGCGATCCGCTGCTGCTGTCCGACGAGAAACTCGCCTATCTGATCTCTTCGCTGCGCGAGATTCCCCACGTGCAGATGATCCGCATCGGTTCGCGACTGCCCATCGTTCTGCCGCAGCGGATTACCGAAGGGCTCAAAAAAGCGATCGGCGGGTTCCACCCGGTACCGGTGTGGATCAACACCCAGTGCAATCACCCGAAAGAGATTACCGCGGAGACGGAGCGGGCCGTCTACGATCTGCTCAGCTGCGGGATCAACGTTGGCAACCAGGCGGTTCTGCTCAAGGGGATCAACGATGATGTGCCGACCTTCCGCGAATTGCACCAGAAGCTGCTGCGTACGCGGATTCGCCCCTACTACGTGTTCTATTGCGAGCCGGCACCGGGGATCGATCACTTCCGTACCCCGGTGGAAAAGGGAGCGGAACTGATTCGCGATGCGCTGCGCGGTCATACCACCGGGCTGGCCCAGCCGATGTATGTGCTGGCGACCAATATCGGCAAGATTCCGCTGATGCCTGATTATTACATCGTTGACAAGAGTGACACCGAGTACACCCTGAGAAACTACAAAGGGGAGACGACAAAGATTCCCAATATTCCGGAGTAGGATGGTTCATCGCCGGATGCCGACAGCAGGTTCGGTATCCGGCGTTCATTTATCCACTGCACCATCACGCTGATGGTGTCGCTGTTGTCAGCCCCGCGTCCGGCCAGTGCCGATCGCAAAGGGAATCCCCCAGGAGAAGAAAAAAATGAGTGGTGCAGATCTGGCCAGTGTGCAGGAACAACTTAAGCAGGCCTACACGACCAAGGTTTTTTTTACCGATCTGAACGGTCGGCCCAAAAACCTGTCAATCAATCCGCTGGATATCGCGACGATCCTCGAGCAGGGTGTAGGCATCGACGGCAGCTCCATTGCCGGCATCGCAACAGTTGACAACAGTGACCGGATTCTCAAACCGGTCCTGGAGAGCTTTCGTCTTGTCGACTTTGGTGACAGAAAGGTCGGCTTTTTTGTCGGCCAGATCTTTAACCAGGATGGCACGCGTTCGGAGGTCGATCCCCGTTACGCCCTTGAGCGCGCTGTGGATAAGGCCCGGGAGGACTATCAGATCAGCTTCCTGCTGGGTCCGGAACATGAATTCTTTCTTCTCAACGGGGACGAAATTCACAGTGATATCCATACGGACAAGCTGGGATACTTCGGTTCGGCAGCGGGCGATATCGGCGACGTGGTCAGGCAGGAAATCGTCAATGTCCTGGAAAAGTGCGGCATTAAATATGAAAAAACCCACCACGAAGTGACCTCGTCACAGCACGAGATCAATCTTGAGCCGGGGGATCCCCTGACGGTTGCAGATCGAACCACCCTGTTTGAATTTGTCACCAAGGAGGTGGCCGCCCAGTACGACCTCCATGCGACCTTCATGTCCAAGCCGTTTACCGGCTTCAATCGCAATGCTTTTCATATTCACCTCTCCTTTTCCGACCTCGAGGGGAACAATCTCTGCTATGACGAAAACACCGATGACCACCTCAGCCCGATGCTGATGAATTTCATCGGCGGCGTTCTTGGGCACGCGCGCGAAGCATCGATTATCTTTGCCGCGACCTTCAACTCCTACAAGGCCTATGTGCTCGACAAGGAAGCGCCCATCGTGCGTGGCTGGGGAGTGCGCAACCGCAGCTCAATGGTGCGGATTCCACATGCCGCCAAGCCGCAGGCGATGCGCATGGAACTGCGCTGTCCCGATGCCACCGGCAATGTTTATCTGCAGTTCGCGGTGCTGATCTTTGCCGGCCTCGACGGGATCAGGACCAAGGCCGACGCGGGCCCCGCCGATGTCGGCAGTGCCTACAAACAGCCGACATCGGAGCGGCCGAGGGTGCTCGACCGGCGTTTTCTGCCGCGCGATTTCTTCCCCGCCCTGATGGAGGCGGAAAACAGTGCCTTCATGCCGGACGTCCTGGGAGAGCAGCTGTTTGACAACTACATGCGCATCAAGATGACCGAATGGGAAGATCACCGCACCACCATCACCGATCTTGAACACCGGAAATACCTGCATATCTGATCCTGCCTGCTAGCCTGTCCTCCTCCCGGGGTCCCCTCTGCAAGGGACACCGGGAGGAGCGGGCCCATTTCCCTGTCGCCACCAGGCAACGGGCGGCCATGCCGCTCGCGGATCACAAGACACTGCCCACCCTGCCCGGACAGGGCAACACGAACGCCATTGTCGTGGCGGCATCCCGGGAATGACAGCACCATGCGGTGGAGGGGGGCTAGCGGAAGATGGCGAAGCCCAGACGCACTGCTTCGGTCCGCCGCTGGTAATTGATCAGGCTCTCTGCCAGCCGGTTGCTGTACTGCAGCTGAAAGTAGATGTTGAGATTGTCGCCGAGGAGGCGGTCGATGGGGTAGGTCAGATCGGCGGTCACCGAGGTGCCTTTGCTGGCAAAACCCACATTGGTGGTGAGCATCAGGCCGTGGGCCCGGCCGATCCGCGTCTCCAGTTCAAAATAGCCGCGATAGGCCGGCAGGTCGGGATTCGTGTCATCTTCGTTGTTGATGTAGGTGCGCAGTTTCGGACTGATCATCAGGCCGATCCGGCTCGGACGGTGATAAAATACCGCCATCGGCTTGATATAGACATGGTTGGTGCTGCGTGAGGAATCTCCATCCAGGCCGTTCGATTCATGCGCCAGGCCGGTGCGCAGGAAAAAACCGGCCACGTGCTTGGAGCGGCTCAGATTTTTCGTCTGAAACATGAGTTGCGGTTTGTAGCTGGTGTCCTTGAAGGGAACCGAATCGGCATTCAGATCCCAGAAGGATGTCTGGGTGTAGGCAAGATAGAGGCCGGATAACCATGGGTACCTGTCGCTCAAAGAGCCGCTTTGATTGAAGATGCGATATTTGAAACTGAATTGCAGCTTGCTCTTGGCCGGGTCGGTGCCGACGAGAAAATAGATCGGCTCATAGGTGAACAGATCTGCGCTATAGGACTGATAGAGAGATTCAAGATCCTTCAGGGAGTGGTAGGTCACCTCATCGGCTGCTGGTGTTGCGTCCGTCACGCTCGCCGGGGGAGACAGCTGCAGGACGACAGCCGCTGTCGCTGCTTCGGCAAAGCGGACCTGGATCAGGCCGCTCAAGTCGCGCGGCAGGAACATGCGGTAGGCCAGCCGGTGGAAATGACCGGGTGCCAGTTCATGCACCTCCGGGGCATCGATCAGGTGCGCCTGGACCTGGCGTGTTGTCCCGCTGGTCGTGATCAGCTCGAGAAAGAGCGGTGCGGGAGGCTCCAGCCGCACGGGATCCGCGGACTGGTTGTGAAAAAACACCGACAATTCCGCCTGGTCCCCGGCGGTCAGCTGTTGCTCGGCAAAGAGCAGCAGCGGGGTCAGACCCTCCCCTCTGCCCAGCGCCGGCCAGAGCAGGGCGCAGATCAGCAGGACCGGGGTACAGAGTTTAAGAATGGTGTTGCGCTGGAGTAGGGGCATGCTGCTCAGGTTCGATCAAAGAGTGGCAATTGTCAAGCTACAGTGGCGGTGCGGGACGAATCATCCGGTGCGACGCGTCGTGACAGATACGCACGCTCCCGATCTGCAGAGCGCGGGCGTGCGTATCTGTTTGGAGGTGACTCCTGAGAAAATCTCCTGCCCGTCACACTCAAGTCCGTTGGAGACTCTGGCCCTTACTGTGAAATCAGGGTTCGATCTTCGTACCCAGAACCTTCAAGAACCTGGAGAGCCAGTCTGGATGGGCCGGCCAGGCTGGTGCAGTGACCAGGTTCCCATCAACGTGCGCCTGGTCAACGGGAATATCCATGAATTTTCCACCGGCGATCGTGACGTCAGGGCCGACCGCAGGGTAACAGGAGCACGAGCGGCCCTTAAGAACTCCCGCCGCAGCGAGAACCTGGGCACCATGACAGACAGCCGCTATCGGTTTGTTGCTTGATGCAAAATGCTGCACCATCTTCAGTACGGTGGCGTTGAGGCGAATGTACTCAGGCGCACGCCCACCAGGGATCACCAGAGCGTCATAATCTTCGGCCCTGATCTCGTCAAATGTGGCATTCAAGGCAAAGTTATGGCCGGGTTTTTCACTGTACGTCTGATCTCCCTCAAAATCATGTATCGCGGTACGTACCGACTCGCCTGACTTCTTGTCAGGGCAGACAGCGTGCACTGTATGCCCAACCATCTGCAGTGCCTGGAAGGGCACCATGACTTCATAGTCTTCGACGAAATCGCCGACAAGCATCAGGATGTTTTTGGCTGCCATCACGGACTCCTTTGCGTTTTGGTTTTTGTAAACATTGACCTGCTGGACCAGCGGCGTTCCTGAACTCTTTAATACTATCAGATTATTTTGGTACGGCAATTTCGAGGCCCGGTGGCGGATGTCTTTCATGGATGTCTGCCTCAATTTGACTCCGGGACACGCATGAACTAATGTTCTTCTGAAGAGGGAGTTAATTGGTCATATTTCGCCATGAACAATGACAGCAGTAGAGGGGCCTTATCGGGTTAATAACCATCCAACACAGGAGTCCAGTATGAACATTTTCGATTTTGCCATCAAAATGGAAGTGGACGGTGATGCCTTCTACCAAAAACTGTCAGAGGAGAGTACTGATCCCCACCTGAAGGCAATATTTCTCCGCCTTTCACAGGACGAACAAAAACATCGCGATGTCTTTGTGGAGCTGAAGGAAGCAGGTAAAGAGATCCTCATGGCTTCGACCACCGTACTGGACGATGCCAGGACAGTTTTTGATTCTTTTGCCTCATCATGGCGTTCGTTCATGCCGCAAACAGATCTGGGTGCTTATAAACTTGCCCTGGATATGGAGGCCAAGAGTAGCCGGTTGTATGGAGAGGCTGCAGCCAGTGAAAAAGAACCGGCGACAAAGAAGCTACTGCTCAAGATTGCTGACGAGGAGCATAAGCATTATGTGGTCCTGGAAAATTTGTATGATTTTGCTTTGGCTCCCCACCTGTATAAAGGGTGGAGGGGCCTGTAACAGGCCCGTCGCCGCGGTCGGCCCAGCTCAA
>JAWOIX010000105.1:0-20045 GCA_046484405.1 Pelovirga sp.
CGTGGCCCTTCGGCCGGCCACTGTCCGAACGTAACGGCGAGGCAGGGCGATAGAGTAACGATACGGAACGGCTCGGGCATGGGAGGCGAGGTCATGGAAATGCGTAAACCCAACAAGTGCAGTGGGTTGCGCAAACGTCCGCCCCGTGGCACGGATCTGGCAATTTGGAAAGACGGTGCGGCAGGCAGTACTCCTGGCCGAACGGGAGATCCGGCATTGAAGCGCTTGGTCCTTCTTCTTGCGATGTGTGCGGTGCCGGGCGGCTGCTCGGGCCCGGATCCGCATGACGATCCTGCCATGACTGCCGCCTTCCTACCCTCTGCAGCCGCCTACGCAGGCCTCGTGGGTACCGATTCCGGTGAAGATCGCAGATCTGGACAGCCCCGAGCTCGATCGACTGCTCGGCAGCCAGGCGCTGGAACTGCGCGAGGATATCGACCTGCTCCAGGGAGCCGCCAATCCCTTCAAGCTCGAACAGTACCTGAAAGCCAACCAGACCCCGGTATTTTTTGGCAGCGCGATCAATAATTTCGGTGTCCAGGAAATGCTCGATGCATTCGTCGAATTGGCCCCCGCACCCGGCATGCGCCAGGCGGCCGAGCGCATCGTTGCCCCTGACGAAGCGGAGTTTTCCGGCTTTGTCTTTAAAATTCAGGCGAACATGGATCCGGCCCACCGTGATCGGATTGCTTTTCTTCGGATCTGCTCCGGCCAGTTCACCCGCGGCATGAAGGTGCGTCATCACCGCATCGGCAAGGAGATCTCTCTCGCCAATGCGACGATCTTCATGGCGCAGGACCGTGCCCACGTGGAGCAGGCCTACCCCGGGGATATTATCGGCCTGCACAATCACGGCACCATCAAGATCGGCGACACCTTCACCGAAAAAGAGCCCCTCAAGTTTGTCGGTATTCCGAGCTTTGCCCCGGAACACTTCCGCCGTGTCAGGCTCAAGGACCCGTTGAAGTCGAAGCAGCTGCAGAAGGGGTTGCTGCAGCTCTCCGAGGAGGGCGCGGTGCAGGTCTTCCGGCCCACCAGCGGCGCGGAATTCATCCTCGGCGCGGTGGGCGTGCTGCAGTTCGACGTGACGATGGAGCGGCTCAAGGCTGAATATGGCGTCAATGCCGTCTACGAGGGGGTCAGCTTTACCACCGCCCGTTGGGTGCGCTGTGCCGACCGCAAGCTGTTCGAAGAGTTCCAGAAGAAAAACCAGAGCAACCTGGCCACCGATGCGGAAGGTCACCTGACCTATCTTGCGGCCAGCGAGTGGCGCCTGCAACACACCATGGAACAGTGGCCGGCGGTGGAATTTCTCAAGTCACGCGAACACAGCTGATGTGCGCCGCGGCGGCGCCAGCCCAGGTTGCGACGCTTTTTTTCGGGGATGCCGCCCCCTGTACTTGCACTTCTGTGCCCCTCTGGCGATAATCGGGTGCCGGGTTGTCTTCTCTGCCGGCGGCTGGAGGCAGCGGCAACAGCGGGGACCCAGAACGCAGCCCAGTTTCCTCTCACCAGGGACAGTCATTAGCGGATAGTCCAGAAAGCGGGGGCTTTTGCACCAGTCCAGAACGCGAACAGCAGTGAAAACTCTGCTCCGTGCAGATCAGCCGCAGCAGGATGTCCATGTCTGCGGCTGGATCCGTTCGGTGCGCCGCGGCAAGGAAGTCACCTTTATCGCCCTGAATGATGGCAGCTGCCAGGGGGTGCTGCAGATTGTCGCGGCAGCGGGGGTGGCCGCGCCCGTCGACCTGGCACGCCTCGCCACGGGTGCCTGCCTGGCGGTCCGCGGGGACCTGGTCCCGTCACCGGCGGCCGGCCAGCACTGGGAGCTGCAGGCCCGTGTCATCACCCTGCTGGGCGGGGTTGATGACGGCTATCCGCTGCAGAAAAAACGGCACAGCTTCGAATACCTGCGCAGCATCGCTCACCTGCGCCCGCGCGCCAACACCTTCGGCGCCGTCTTCCGCCTGCGCAGTGCCCTGTCCTTTGCCGTGCATCAGTTTTTTCAGCAGCGCGGATTTCTTCATGTCCACACCCCGGTGATCACCACCAACGACTGTGAGGGCGCGGGAGACATGTTCCGCGTCACCACGCTTGATCCGCAGCATCCGCCCCTGGTCGACGACAAGGTCGACTGGGCGCAGGATTTTTTCGGTGAGCGGGCGGGGCTGACCGTCAGCGGTCAACTGCAGGGAGAGCTTTTTGCCACGGCGTTTTCCGATATCTACACCTTCGGTCCGACGTTCCGGGCGGAGAATTCCAACACCAGCCGTCACGCCAGTGAATTCTGGATGATCGAGCCGGAAATGGCCTTCACCGATCTGACGGCCAACTGCCAGCTGGCAGAGGACTTCTTCCGTGCCCTGGTGGTGTATGCCCTGGACCACTGCCAGGAGGATCTCGCTTTTTTCAACGAGCGCATCGAAAAGGGCTTAATCGACCGCCTCGAAACCCTGGCGCAGGCGGATTTCCACCGCATCAGCTACAGCGAGGCGATCGCCCTGCTGAGCCGCGCTGATAAGACCTTCGAATTTCCCGTCGCCTGGGGCCTGGATCTGCAGTCCGAGCATGAACGCTATCTCACCGAGCAGGTGTTCTCCGGGCCGGTTTTTGTCACTGATTACCCGCAGGAGATCAAGGCCTTCTATATGCGCCTGAACGAGGATGAACGGACCGTCGCCGCGATGGACCTGCTGGTGCCGCGGGTCGGCGAGATTATCGGCGGCAGCCAGCGCGAAGAACGCTTCCATATTCTCCAGGCGCGCATGGATGCCCATGGTATCGATGCGACCGCTCTCGACTGGTACCTTGATACCCGGCGCTGGGGGAGTTGTCCCCATTCCGGTTTCGGCCTCGGCTTTGAGCGCCTGCTCATGTATCTGACCGGGATGGAGAATATCCGCGACGTCATCCCCTTCCCACGGACGCCGGGGCATGCCCGTTATTAACTCGGGCGCGGCTGTCCGGCTGCTGGCCAGCGCGCTGCTGGCCCTGCTGCTGGTCTGTGCCAATGCCGCAGCGGTGACCGCCGAAGAGGGCAAGACGCTGTGGGAACGGCCACTGCGTATCGGTGGTGACCATAACTACCCGCCTTATGAATATCTTGATCGCAACGGCCTGCCGACCGGCTACAACGTCGAGCTGAGCCAGGCGATCGCCAACGTCATGGGCATGGAGATCCACATTCAGCTCGATTCCTGGGGGGAGATGCGGCAGTCCCTTGATCGCGGCGATGTCGACGTGCTGATGGGGATGGCTCATACCGCCGAACGCTACTCCGAAGTCGATTTTTCCATCCCCCACGCCCGGGTTCACCAATCGATCTGGATCCGTGACGGTCAGCCTGACATCCGTGAACTGGAAGACCTGGCCGGGCGCGAAGTGATCGTCATGAAGGGGAGTGTGATGCACGATTTCATGATTGAACATGATCTCGATGCCGAACTCTTCCTCGTCCAGAGCCTTGCCGATGCCCTGACCCTGCTCGCCTCCGGACGCCACGACTGTGCCCTGGTGGCCAAGCTGCCGGGGGAATACCTGATCAGCGAGTTGCGTCTGGACAATATTCATCCGATTCCCCGTTCCCTGGTCGCGCAGGATTACGGCTTTGCCGTAAAAAAGGGCAACCAGGAGATGCTGGCGCGCTTCAACGAGGGGCTGGCGCTGTTGAAAAAATCGGGTGAATATCGCCAGATCCGCGAAAAATGGCTGGGTGTCCTGCAACCGGAAGAGGTGCCCTGGAGCCGGATTGTCTATTACAGCGCCCTGGTGGTCGGACCGCTGCTGCTGATCCTGATCATCGTCGCCCTCTGGTCCCGCACCCTGCGCCAGCAGGTCGCCCTGCGCACCGAGGAGCTTGAGCGCGAAGTGGCGGAACGCAAGCGCGCCGCACAGGAACTGCAGTTACGGCAGAAGCAGCTGCTGCATGCCGACAAGATGACCTCCCTCGGGATCCTGGTCGCCGGCGTTGCCCACGAAATCAACAACCCCAACGGCCTGCTGCAGTTGAGCCTGCCGCAGCTGAGCAAAGCCTACCAGAGTATGGAGCCGATTCTTGAAGAGCACTACCGGCAGCAGGGGGATTTCCGCCTCGGCTGGTTCAACTACTCGCGCATGCGCGCTGAAATTCCGCAGATGTTGCGGGAGATGCTGGAAAGTTCCAACCGCATCAAGCGCATTGTCGAGGATCTGAAGGACTTTGCCCGCAGCCACGACAGCGGGCACGATGATGCCGTTGATCTGAACCAGGTGACCACGGCGGCTCTGCGCCTGCTTGACAACACCATCCGCAAGGCGACCCGCAACTTCCGCGTCACCTACGAGGCGCAGCTCCCCGGTTTTCACGGTAACGGTCATCGGATTGAGCAGGTTGTTGTCAACCTGGTGCTCAATGCCTGCCAGGCCCTGACCAGCAGCGAGCAGGCGATCAGCGTGCGGACGTTCAGCGCCGCAGCGGACGGCATGGTCGCTCTCGAGGTGTGCGACAGCGGGTGCGGTATCGATGAAGCCGGCCTGGAGCGGATCACTGACCCGTTTTTTACCACCAAGCGCGAGATCGGCGGCACCGGTCTCGGCCTGTCGATTTCGGCGGGGATTGTCAAGGATCATCGCGGACAACTGGAGTTTTCCTCACAGCCGGGCGGCGGCACGACCGTGCGCCTGTTTTTGCCGATCTGCCAGGAGGTCGCGGATGACTGAGAAACTCTACCCGGCTTTCGGTATTCTCCTGGTTGACGATGAATTGCCCTGGTTGCGCAGCTTAAGCCTCACCCTCGAGGGACCGGGCGGGCTCTCCAACCTCCACCTGTGCCAGGACAGCCGCCAGGCCCTGCAGATGCTCGAAGAACAGGACATCGGCCTGGTTCTTCTTGACCTGACCATGCCGCACCTGTCAGGGGAGGAGCTGCTGCAGCGGATTGTCACGGACTACCCGCAGGTGCGGGTGATCATTCTCAGTGGCATGAACCAGCTCGATACGGCGGTGCATTGCATGCGCCTCGGGGCCTTTGATTACTTTGTCAAGACGGTCGAGGAGGAGCGCCTGGTCGACGGTGTCCGGCGGGCGGTGCGGATGCTTGAGCTGGAACAGGAAAATCGCGCGATCCGGCGGCGGCTGCTGCAGGGACAGCTCGACAGCCCCGAGGCCTTTGCCGCCATCGTCACCGGCCACCCCGACATGCGCGCCCGGTTTCAGTACCTTGAGGCGGTCGCGCCGAGCCATCAGCCGGTCCTGATCACCGGGGAAAGCGGGGTCGGCAAGGAGCTCTTTGCCCGCGCCATTCATCGGCTCAGCGGCAACCGCGGGGAGCTGGTTTCGGTCAATGTCGCCGGGCTGGATGACAACGTTTTTGCTGACACCCTCTTTGGCCACATTCGCGGGGCCTATACCGGTGCCGACAGCCCGCGCAAGGGGATGATTGAAGCCGCCGCAGGGGGCACCCTGTTTCTCGATGAAATCGGCGACTTGAGCATGGCGTCCCAGGTCAAGCTGTTGCGGCTGCTCCAGGACGGCGAGTATTACCCGCTTGGCAGTGACCAGCCGAAACAGATGAGTGCGCGGGTCGTTGTCGCCACCCACGCCGACCTGGACGCGCAGATGGTTGCCGGGACCTTTCGCCGCGATCTTTATTACCGCCTTATCGCGCACCATGTCCACGTCCCGCCGCTGCGCGAACGCAAGGAGGATATCCCGTTGCTGCTCGAGCATTTCCTGCGCACGGTTGCCGGCAAGCTCGGCAAAGGGGTCCCGACGCCGCCGCCGGAGCTGGGCGTACTGCTGGCGACCTACAGTTTTCCCGGCAATGTCCGGGAGCTTGAGGCGATGATCTATGATGCCGTCAGCCTGCATCAGGGGAAAACCCTGTCAATGAAGAGTTTTATCGAGCGGATCGGTGCGGCCAACGATCTGCCGTCGCCGCCCCGTTCGCAGCAGGCGGGCAATCCCTTTATCTCTTTTACCGAACTGCCGACCCTGCAGCAGGCCGGTCATCTGCTCGTCGAGGCGGCGCTGCAGCGCTCCGCCGGCAACCAGAGTATTGCCGCGCGCCTGCTCGGCATCTCCCAGCCGGCACTGAGCAAGCGGCTCAAGCAGCGCCGCTCCTAACCCCCATAACCCTGATTATATTGCAAGGTTCGGTTATGAACTTCATAAGTCTTTGACTTTTATTATTTTTTCCGGATTTTGTTGAGAAGTTTGTCGTGTCTGGTTATACTGTGCAGCAGGTTTTTTTCACTCGGTGTGTCGTCACAAGCCGCTAGAAAGCTGTTTTATTTTTATGTAATGGCTGGCACTGTCCTTGCTAGTATGAGGATATGCGTTATAGTTTGCTGTGGCTGTTGTTGCTGCCCGCATGATGTGGGCTCTATAAACCATCGTACCGAGGAGGATTCACAATGAAAAAACTGTTCATGTTCCTGTTGGCGTTCGCTGTTGCCGCCAGTGTCGTTCCGGTGACCCAGGCAGAGGCGGTGGAAAATCGTTTCATCACCATTGGCACCGGCGGCGTGACCGGCGTTTACTATCCCACCGGTGGCGCGATCTGCCGACTGGTCAACCAGGGCCGTAAAGAGCATGGTATCCGCTGCTCCGTCGAGAGCACCGGCGGCTCGGTCTACAACCTGAATACCATGGCCGCCGGCGATCTTGATGTCGGCGTGGTCCAGTCCGACTGGCAGTACCATGCCTATCATGGCACCAGCAGCTTTGAAGCCGCCGGCCCGAACAAGGAGCTGCGCGCTGTTTTCGGTCTGCATCCGGAGCCCTACACCGTTGTCGCCCGTGCGGATGCCGGCGTCAGGAACTTCAAGGATCTTAAAGGCAAGCGCGTCAACATCGGTAACCCCGGTTCCGGTCAGCGCGGCACCACCGACGTGCTGCTCGAGGTTCTGGGCTGGACGACAGCCGATTTCCGCCTCGCCTCCGAGCTGCGCCCGGCCGAGCAGTCAGCCGCCATGTGTGACAACCGTGTCGATGCCATCGTCTACACCGTCGGCCATCCCAACGGATCGATCCAGGAAGCCACCACCGCCTGTGATTCAGTGCTGGTCAACGTGACCGGTCCCGAAGTCGACAAGCTGATTGCTGATCACGAGTACTATCGTGTTGCCACGATCCCCGCCGGAATGTACCGCGGCAACAACGAAGACACCACGACCTTTGGCGTGGCTGCCACCTTCGTTACCACCACGAGTGTTCCGGAAGACGTCATCTACGAAGTGGTCAAGGCCGTTTTTGACAACTTCGAGGACTTCAAGCGACTCCACCCTGCCTTTGAAAACCTGACCAAGGAAGAAATGATCACCGGCGGACTGTCGGCACCGCTGCATGACGGCGCGGTGAAATACTTCAAGGAAGTCGGGCTGCTGTAACCCGACGTGACCGGTCACACCGATGCACCGCCTGCAAGGGCGGTGCATTTTTTCTGGATTGTGCCATTGTCCTGTTGCTTGCTTTGCATGTGCAGATCCCGCATCTGGCGTTGGCATAATCGATGGCGTTAAAGGGACGGTGCTATGAGCGAAACGACCGAGGTAAAAACAGCTGAACCGAACAAAGCGGAACAGATTGTTCTGGAGGTTGAGTCGGGTGCGCGCAACCCGACCGGCGGCTTCCCGAAAAAGGTTCTGTATTTTGTCCCACTGACCTGGACGCTCTTCCAGCTCTGGTATGCCTCTCCGCTCCCCTTCATTTTCAATGTTTTCGTCCTCAATGACACCCAGGCACGCTCCATCCACCTGGCCTTTGCCATCTTCCTGGCGTTTACCGCCTTTCCGACACTGAAGCGCTCGCCGCGTCACTATATCCCCATCCAGGACTGGATTGTCGGCCTGGTCGGCGCTTTTTGTGCCGGTTACCTCTACCTGTTCTACGACGCCTTGTCGACGCGTCCCGGCAGCCCGACCCAGATGGACCTGGTGGTTTCCATTATCGGCCTGGTGCTGATGCTCGAGGCCACCCGCCGTGCCCTGGGCCCACCGCTGATGGTGGTCGCTGCGATATTTGTCACCTATACCTTCGGCGGCCAGTACATGCCGGACGTGATTGCCCACAAGGGCGCCAGTTTTGCCAAGGGCATGTCCCACTACTGGCTTGGTACCGAAGGCGTGTTCGGCGTCGCTCTCGGGGTGTCCACCAGCATGGTGTTCATGTTCGTGCTCTTCGGCGCCCTGCTCGAGGCGGCCGGTGCCGGCAACTATTTCATCCGTACCTCCTTTGCTGCTCTCGGCCACTTCCGCGGCGGCCCGGCGAAGGCCGCGGTGGTCTCGTCCGGCCTGACCGGCCTGTGCTCCGGTTCGTCCATCGCCAATGTCGTGACCACCGGAACCTTTACCATCCCGCTGATGAAAAAGGTCGGCTTCAAGGCGGAAAAAGCCGGCGCCATCGAGGTCGCCTGCTCAACCAACGGCCAGCTGATGCCGCCGGTCATGGGGGCCGCTGCCTTTCTGATGGTCGAATATGTCGGCATCAGCTACATCGAGGTGATCAAGCATGCCTTCCTGCCGGCGATCATCTCCTACATCGCACTGCTCTACATCGTTCATCTCGAAGCCTGCAAGATGGGGTTAAAAGGGATGAAGCGGCCGGTGGTGACGACCTTCAGCCAGAAACTGTTCAGCTTTTTTACGGTCATCGTACTGCTGATTGTCATCGGTGCGGTGACCTACTATGGCCTGGGCTGGATCAAGACGATCGCCGGAGCCGGGGCCTTCTACATTATTATCGCCCTGCTCATTGCCGCCTACCTGTTCCTGCTCTGGGTCGCCTGCAAGGTTCCCGACCTCGAGATCACGACGGAGATCAAGGAGCTGCCGCCACTCAAGGAGACCGCACAGGCCGGTTATTATTTTCTGCTGCCGATTGTCGTGCTGATGTGGTGCCTGGTGGTTGAACGCCTCTCTCCAGGGCTGTCGGCCTACTGGGCTACCATGCTGATGATTTTTATCCTGCTGACCCAGCGCCCGATCAAGGGTTTCTTCCGCAAGGCGAAGGGGGAGAATTACTCGCCGATCACCGGTTCTGTCGAACTGATTAACGGCATGGTGGCCGGTGCCCGCAACATGATCGGAATCGGTGTGGCGACAGCGTCCGCCGGCATCGTTGTCGGCACCGTCACCCTCACCGGCATCGGCCTGGTGATGACCGAATTTGTCGAATTTATCTCCGGCGGCAACCTGATGCTGGTCCTGCTGTTTACCGCGATCATCAGCCTGCTGCTGGGGATGGGACTGCCGACGACCGCCAATTACATCGTCGTCTCGACCCTGATGGCGCCGGTCATCGTGGAGCTGGGCGCGGCCAACGGCCTGATCGTCCCGCTGATCGCCGTGCACCTGTTCGTCTTTTATTTCGGTATCCTCGCCGATGACACGCCGCCGGTGGGCCTGGCGGCCTTTGCTGCCGCGGGCATCTCCGGTGGTGATCCGATCCGCACCGGTATTCAAGGATTTACCTATGATATCCGGACGGCGATCCTCCCCTTTATGTTCATCTTCAACAACCAGCTGCTGCTGATCGGCCTGACCGGGACCTTCCACCTGATCGTCGTCATTGTCTCTGCGCTGATCGCCATGCTGGCCTTTGCCGCGGCAACGCAGGGGTACATGCTGACCAAAAACCGCATCTGGGAGACTGTCGCCCTGCTTGTCGTCGCTTTGCTGCTGTTCCGTCCCGGCCTGATCTGGGACGAAATCTATCCGCCGCTGATTGAAGAGCCACCGTCCCAACTGGCCGCCTGGATCGGTGATATGGATCCGGGAACGGCCCTGCGTCTGACCCTCCACGGGGAACGCTTAAGTGGCAAGGAGTACACCAAGGCGATTATGCTGACCGTCGAGAAAGGCACGACCGGCGAAGAACGGCTCGCCGCACTGGGGATTGAGACGCGGGAAGAGGAGGATGGGCGGATCTTTGTCGACATGGTGGCTTTTGCCAGCCCCGCGGCCCGCGCCGGCGTCGATTTTGACCAGGAGATTCTCAACTTCCAGATCCCGACCCGGACGCCCCCCAAAGAGCTGGTCTATATTCCGACCCTGGTGTTGCTGGTTTTTGTCTGGATAGCTCAGTTCCGCCGCAGAAAAAAGCAGGAAGCGCTGGCGGTGACTGGCTGAAGTGAGGATTTTGTGTCATAGTTGCAACAGCGGCACAATAAAGGACATAGAGTTCCCAGGAAAATTTCATATTGCAGCATTGACAGGGAGGCTAAACAATGGACGTCAGGATTGAGAATATCCTCGTGGCCCGCGATCTGACCGAAGATTCTTCCCGGGTGATCCGCTATGCCCTTGAGCTGGGCTGTAAATTTCACGCCCAGATTCACGTTCTTCACGTCATGCCGGTGGTTGACGCCTCGGTGATGAACATGGTGTCCCTTGCCATGGGCGCCGATAAGCTGGCGAAGTTCAACAAGGAGAACGAGGCGGAACTGGCCGCGCAGACGCGCAAGCAGCTCAGCGATATCATCCATGAAGAGTCCGCCCTGATGGAAGAGGAACTGCTCCATCCTCCCAAAATCGAAGTCCACCACGGTCATCCGGTGCCGATGATCCTCACCCTGGCGGACCAGATTGATGCGGATATGATCGTGATCGGCAGCCACAGCAAAGGGCGTCTGGAGTACGCTTTCCTCGGCAGCGTGGCCGAAAAAATTCTGCGCAAGTCGCATCGTCCGGTGGTGATCGTGCCACCCAACGCGCTGAAGCCGAAAGCGAAAGCCAACTGAATGTCCCGGTCGGGATAACCACCTTTTTCGCAGGAGAAGACGGATGAATCAATATCAGGAACGAGAAGCAGCGGTACTGTTCAAGGGCAACCCGGCGACATTGCTCGGCCCCGAACTCAAGGCCGGTGATGCGGCGCCGGATTTCCGCGTGGTCGACAATGGCCTGCAGCCGGTCACCCTGGCGACGGATGCCGGGAAAATTCGCCTGGTTGCCGTTGTCCCCTCACTGGATACGCCGGTGTGCGACGCCATGACCCGGCAGTTCAACCAGGACGCGGCAGCGTTGCCGGATTCCGTGATTGTCTACACGATCAGCGTTGATCTGCCCTTCGCCCAGAAACGCTGGTGCGGCAATGCCGGGATCGACAAGGTGAAAACCCTTTCCGACTATCAGGACCGTTCCTTCGGCCTCAATTACGGCGTGCTGCTGCGTGATCTCAAGCTGCTGGCGCGGGCTGTGTTCGTGATCGATGCCGAAGACAAGATCGCCTACGTCGAACTGGTTCCCGAGGTCACGGCGGAGCCGGACTATAACGCGGCGCTGGAGGCAGTCAAGGAACTGCTCTAGCCCGTCTGCCCCAGGTCTGACAACAAAAAAACGCCCCTGCTGCCGTACCGGCCAGGGGCGTTTTTTTGTTGCGGGGTGGCGGCGATGCTCAGTAGATCCGGCGCGCCTTGCTGGAGATTCGCGTCTCCCCCCGGTCGCGATCAACAGGATAACGTAAATTCTGGACCAGGTCCTGGATCTCTTGCGGGGGTGGGGGCGTCAGGCGTGAGACGAGGATCATCAGGCTGAAGTTGATCAGCATGCCGACACTGCCGATTCCCTCCGGGGAGATGCCGAACCACCAGTTATCCGGGGTGTTGGCGGCCGGGTTAAAAAGAGTGAAGTAGGCAATGTAGCTTGCGGTGAAAAGAATTCCGCTCAGCATTCCGGTTATGGCGCCATAAACATTGGTCGTTCTGCTGAAGATGCCCATGACAATCACGGGGAAAAAGGACGATGCCGCGAGGCCGAAGGCAAAGGCGACCACCTGGGCAACGAAACCCAAGGGGAAAATTCCGAACAATCCGGCGACGACCACCGCCCCTGCTGCGCCGCAGCGGGCCCAGAGCAGCTCTCCGGTTTCCGACATGCTCGGCATCAGCACGCCCTTGATCAGGTCGTGGGAAATCGCCGAGGCGATGACCAGCAGCAGCCCGGCGGCGGTTGACATGGCGGCTGCCAGACCCCCGGCGGCGACCAGGGCAACCACCCAGTTGGGCAACTGCGCGATCTCGGGGTTGGCCAGAACGATGATGTCGCGATCGATGTAGACTTCGTTGCGACTGTCCGTGCGGATGTTCCGTACCGTCTGCTGACCAAAGGCGCCGGTGTGGCCGATCTGCTTTGGCTTGCCGATAAAGGCGTCGCCCGGACCGTACTGAATGATCCCGTCGCCATTTTTGTCGACCCAGGCGACCAGGCCGGTTTTTTCGCCGCTTTTGAACCAGTCGGGGGCATCGGCATAGCTGACATTGTGCAGGTCGCTGATCACATTGATGCGGGCAAAGACGGCGACGGCCGGTGCGGCGGCGTAAAGCAGAATAATGAAGACCAGCGCCCAGCCCGCCGAGGCGCGGGCGTCCCTGATGCGCGGTACGGTAAAAAAGCGGATCAGGACGTGCGGCAGTCCGGCGGTGCCGACCATCAGCGCGACAACGACAAAAAAGACATCAATTTTCGGGCGCATCCCGGAGGTGTATTCGGCAAAACCGAGATCCCGGTGCAAATCGTTGAGGACCTCAAGGAGGTAGCGTCCCTGGGCGGTCGCGTCACCGAGGATGGCGGCGCCCTCGGTGCTGACGCTGCTGCCGAAACCGAAGAAGGGGACCGGGTTGCCGGTCATCATGATGGAGATGAAGATCGCCGGGATCATGTAGGCGACAATCATCACACAATACTGCGCCACCTGGGTGTAGGTAATGCCCTTCATCCCCCCCAGCACGGCGTAGAAAAACACGACAAACATGCCGATCACAACCCCGGTGTTGATCGGCACCTCAAGGAAGCGGGCAAAGACCACCCCGACTCCGCGCATCTGTCCGGCGATATAGGTAAAGGAAATAAGGATAACGCAGAGCACCGCGAGCATCCTGGCAACCTGGGAATAGTAACGATCACCGATAAATTCCGGGACCGTATACTTGCCGTACTTGCGCAGGTAGGGCGCCAGCAGCAGGGCGAGGAGGACGTAGCCGCCGGTCCAGCCCATCAGGTACATGGAGCCGTCGCGGCCGAGGAAGGAGATCAGCCCCGCCATGGAGAGGAACGAGGCTGCCGACATCCAGTCGGCGCCTGTGGCCATGCCGTTGAGAACCGGGTGCAGGGCGCGGCCCGCAGTGTAGAATTCGTTGGTCGAGGTGCTGCGGGCGTGGATGGCTATGGCTATATAGAGAACGAAGGTGATGGACACCAGGATCCAGGTCCAGGCCAGTATACTCATGACGGCAACGTCCTGTCCTCAGGGCGGATGTCAGTCTTCATAGACGTCGTATTTCTGGTCGAGGCGGTTCATCAGGTGCACATAGACAATGATCAGGATGCAGAAGACCAATAGGGACCCCTGGTTGGCGAACCAGAAACCGAGGGGAAATCCGGCCAGGACAAAGCGGTCAAGCTGTTCGACCAGGAGAATGCCACAGAGGTAGGAGACGGTAAACCAGACGGTCAGCAGGACGGCAATATATTTGAGGTTCTGCTTCCAGTAGTTGCGCAGCTGCTGCTGTCTGTCCATGGGTTCCTCTGACTGTGGTCGTTCGCCAATTGCGCTGCGAGAACCGCTGACCCTCCGACGGTACGCCGGGGTCTGTGAGCCACCGCTTACGATAATCTGCCGGAGCGATATTGTAAAGACTGATTCGTTCAGGACTGCGCCCAACTGCCGGGACCTTGCCCGGCAAGCGGTCAACTGATCAGGCGCGAGAAGTGGCGCTTGGTGGAATCCTGCAGCTTTCCGGCCACACGAAAGGCTTCCTTGAGGAGATCCTGCTCGTTCTTTGACAGGGTGAAGGGATTAAGAAAGTGCGACGGGAACTTGCCCTGCTCGATCAGGGAAATTTCATTGCGCAGACGCAGGAAGGTGAAGGCCTCGAAGGCGGCCTTGATATGTTCTGCCGTCTCCTGGGTGAATATTTTCAGCCTGACCAGCTCGTCGATCCGCTCCGTCGTTGTTGTCGCATCGATCTGCTGTTCGAGAAGGAACATGCGCACACAGTCAACGATGAAGATGCTTCCCGCCTCCTTGATGGAGAGGGTGCCCTTGTGTTCCTTCTCGCGGCTGGTGGTAAAGCGGCCAAGCAGGCTCAACGGAACCTTGTGTTTAAAATCCAGCTCCATCATGTGATAGAGGAAAATCGGATGCTCCTTGATGTGGCGGTGGACGATGTCGCGCAAGTCCTGGCACAGGCGGGCATCACCGGCAATCGGCATGAAGTCGAAGAAAATGGATGAATAGCGGACTTTCTGCGGTTCCGGCACCTTGATCCAGTCAGCGACCCGCTTTTTCCAATCCGACAGGCGCCCGCGCCAGATCGGGTTGTTGGCCATCACCTTGCCTTTGCAGCGCGGGTAGCCGATCCGTGCCAGGGCGGCAACGAGTTTGTCCGCGAAGGGAACGAAAAAGGCCTCGACCTCTGCGGTTTTGTCAGCGGGATAGTTCTCGTAGATCAGGCCGTTGTCCTGATCCGGTCCGAGCAGCATCTCCTTGCGGCCACCGCTGCCCATGATGAAAAAACAGAAGCGGATATCAGGGGGGGTGTGGCCGTGACGCTTCATTTCGTCAAGGATGATTTCGTAGCAGCGCCGGATAATCCGGTGGTGAATGTAGGAGATGATCTCCATGGTTTCGACATGGGAGCGTGATTCTCCCATCAGTGCCCGGGCAATCTTGACAATTTCGGAGCGGGCCGAAATCAGGTCCTCCGTGGTGCGGGCCTTGTCAATGCTGCCAATCAGCAGCATCGATTTCTGGCTGCGAAACTTCATCAGGTCCTGCAGGCTGACGATACCGACGATTTCCTTGCGATTGAGCACCGGAATGTGCTTGATCCGGTGGCCCATCATGAAGGTTGTCGCTTCATACATGAAGGTTTCGGGAGTCATGGTGTGGGGTTGCGGGGCCATGATCTCACCGGCAGTCGCGCTGTTGTAGTCGAGCTGGCGGGCAAGCACCTTCGCCACCAGGTCGCGTTCGGTGACGATGCCGGCGAGCTCACCCCGGCTGTCACAGACCAGCACGGCCCCGACGCCGCGCGCGGTCATACGGCGGGCGACCTCGGGAATGGAGGTGGTCAGCTCGCAGGTTTCGACCGGGGTCGACATGATCTCCGACAGGCGTTTTTTGAAGGGGTAGGCCTCGACCTGGGTGAGGGTGTTGCGGGCATGTTCGTTGACCATGTCCGAATACAGGTTGCGCACGCGCGAGTAAACGATGCGGTTGAAATACTCGGTGATGTGCGGATAGTCGGCGGCGATTTCCACCAGCAGTGAGCCGGGGATCAGGTAGCAGATCGTTTCGTTGGTCGGCCTGGCACCGGCGGTATAACCATCGTCGGTAAAGATCGGCGTGCCGCCGAAAAAGGATCCTTCCTTGCGATAGCCGACGGTCATTTCCACCCCTCCGGGGGTGAGGACGACGATCTCCACCAGGCCTGACTTGATCACGTAGAGGTAGCCGGTGGGCGTGTCATGCTGATTGAAGATATGGATCTGGGCCGGGAATTTGCGGATTTCTGCAGCCTGGTTGATACGTTCGAAGACGTCTTCAGGCAACTGGTCGAACGGCTGGGTGTCGCGTAAGGATTGAATGAGTCCCATAAAATCGGTCCGTCTCCGGCGCTTGGGGTGGACATGCCGCGCGGCATAAAAGCTGCCGTAAAAGGCAGCCTGTCACATAAGCGTCAGACACTAGCACAAAAGCCGGCCGCAGGGGAAGGGGCTCGATCCGTCCGGCAGAAGGGGATCTCAGTTTGGTGCGGAGTCCCCTTTTTTGCCGAACTTGAAGGGGTGGGCGTAGCGGCTTAAAATGAAATCGGCCATCAGCTTCGACCATATGGTCACCCCGCCGATGGCGCTCCAGTTGTCGTAGCTGGCGAAGGGACCGATCTCGATACCGGTAGCGATGTAGAGAGGCAGTCCGATAATCACCAGGGCGGCTGAGCCCCCGGCAATCAGGTTGATCAGCCCGGCAGCGGGGGCGAACTTGGCCGGGTTTTCCGGCGGCAGTCCGCGCTTGAGGGCGACCTCGGAGTAGTTTTTCTTCACCAGGATCCGCCACGCCCGGCGCAGCCAGAAAAAGGCGAGGGGAAACAGGGCAATAAACAACAGCCAGGTGATAACCGTTGCCGCATCAAAAATAAGTTCCATTCACAGGCTCCCGGGAAATGCCGACCAGCGGGTCTCTGATCGGTTCGAATCGTCGGTTGTTTTACCTGAGCTGCGCCCAGGAAGCAACCCCTTCTCTTTAAAAAAAACCCCGCCAGCAGGGCTGGCGGGGTACATGATTTCAGACCCTCAGTAGAACATCCACGTCAGTGATCAGTGATCAGTGGGCTCCGGTGATGTTGGTAGAACCACGCGGCGTCCGGACACTTTCCACCATGGCCTGGATATGCTCCGGCGGCGGCGGGGTGACCTTGGAGACGATGTAGGCGGTCAGGAAGTTCAGAGCCGCGCCGACTGCGCCGAAGGCCTCCGGGGTGATACCGAAGAAAGAGTTGGCGCCACCGATCAGGCCCAGGTAACCGGTGCCGGCGATGAAGAACAGTCCCTTGTGGGCGAAAACGTAGAACAGGGTGACGAACAGGCCAACGGCCATCCCCGAGATCGCGCCGTATTTGCACATGTTCTTGTTGAAGATCCCCATCATCAGGGCGGGGAAGATGGAACAGGCGGCGATACCGAAGGCCAGGGCCACGGTTCCCGCGGCGAAGCCGGGCGGGTTAAGGCCCAGGTAGCCGGCAACAACGATGGCACAGGCCATGGCGATTTTCCCGGTGAGCAGTTCCTGCTTCTCGCTCATGTCGGGCATGAAGATTTTCTTCAGCAGGTCATGGGAGATGGCCGACGAAATGGCCAGCAGCAGACCGGCTGCGGTGGAGAGGGCGGCAGCGATACCACCGGCTGCCACCAGGGCGATAACCCAGTTGGGCAACAGGGCGATCTCCGGGTTGGCGAGAACGATAATATCGTTGTTAACAGAGAGTTCGCTCCCCTGCCAGCCGGCGGCAGCCACTTTGGCCTGGAATTCCGGGTTGGTGTTGGCCTGGTTGTAGTACTGGATACGGCCATCGTTGTTCTTGTCTTCCCACTTGAGCAGACCGGTGACTTCCCAGCGTTTCATCCAGTCGGGGCGCTCGCTGTAGACCAGGCCACTGGTCGGGCTGATGAGTTCATCCTGGTTCCAGACGGCCGTGTTGACGGTGGCATGCAGGTTCAGGCGCGCCATGGCGGCAACGGCGGGAGCGGTGGTGTAGAGGATGGCAATAAAGACCAGCGCCCAGCCGGCTGAGTAGCGGGCATCGGCAACGGTCGGAACGGTGAAGAAGCGGATGATGACGTGGGGCAGACCGGCGGTGCCGATCATCAGCGAAATGGTGTAGACGAACATGTTCAGTTTGCTGACGGGAACCTGGGTGGTGTACTCGCCGAAACCGAGTTCGGTGACGACCTGGTTCAGTTTGGCCAGCAGGGTGACATCGTCACCGACCAGGGAGGCGCCAAGGCCAAGCTGGGGAATCGGGACACCGGTAAGCTGGAAAGAGATGAAGATGGCCGGGATGGTGTAGGCAGAAATCAGAACACAGTACTGGGCCACCTGGGTGTAGGTGATCCCTTTCATGCCGCCGAACACCGCATAGGAGAAAACGATCGCCATCCCGATGTAGATCCCCATTTCATTGGACACGCCGAGGAAGCGGGAGAAGGCCACGCCGACGCCGGTCATCTGGCCGATGATGTAGGTGATCGAGGCAACCAGCAGGCAGATAACCGCCATGCCTGCCGCTGATTTGGAGTAATAGCGGTCGGCAAAGAAGGCCGGCACGGTGAAGCGGCCGAACTTGCGCAGGTAGGGCGCGAGCATGGTGGCCATGAGCACATAGCCGCCGGTCCAGCCCATCAGGAACAGGGCGCCGCCGTAACCCATGTAGGCAATCAGGCCCGCCATGGAGATGAAGGACGCCGCTGACATCCAGTCAGCCGCGGTGGCCATGCCGTTGACGACCGGGTGGACACCGCCGCCGGCGACGTAGAAGTCACTGGTGCTGCCAGCGCGGGCCCAGACGGCGATGCCGATGTAGAGTGCAAAAGAAGCACCGACGAAAAGATAGGTTATGAATTGCAGACTCATATTGGGTGCCTCCTCTTATTCTTCGTGGACGTTGAATTTTCTGTCGAGATTGCCCTGCATCTTCGCGTAAATGAAGATCAGCGCAATAAAGACATACATCGAGCCCTGCTGAGCCCACCAGAAACCGAACGGATAGCCGCCAATGTGGATATTGTTGAGCGCGGAGGCGAAAATGATACCGAAACCATAAGACACCAGGGCCCAGACGGCCAGGATTCCCCCAATCAGTTTTAACGTTGCGAACCAGTATGCTTTACCTTGATCTTCCATAAAACTCCTCCTCTTGTTCAAAAAGATGGTTATGAATCACACCCTTGAAGCCTGAGCCGAAACTGATGCCAGCTCAACATTCACCTGAAATCTGTCGCCTCCTTTCGATAAATTGCTCAGTTTGTACAGGCTGAAAAATGATGTCGCCAGGCGGCTGGAAATGGCAGCCGCGATTGCCTCCAGAATTGCCGCACATTCAGGCCAGCCCCCTGGTGTACATGTTGTAGCCGAGGCGCGCGGAAATCATCTCGCCGGCGGCCTTGAGGGCCGGGAGCAGTTCCGTCCTGATCCGCTGGTCATCCATGCGGAAGGTCGGCCCCACCAGGGCCAGGCATCCCGCCAGTCGCTGTCCCTGTTGAAACAGCGGCACGGCCAGGGAGCTGCTGCCTTCGCCGAGACCATTGTGGTCAAGGCAGTAACGCTGCTTCTGGATGGTCGCCAGCGGTTTGGGCATTTCCTGTTCAGGGGTGTCCTTGGCAAAGGCGAGGATCAGTTTGCCGGGAGCACAGCTGTCAAGCGGGAACCGGCAGCTGGTCAGCGGGACGACATTGACCTTCTGATCGTTGTCGGCCATTTCAAGAAACAGGGCGTCGGTGTCGCGACGGACAACAAGGTAAACGGTTTCATCGCACTGGCGGGCCAGGTGCGACATGACCGAACGCGCTTTGCGCAGCAGCGACATTCTTGAGAGAAGTTTCTGGCTGGTTTCGAAGGCGGCCATGCCGAGCTGGTATTCGCCCGAGCGCTCGCCCCGTTCAACGTAACCCATGCTTTCAAAGGTGGCCATCAGCCGGAAAAGACTTGCCTTGGTCATATCCAACCTGTGACTGAGTTGTGCCAGGCTGCATCGGTCTCCATCGCTTGCCAGCGCCTCCAGCAGGTGCAGAGCGTTTTCAACGGAGCGGATGTTGTATGAGTCTTTGTCTCTGCCTGACATGAACATCCTCGTAAAACAGCAAC
The DNA here is from genome assembly GCA_046484405.1 of Pelovirga sp. Lineage (GTDB taxonomy): Bacteria > Desulfobacterota > Desulfuromonadia > Desulfuromonadales > Geopsychrobacteraceae > Pelovirga. Next base: position 19,340 of record JAWOIX010000105.1, read on the forward strand.
CCTGCGATAAAAATATAGATCAGATATCTGATTTAGCAACTCATGTTACCCAATAAGAGGTTGTGGGTCGGAACACTAATACGCTGTTATATTTTTGTCAATACGCTTTTTTATTTTTTTTAAGAGGGGTTTCCGTGTCCTCCGGATGAGCGTCATCTTGGTCCACCTAACAATTTGTTTTTACATTAAAAAAAAGTTTTTACGCGCTTCCGGACAAATGTGTAACGCTGTTTATTACAAATCTGGTTTTAATTTTTTATCGGGCATAATCAGGGCCGGTTACTGGCCCCCTGGAGGGCTGAATAAAATGAGGTTACGAAAAACGGCAGTCAGCATGGCCGTCATGAGACCCTGAGCCAGAGAGTGAAGGCCTGTTCGGCGGGGAAAATCGGCAGTGCGGCGGGGGGAGGGGGCGGAACGGCCGGGACGGGCCTGGTCGTCCCTTGACTTGTTTCCTCTTTCGATGGTAAAAACCTCATCTCGCAGGATGCTGGAAGCAGCCAATCAACTGGCAAAATTTGCCTTTGATCGAGGGAAATCTGTAAATACATTATTAGATGAAGCCGAAAAAGCAATATTTGGGCTTAGTGAGAGAAGAATCACTTACGATCTGCAGCCAATTCAGGATGTGTTAGGCAATTATTACGATCGTATCGACCAGCTTTCACAAAAACCAGATGAAATCTATGGTGTTCCAACTGGTCTT
>JAWOIX010000128.1:0-9124 GCA_046484405.1 Pelovirga sp.
TTTCCAGCGCCAGGTCAGGTAGCGATGGATCTGCGGGTCAAAACTCAGCTCCCGGCTCAGACCGGAGGCGGCGTTCTGCGCATGGGCCTGCAGGACAGTACGACCGGCGTCTTCGACAATGCGATAGTCGGTGGTGCCCTGAAAACTTTTCGTTTGCCAGCCGTCAAGGCCCTCTTCGGCAAAGCGCGAAACAATGATCGAGGCAGGCGCAGAAGCAGGCACGGCGGTCGCCGCACCCACCAGGCACAGCAGCAATATCCAGAGCGCTATTTTCATGATCACCAGCCTCCTTTGAGCCACCTGATACGCCACTCTACCATAGGGTGGAAGGGGAAGAGAAACCCGCGCCGGCAACCGGAAGAGGCTACGGCGCTGAGGCGGCCGGGGCCCGGTCAAGCACGGTCATGCGGTCAACGCGGTCACGCAGCGGACGGATCATCAGCCGCCGGCCCGCCTGTTCGTGGCCCGGGGTCAGCGTGCTGATCAGCGTGCGACCGAGGACCCAGCGCCCTTCCTGCCCCCACCAGTCGCGGGTCCGCAGCCCCCAGATGCTGTGCAGCAGGACCGCACGTCCGGCATGTTCGCCGAGATACAGCATGATATGGCCGGGCAGATACACCAGGGTGAGAAAGGGCACCCCTTCGGCAAGCAGCCGGTCCTCGCGCCCGGTCGGCGGCAGGTCCGCCAGGGAAATCACCCGGCCGGCTTCGGCCTGACGGGAGGAGTTGCGTGGCAGCCACAGCCCAAAAGGGGCAAAAATGTCGCGCACCAGGCCGGAACAATCGCGCCCGGCGTACAGGTCGCCCCAGCCATAGGGCTGCCCGATCATGCGCCCGCCGAGGGTGGCAAGGTTATGGCGGGTCAGCGCCAGGGGAAAGATGGCGGCCTGCCCGTCGTCGATCAGACCGGTGACCAGGTGCGCCCGGCGCTGCTGGTCGGCAACGGCCACCAGCACCCGGTAGACCCCCGCGCTGTGGTCCTGCAGGGGTAAAAGGGTGCCGATGCCGGCGTGAAAACGATAATGACCTTGCGTATCCAGCACCGCCACCTGATCATGCGTCAGCGCCAGGTAGCGTTCACTCTGCAGGTCCGCGACCAGCGCATCATCCACCCAGGCCAGATCGGCCACCGGCATCCAGCCATAGAGCAGCGGCGTCTCGGCGAACAGCCAGGCGCCATCCCGGCTCTGATGGGAAATCCGCAGCGGGGTGTTGGCGGCCAGGGCACCATGCTGGAGCAGGTCGAAGGGGAACCCTGCTCCCGCTCGCTGCGGTTCGCTGAAAAGCGGATTGTCCGTCGGCAAGGCACGCAGATTGGTACGCCGGATACTGATCGCCCGGCGGTTCATGCTCGGATAGGCGGCAGGATCACTCAATGTCAGCAGGGCGTCACGACGGGCCGGATCCAGGGGCCGGAGATTTTCCCCGAAGGCCGCACCCTGGCTGATCCATGCGACGGCCCAGAAGGGATCTTCCGTTGTTGTCAGGGGAGCCTCTGCGAACCAGGGCGCAAAGTGCTGCGCGATAAAATCGGCGGCCCGTTGCTGCTGCTGAGCGCCGGGGATCAGGGGATGATGATCCGTCACCCCGTCGAGATAGGCCCCTGGCTGCTGGGGCAGCAGACGCAGATCGCCGATCTCCTGGCGCGCCAGGTTGGGAGCGCAGCCTGACAGCAGCACAATGAACAGGATTGCGGAGACTGTGGATTTCACCGGTGATCCTCCAGACCAGCGACACGCTGACGTCGTTTCCCGCGAGCATAACACCACTCGTCCCCTGGCACCCATAGGATTGCGAGGAATCGCGCAGGACGTTGACATGTCAGCAAGGTCGATGTCTGATGCATGACCGTCGCCGCACAGCGGAAATGAGACCATAGCTGATGCAGCAAGGAACAGGCAATGTGCGCTAGATGATGGGAGACGGGAGACGGGATGTCCACAGCGTCTGCGCCCTGGCAGTGTCCCTGCAGCGCCCGCTTCAGACCCCGCCGGTCCCGTTATGCGGAGCGACGAATGTTCAGGCGATGGTAAAACCACTTTGCCTGTACGGCCGGCTCTGTGCTATCTAGACAACGCAACAGCGCCCGGAACAATGTCCGGGCAGTCCAGGGAAGAGAGCTGATGCTGGTGCTCACACGGCAGACATAAAGGAGGCAGCAGGATGGACCCGATCTACACCATGGCCCTGATGACCGGTTTTCTCGGTTCAGCCCACTGTATCGGCATGTGTGGCGGGATCGTCAGCGCCCTCTCGCTGACGGCAGACGGACGCAACAGCGGCCCGGCCTTTCACCTGCTTTACAACATTGGCCGCACCCTCACCTATGGCCTGATCGGGCTGCTCGTCGGCTGGCTCGGCTCCGCCATGGCCGTAAAGGGGTCCTTCCAGGACATCAGCCGGCTGCTGCTGATCGGCAGCGATATCCTGGTGATCCTCATCGGCCTGGGCAGCGCCGGCCTGTTCGCGCGGCTCAATATCATGTCCCTGGAGTTTGCCGGTCCGATCCGCAATTTAAGCCGGGCGGTCAAGGGCCTGCGGAAGTATCCGCCGGTACTGGCAGCACTCCCCCTGGGGGTGCTGTTCGGTTTTCTGCCCTGCGGTTTTCTCTATGCCATGGCGATCACCGCGGCGGGAACGGCAAGCAGCAGCAGTGGTGCCCTGACCATGATCGCCTTCGGCATCGGCACCATGCCGTCGCTGTTCCTGGTCGGCGGAGCCGCCCAGTGGTTCAGCCGCAAACGCGGCTGGATGCTCAAGGCTGCCGGCCTGATGGTCGCGCTCATGGGATGCTACAATCTCTTCCGCCACCTGCGCATGCTGACCATGGCAACGGGGATGCATCACTAAAGACAAGGGCTGGACCAAGCCCCGCGCCATGGCGCAGGCTCACCGGAGCGCCAGCTGATCCGTCTGCGTTTGGTCAGCGCTGCCAGTAGACCCGCACCAGGCTGGCTTCTTCCGTGTACTGAATGTCCAGTTCTCCTTCATAGGCGCGCGTAATCGCCTGACCGGTACCGCGCGGCAGGTGGGTGTCGGTGAAGGTAATCACGGTACTGCCATCCGCCTGATCCTCGATCGCCATAAGACGTTTCATCGGATGCTGGGCCTTCTGCCCTTCCACCTTGTTGTGAACCAGCCGGAGGATTTCGTCGCGATGGGCGACAAAGAACTCTCCGCTCAGGGTCAGGATGCCGGCCGGCATCTTCTCCCTGGTCCGCTGACAGGCCGGGCAGAGCTCTTCCGTGGCACCCCTGGGTCGCTCCTCCTGCCATTGCCAGCGCCCACCGGCAAAAACCACCCCGCAGTCAGGGCAGACCGTTGGTTCGGTCGGTTTACTGCGCATCATATAGGGGTCATGGATCTCTTCCTTGATCAGGCGATCACGCCGGTCGATCCCGCTTTTGTGTCCTTCGTTCCTGTTCATAGTTGTACTCCATGACGAATAAATTGTTCTCTGCTGTCCCTCTGTACCGGAAAGTCTAGCACAACACGCCAGCCTGTAAACCAGTGCCACGGGGAAACGGCCATGACCCGTCACCTGCCTGCCGGGAGGAAGAATCAAACCTTCATGACGACCGCCGGGTGCGCCTGGACATCTCCTGTTCGAGTTGCCGACAAACCCGGGCAAGATCCTCCTCAACCTGTTTGCGCAGCAGCGCTTCGCCGATATGGCTGGCAATTCCTTCCAGCAGATGAATGCTGTCAGGGGTGAACTGCCCCTTTCTGCGGTCGTTGAGCTGCAGCAGCCCGACGATGGTGTCGCGGGTGCGCAGCGGGATCAAAGCCACCGAGGCGTAGCCTTCATGAATACAGAGATTGCGCGGCTGCGTGCGCGGATCATCGGCCGCGGGCAGGTCGAGGAGCGTCAGGGCATCATTCGTATAGCAGCTGCCGGCGGCGGTAAACAGGGGACTGGCCGGATCGGTTTTGCCGGCGATCACCAGACCGCAGGTACATTCCAGAGCGATGCTGCCATCTTCGTTGCGACAGATGTCGGCCTGCGGATCGCGGACCAGCAGGCTGTTTTCCCTGCGCAGAAACTCTGCGGAAAACCCTTCTTCGGCAAAATAGGGGTAATCATCACCAGTCTTCAGCCGCATGCCCACGGCATCGCAGCCGGTCGATTGCCGGATCAGGGACAGAATCTGCTGAACCGAGTCGCGAAAGCCATCGCTCTGGTTGAGAATGGACAGGACCCTGCCGGCCAGTTCGAGGTAAACTTCCCGCTGCTTGAGTTCGCTGATGTCACTGGCAATGATGCGGCAGACCAGTGGTCCTTCTTCGCCATCGCGGGCGCCGGTGAGGTCGAGGCGGGCCCAGGAGATATCCCCGGCCTGGTTCTGCATCCGCAGATCGCAGGAGCGCTGCGCGGCTCCAGCAAAGATGCCGTCCCGGTGCTGCGCGAAAAGAGGGTGATCCGCGGCCAGAATAAAGCGGTCGAGGGGCTCACCAAACAGCTCCTCTCGCGCCATTCCGAGACGGCTTGCGGCGGTAAGATTGGCTTCGAGAATCACACCGTCGTGATCAAGGGTAAAAAAACCGACAGGAGCGAGATCATAAAAGTTAAAATAGCGGGCCCGCGAGGCTTCCAGTTCCTTGCGGGTCCGCTTGAGTTCGCCATTGTGCAGCTCCAGCTCAATCTGGCGGACCTGCAGTTCATAAAGCATCAGGCGAATCTCCGCGGAAGAGAGTGAGGCCAGCATCTGCGGCCGCTTGAGGGCGATGTTGCGGGCAATCTCTTCAGCACGGCGGCGCAATGCGGCGGCGCTCTGATAGGATGTATCACTCATGTCTGACAGAAGCCCCCTGTGCTCGCGTGGTTCCGCCCGGTCTGGTGCGCCACTGGAGCGCGGCCCCACCGGGAGGAAGACTGAGGCGGTCGGCAACCTTTAGAGGTTGCAGTTATCCCGCGGACCCCGGTAATACCGGGGACAGGGCGCAACTGGAGCGTACGGGATAACCAGATGAGAGTGTAACCCATAATCCTGGTCTTGTCCCGTCGGACACAGACTTTTGCCAGTGTCTTGTCGTTACACAGCGGCCTCTGTGCCCCGGGCCGGCAGGGCTGGTATCACGCCACAGTGGTGGGGCGGATGCTCGAAAAAACCGAACAACCAGGTCAAAGGCCAATAATTATCAGTGGCTTACGCCGTGTCCTGAGGGCTTAACCGGAGAGTAGTGGGATCTGACGGGATAAGCTATATTGGGAACGGGACGGGATGGTCATCAGATCGCCAGGGGGATGACCGCATCCTGCATGAAAAAAGACGCCGGTCACCAACCCCGGGCGCAGGGAATAACAACCATGAGGTTTCTACACACCACAATCCGCTGGCTGCTACCGGTCCTGTTGCTGGTCAGCGGCGGTATTCCGGCGCGCGCCGACGATCTGACCGCCGGCGCCGACAGGACTCCGCACTACGGCTATCGGGTGATCCGTTCCTACCCGTCCGACCCGCAGGCGTTCACCCAGGGACTCATCTACCACGATGGTTTTCTCTATAAAAGTACCGGACTCTACGGCCGCAGCAGCCTGCGCCGCATCGACCTGGAAACGGGTGCGATCCTCCAGCGGCACAACCTGGCCGGGTATTATTTCGCTGAGGGGCTGGCCCGCTGGGGGAAGACCCTGGTCCAGCTGACCTGGCAGAACCGCACCGGCATCCTCTACGACCTTGACACCTTCGAGCAGCGCGGCACCTTCCGCTTCGCCGGAGAAGGATGGGGCCTGACCAGTGACGGCCGTCACCTGATCATGAGCAACGGCAGTGCCGAACTGCAATTTCTCGATCCGGACACCTTCTCCGTGGTGCACCGGATCACCGTGCGTGACCGTCACACAACGGTGGAGCAGCTCAATGAACTGGAATACATCGATGGGGAGATCTGGGCCAATATCTGGAATTCCGACCGGCTGGTCCGCATCGATCCGGTGTCCGGCCAGGTAACCGGCTGGGTCGATCTGGCCGGCCTGCGGCCGGACCGGGTGCGTCCGGACACCTCCGCGGTCCTCAACGGCATCGCCTATGATGCGGCCGGTCAGCGGCTTTTTGTCACCGGCAAACGCTGGCCGGCGGTGTTTCAGATCGAGCTGAGCGCGCCGCAGCGATCCCCTGCACCCACCTTGAGTGACTGACCTTTTTTCGCTATCCTCGAGCCAGCGTCGTTCAAGTGTGAAGAAGAAAACAACCCCGGACCTTCGCGAGCTCACGCGGCGGGGTGACCGGCGACCGGCCACCGCCGTAAAGGAGAGCACGATGAAAAGCATCCTTGCCCCATTTCTGCTCTGGACAGTTGCGTTGCTGCTTGTGCTGCTGCCTGCAACCGGCCGGGCCCAGAACGATCTGGCGATCAGTCTCGGCTTCGAATATGAGCGGGGCGATTATGGCGGGGACCGGGAGGTCAGCTCCTATGCGGTCCCCCTGTCCCTCTCCTGGTATCCCGGTGAACGCGTTGACCTGACCCTGACCATCCCCACCCTCTACCAGAGTCGCGGCACCAGCGTGGTCCTCGGCAACCAGCGTTTTTCCCTGCCGTCGAACAGCCAGGGGGCAGCGCAGCCGCCGGGCAACATGGGCAATGATCCTGACCCGCAGACCCCGGATACGGAGCGGTCACGCAGCGGCCTGGGTGACATCAGCCTCGAAGCCGGCTACCGCCTGCAGCACGAAACGCAGCGCTCCCCGCTGGTCCGTTTGATTCTTTACGGGAAATTTCCCACGGCCGATGAAAAAGAGGGGCTGGGCACCGGTGCCCTCGATCTCGGAATCGGTGCCGGTACCGGGAAATGGTTCGGTGACTGGTCACTTTACATGGAAGGGATGTACATCCGCACGGGCCGTTCGCAAAGCTACGCTCCGGACAATTACTGGACCTTTCTGGCCGCCCTCGATCGCCTGCTCAGTGCGCGTCTGCAGGCCGGCGTGTCACTGTCGGCGGCAACTGCGGCTTTCGGCGGCGACGACATTCTCGAGATCAGCGGCAATCTTGCCTGGCTGCTGACGGACCGCGTCACTGTCAGGGGCTACCTCGGCACCGGGCTGACCGACAGCAGCGCCGCTATCAGCGGGGGCGTGGCTGCCGGGCTGAGCTTCTGATGCGCCTGCGCCGGGCGGATGTTTCTCCACAGGTCGGTCAGGGCAGAACCGTCGCGGGCCAGATTAACGGCCCGGACGCCCGGCGGAGCCCGGACGCTGGGAGGGACGGCTGACCGGTCCGTTTCCCGGCAGGAACTGGCGCCGCAGGTCCTGCCTTTTTTGCACCCCTTCGTGGGGCGGCAGCGTGCGTGATCGCTGCAATTCGCGGCGCATCTCCTCCTGCTGGCCGGGGGGAAGATCGCGGAATCGCTGGTAGCCTTCGCGCAGGCGCTCCTGCTGCTCAGGGGAGAGGCGCTGCCACTGCTGGTAGCGTGCCTGCAGCTGCTCCCGTTCCGCCGGGGGCATCCGCTGGAACTGTTCAAAGCGCTGCTGCAGCCGGGCCCGCTCCGCCGCCGGCAGCTCCTGGAAAGCGCGGTACTTTTCACGCAGCTGCTGTTGCTCCGTAGCGGACAGCTGCTGCCAGCGCTCCACGGCGGGTTGCACGGCCACACCCTGAGCCTCCGGCTCCACTGCCTGAGCGGCAACACTAAAGCAGGTGCCAAACAGGACGAGACCTCCCACAACAGCAATGATGAGTGCACGTTTCATCGTCATTCTCCCTCTTCTTTCTCGTCCTGTTCAAACACGACGAGCACATCCATCGTGTCCAGCAGCTCCATCATCTCGAGCAGCTCGATCATGGCAACAATCTCCCGGGCTTCCGCATCAAGTGGCGCGGGAGACTCTTTCTCCTGCGCCCGGACCGGCAGCGCAGAGCAACCCAGAAAAACCAACAGCATGAGCGGCACCAGGGCACGGGGCATCATCCCAGGGGCTCCAGTTCCGCGAACAGGTCGAGCAGTTCCAGTACCTCAAGATTCTGGTAGAAATCGAGCGCCTCGAGCATCCCCAGCTCCGCCGTTGCGGGGACCGGTGGCATGGACCCTGTGCCGCGCAGAACATCGCCCTGCCAGGGAGCGATGACGGCCAGAACCACCAGCGCCAGCGCCGCCGTCGCCAGCCGCAGGCGGGGTCCGGCCAGGCGGCGCCGCCCGATGCGTTCATGCAGCCGGGCAGAAAAGCGCTGCAGGTCGCTGCGCGAGCAGTCCAGCGGTGCCGGACGGAGCAGCGCAAGGGTTGCGCCCAGCCGGGCGAACTCCTGCCGACACCGCGCACAATCCCGCAAGTGCTCCTGCAGCTGCCCGCGGCGGACAGCGTCCAGTTCATCGTAAGCGGCGAGGAGCAACTCCTCTGCCGGCATGGCGCATGGGCGCGGTTGGTGTGTCATCGGCTATGTCTCCCCAATGTCCGTAAGTTCCGCGGTCAGCCTGGCCACCGCCCGGTGGAGATGGATTTTAACAGTCCCCTCTTCCAGCCCGAGCAGGCCGGCGATCTCCTTTAATGCCAGGCCTTCATCGTTACGCAGCACAAAGACCGTGCGCTGGCGCGGCGACAGTTGCCGCAGGGCGCGGTGCAGGCGCTGCCGCTGCTCGGCCGCGAGCAGCTCCTGCGCCGGAGAGGCCCCCGGGGCAACCGCCTGCTCCCGCGGATCTGCTTCCTCGTCATACTGGCGAAACCAGAACAGCTTGCGGCGCAAGCGCTCGCGGCGCAGAAAATCGATGGCCAGGCGTGACACCGTTCGATAAAACCAGGTGGCCAGGGCGGCATCGCCCCGAAAATCAGCAAGGGAGCGGTGCAGGCGGATAAACGCCTCCTGCGCCAGGTCTTCCGCATCCTCGCGACTGCCCACCAGGCGCCAGGCCAGCTGGATCACCCGCTGCGAGTGCAGGGTGACGATCGCGTCAAAGGCCCGCGCATCACCGGCAGCGGCCTGCTGCACGAGGATCTTTTCATTTCTGCTGTCCATGGACAAAAAAGTAGTCCTGTGGTCGGCCGCCTGTCAATCAATGCAAATCAATCGCCTGTCTTTATTTTCCTCATTAGACGTAAGCAACCGCAAAAAGGTTTACAGAACGCGCAATTTTCTCTGGCGCGGGAAAACATATCATACCGTCAACCTTCCTGGGCGGATGCTGTTATAATGGC
>JAWOIX010000018.1:0-6280 GCA_046484405.1 Pelovirga sp.
GCGACGGTGGAGTAGGCGATCAGCAGCTTGAGCCGCTCCTGGCGCAGGGCCATGAGGGATCCCCAGACAATCGCCACGCTCCCCAGGGCACCGAGCAGGTGTCCGACCCGGACCAGGTCGAGGGCCGGAAACACCTCAAACCAGAGACGCAGCAGGATGATATAGGCGGCTTTGACCACCAGGGCGGAGAGCAGCGCGCTGACCGGCGCTGGGGCCATGGCATGGGCCTGGGGCAGCCAGAAATGGAGCGGGAAGAGTGCACTTTTCAGGATCAGCCCGGTGACGATCAGGGCCATGGCGACGTGATCGAGGCGGCTGCCGGCCAGCGCCGCGCCGAGCAGGGTCAAATCGAGGGTGGCATAGGCGCCGTAAAGGAATGCCACGCCGAGCAGGTAGGCGAGGGAGCCGATGATGCCGATGAACAGGTAGCGCAGCGCGGCGTGAAGGGCCGCACTCCCCCCTTCCAGGGCAATCAGCGCCACGGACGCCAGGGTCACCAGTTCCAGGGTGACGTAGAGGTTGAACAGATCGGCGGAGATAAACAGGGCGTTGCATCCCCCCCAGAGAAACAGCCACAGCGGCCAGAAGTAACGGGAGCGGCTTTGTTCGTGCCGGCGGACGGGAAAATAGCCAAGGGCATAGGTGCTGATCACCAGCCCGACCAGCGCGGTGACCAGCAGCATGACCAGCGCCAGACCGTCATGGCGCAGCATGATCCCGAGCGGGACCGGCCAGTGCCCCGCAGTGATGGGCGCGGACGGGCGCAAGAGCCCCTGGAAGACGGCAAAAACGGCACAGACTGGCAGCAACAGGGCAACGGCAAAGCCGATCCGGTGGGCCCGGCGCGGGATGACGAAGGCAAGGGCCGCAGCGCCAAGGGGGATCAGGGTCAGCCAGACCAGCCAGTGCCGCGCAAGGACAACATCAGTCACCGGCTGATTCCTCCTGCGCCAGGGTGGTGCAGCCGCTCAGGCGGTGAATGCGTACCGCCAGAACCACGGCGACAGCGGTAAAGCAGAGGGAAACGATGATACCGGTCAGGACCAGCGCCTGGGGCACCGGGTCGGTGGCCGCCGGCGCGGAGCGTGCCGCCAGGGCGATAAACACCATGAAGACGCCGCTGCCGAGGATGTTGGCGGCAAGAATTTTACGCAGCAGGTGGTGGTGCGCCAGCAGGGCATGCAGGCCGATGAAGAACAGGACGATGCCGCCGCTGAGGTACAGCTGCACGGCGGTCATCGCGGTTTCTCCGTTTGCTCCGGCGCTGGCGTCCCCGGGTCTGCAAGAGGTCCGGCGGGATGACCGCCCGCCACGGCAGCGGCCAGCAGGGCGGCAATCGAGGCGGTCGCGGCGATTTCAATGAGGATGATCAGGGTTCCGGCGCTGGTGCCGGGGTAGGCGAGGGGGGCGCCGGAGAGGGCCAGGGTTGCCGCAGCGACCAGCATAAAGACGAGAAAGCCGGCGCTCAGCAGCAGCCGCAGTGCGAACCCCTGCCAGCGCGGCGCGAGGCGGTCGCCCGACAGCGCGGCCAGGAGCAGGCCGGCGGCGAGCAATGCCCCGGCCTGAAAGGCACCGCCGGGGGCGACATTGCCCTGCCACAGCAGGGCACCGGCAAAGATCACCAGGACCGGCAGGAGCAGCCGCCGGGTCCCCTGCAGAACCGGTGACACCGGTTCGTGGCGGAACAGCGGCCGGGCGCGGTCGAGGGACCAGATGGTGACCAGCGCGAGGAGGAGGACCGCCATCTCCAGCAGGGTATCGTAACCGCGGATATTCAGCAGCACGGCGGTCACCGGATGGGCGGAACCGCTCGCGTCCAGCTGCTGCCCGACCCGTTCGCCGAGGCCGGCTGCCGGGACAACCAGCTGCTGTGCTTCCAGCAGAATGATGACGGCGATGGAGGGGAGCGTCACCCGGATCAGCAGCGGCGATGTCAGGCGCTGGAGTGGCGTGACCGGCCGCCGTGAGGGAGTGCAGGTCTCTGCCGAGCCGAGCCGCCCCAGCCCCACCAGCAGCAGGGTGCCGGTGATCCCGGCGCCGATGACCGCTTCGGCGAGGGCGAGGTCGGCGGCGCCGAGGCGCAGCCAGGCGAGGGATAACAGCAGGCCGAAGGCGATGAACAGCACGATCGCGCGGAACAGGTCGGTGCTGGCCAGGAGCAGCCAGGCGAGGCCGATCAGCAGGACAACAAGGAGCAGGTCGAAAAGCCCGGGCAGCCAGGTCACGGGCGCCTCCAGGGGCGCACCCCGTCGCGCAGGGCCTTGCGCGCGATGAGATGGGCGACGGTGGCTCCGGCAACCAGCACCAGCAGCCAGGTGAGCAGCAGGCGGGCGACCTCCTGCCAGCTGCCGGCCTGGAACATCAGGGCAACGACGATCAGTCCCAGCCCGAGATTGGCCGCCTTGGTCAGCGCGTGGAGGCGACAGAAGAGATCAGGAAAACGCAGCAGGCCGAGGGTTCCGGCAAGAAAGAAAGGCAGGGCGGCGAGCAGCAGCAGGGTACTGATCAGGTCAGGGATGCTCATCGTTTCCTCCGTTGGGCGGCAGCCGGTCGGTGACACTGCGGCGGACGAAGGTGATGGCCGCAACGGCGGCGAGGAGGGCGAAGACCAGGGCCACATCCTGCAGCGCCGGATTGGCGTCGGCCTGGCCGAGCAGCAGCAGGATGGCCACGGCGGTGGTGCCGAACAGCTGGGCGGCGAGCATCCGGTCGGTCGCCGTCGGACCGCGCAGGATGCGTACCAGCCCCGCGGCGATGGTGAGCAGCAGCAGCAGGGCGCTGGCGAGACAGAGTTCAGCCATGCGCCCCTCCGGCCGGCAGGGCAAAAAGGGCGGCGACGTGCTCTTCGAGCTGTTCCAGCTGCGGATCAAGCTGCTGGTCGAGAACGTGGACGAGAAGGCAATCGTCCTGCAGGTCGGCGCTGAGGGTTCCCGGCAGCAGGCTGACGCTGTTGAGCAGAAAAATCCGGGCGCTGCCGGGGGGGAGGCTCAGGGGATACTCGAGCAGGGCCGGATGCAAGGGGAGCCGCGGGGAAAAGGCGCGGCGCGCGACATCGAGCCCGCCGCGCAGGGACTGCAGGAGAAAATAGGGGATAAAGCGCACCAGCCCCGGCAGGGAGAGGCGCCAGGAGCTGTGCAGCGGGGGCGCCGGCAGCACCAGCACCAGGGCGATGGTCAGGCCACCGATCAGCCAGGTGGACGGACCGCCGCCGGTCAGAATCCACCAGAGCAGCACGCCTCCTGCCAGCCGCAGCAGCAGCCGGGGTCGCCAGGAACGATCTGTTGTCATGAACGCCTCCCATCCCGGGCCGGCGGGGGACTGTCACCTCTTGGGCAAGATCACGCGGATGCCAGTCTTTTCGCTGCGCCGGAATGCCCGGGGCGAGGGGTCAGCGAAAGGCGCTGTCATCCGTCCTGTTCCATTGTACCTGTTCGCTGGAGTCTGTCCAGCCAGGCCGGCTGATTGCTTCAGCCGAGCAGTTTGCGCATCAGCGCCAGGGCGGCGCGGCGGCCGTCGGCGGCGGCGGTGACGACGAGGTCGGCGCCGCGAAAGCAGTCGCCGCCGGAATAGATCCGCGGGTTGCTGGTGACCCCGGTCGCCGGATCAATGTCAATCTGGTTCCAGCGATTGAAGGTGACGCCGGCGGCGGCCAGTTCCGGTGCCGGAGCGACGTCAAAGCCCAGGGCCAGGATCACCAGGTCGGCGGGGATGCAATGGGTGCTGTCGGCAATCACGTCAACGCGCTGCCGGCCATCGGCGTCCTTCTCGCCGAGGCGGGTTTTTTCCACCTCGATGCAGAGCAGGCCGTTCTTTTCGCGGCGGATTTCCCGCGGGCTGACGTTGAAGCAGAAATCCACCCCCTCTTCGACGGCATTCTGGAATTCCTTGTGACTGCCGGGCATGTTGGCTTCGTCGCGACGGTAGAGGCAGGTGACCTCCCGCGCCCCGTCGCGCATGGCGGTGCGCAGGCAATCCATCGCCGTGTCGCCGCCGCCGATCACCACCACGCGCTTCTCGGCCATGACAAAGCGCGGGTCCGCCGGGCTGCCGAACAACTGTTTCTGCTTGTGCACCAGGTAATCCATCGCCAGCATGACCTCGGGCATCTCATCCCCGGGAATGCCGGCCTGCCGTCCGCTGGTCGCACCAATCCCGGCAAACACCGCGTCATGCCTGTCGAGCAGGGTCTGCAGCGGGATGTCGGTGCCGACGCGCTGGCCGAGGTGGAGTTCGAGACCGGCCTCTTGCAACAGCGCAAAGCGCCGCGCAACAATCTCCTTGTCCAGTTTGAAGCCGGGAATCCCGTAGGTCAGCAGGCCGCCGGGATGCTCCGCCTGCTCGTACATGACCACCCGGATGCCGGCGCGCAGCAGGAAATGGGCACAGGAGAAACCGGCCGGACCGGACCCGATGATCGCCACGGAGGCCTGGTGGCGGATGCCGGGGAAGGGCAGTTTCATGCCGGCGGCGAAGGCGAGGTCGGTGATCGAGGCTTCGATGGCGCCGATGGTGATCGCGCCGTAGCCGTCATCGAGGGTGCAGGCCCCTTCGCAGAGGTGGCCCTGGGGACAGATGCGCCCGAGAATCTCCGGGAAAGGGGAGCTTTCGTTGGACAGCCTGAAGGCGCGCTCGAGGTCCTTGTCGGCGATTGCTTCGAGCCACTGGGGGATATAGTTCTGCAACGGACAGCCGATCGTCGCACAGAAGGGGTCGCCGCACTGGACACAGCGCTCCGCCTGTTTGCGCACCATGCGGCTGTTGAAAAACTGGTAGATTTCCTCGAAGTTGAGGAGCCGCTGGGTGGCCTCGAATTTATCCGGTTCCTGGCGGCTGGTTTCGGTAAAGCTCTGCATCTGCATATCTCCAAGCGGGGTCGATGAAGCACTGTTGGATTCGGATCTCAAGGCCTGGTCGCCGCGACCGGATGGGGCGAAGACGCACCACGCAGGTTGCGGTCTCTTGGCGTCCGGCCGTGCGCCGGTTGTCAATCCCCATCTTTCGGGTTGAGCGGGGCTTTCATGTCCTTCGGCGTCACCATCCAGAAATAGGCCAGTTCTTCGCGGAAATCGGCGAGGATCTGACGCGCTTTCGGACTTGCGGTACGGTTGAAATAACTGCCCAGAATGCTCTTGAGGTAGAGCTTGCCTTCGTTGTCTTCATCGACATCGATACGCCGGGCGATGACCAGCTGCTGATTGAGCCGGTCGATGAAGTTTTTCCGCCGGTCGTAGACGAAGGCGACACCGCCGGTCATGCCGGCGCCGAAGTTGATCCCCGTTTCCCCGAGGACCACCACCGTGCCGCCGGTCATATATTCGCAGGCGTGGTCGCCAGTTCCTTCGACCACCGCCAGGGCGCCGGAGTTGCGCACGGCGAAGCGCTCGCCGGCAGTACCGGCGACAAAGAGCTTGCCGCCGGTGGCGCCGTAAAGACAGGTATTGCCGACGGCGGAAGCACCCGGCTGGTAGATCTTCGGGATGATGATGATGCGGCCGCCGTGCATCCCCTTGCCGACATAGTCGTTGGCCACGCCGGACAGCAGCAGGGTCATCCCCTCCGACAGGAAGGCGCCGAGGGACTGGCCGGCCACCCCGCTGAGCTTCAGGGTCAGGGCTTCCTTGGGCAGGCCGGTGTCGCCG
Organism: Pelovirga sp.; assembly: GCA_046484405.1. GTDB lineage: Bacteria > Desulfobacterota > Desulfuromonadia > Desulfuromonadales > Geopsychrobacteraceae > Pelovirga. The sequence continues at coordinate 5,640 of JAWOIX010000018.1, forward strand.
TAGAAGCGCGCGATCTCGCCGCTGATCAGGGTGCCGAAGCTGCGGTTGATGTTGCTGATGACCCGTTCGGCGACCATTTCCGTCTGTGGATTCTTGATCACCGGGTAGATCTCCTTGAGCAGCTCCTTTTCGAAGAGGTTGTCGTCGAAGGGAGGATTGTCGCGGCAGCGGATGTTGCCCCCCGGGACCTGGCGCAGCACGGCGGAAAAGTCGAATTTTTCCATCTGCGGGGTCGCGAGTCTTTCGAGCAGGTCGCTGCGGCCGATAATCTCTTCGAGGGAGCGGAAGCCGAGGGCGGCAAGAATTTCACGGACATCCTCGGCGACGTTTTCCAGATAGCTGATGACCTTTTCGACGGTGCCGATATAGTGGGCGCGCAGGTTCTCGTCCTGGGTGGCGATACCGACGGTGCAGCGATTGAGATGGCAGACGCGCAGCAGCTTGCAGCCGAGGAGCACCAGCAGGGGGGTGCCGAAGCCGAAGCTCTCGGCGCCGAGCATGGCGGCCTTGACGACATCGCGACCGACTTTCATGCCGCCGTCGGTCTGCAGGGCGACCATTTCGCGCAGGTTGTTCGCCTTGAGGCTGATATGCGCTTCGCTCAGACCGAACTCCCAGGGATTGCCGGCATGCTTGATGGA
>JAWOIX010000089.1:0-14428 GCA_046484405.1 Pelovirga sp.
GCTGTGGCCAAAACTGCGCAATCCGCCCTGGTACTGCAGGTCGGTGGGAATGGCCTGGTTGATCCGGCTGACCAGGGTCCTGGCCCCCGGAAATTGATTCTTGCCGGCTTCGTCCATACTTAAGGAGGCATCGAGGATGACCTGGAAATTGTCCACTTTTGGAACATATTTGCCGCCAACGACGATACCTGGGGCCTCCGGGGCCGGCAACGGGGGCTGCTTGAGCGGGGCACAGCCGACCGCTACGGCAACCAGGCCAACCAGCAACAGCATTCTCGATCGAACAGACATGGACAGTCTCCTTTGCAAAATGGTTTTTGATAACTACCTGTAGTCAGTACACATGAGAAACGCCCACCCTCCTGGTGAAGGTTTCTCATTTTTAAACACTACAAGTCTATCATCTGTTTCTGCCACGTCAAATCGGCACAGGTCGACAGTCTGCCGTCCGGGAGCTTTGCGCGAGGAGGAATCGGGGGGACGCTATGGCGGTTGACGCGTGCTTATCGCGACGTGGATTTGTTCTCTTCCAGCAACAGCAGCTCCGAGCTTTCGGCGAGGTCTGCAGCAGGCTCGGAGGAAGAGAAAAACTCCTGCCAGCGTTCCAGGCAATAAGGGACAAAAAAGACGCAGGCGGGGTCCACGGAGGCGATCAGCTGGTGCACGTGCCCGGCAAAGGCAGCGCTGATGCCGGTGCCGGACAGCGTCTGGCGTGCGAGCTCGGCCAGGTCCTCGCGCCTGACCGGGGTCAGTCTCAGGTGCCCGTGGAGCAGCTGGTTGGCAACAGCCGTCATCAGCAGTCCTGCCAGGGTCGCTGTTTCAGCCCGGTGGGCAGGCAGGTCCTCGATCAGGGGCTGGAGGGGGCCGCCGAACAGTTGCTCAAGCGCTTCGATTTGCGCAAGGCGCAGCTTGACCCGCTCCAGTTCTGCCATGGAATGCAGCGGTTTGAGCTTTGCGGAGAGGTCATCGGGTTCGGCAAAACAGACCTGCGCCGGCCGTTCCAGTAGATTGTCGAGAAAGAACTGCTCCGGTTCATCAAAATAGCGATAGAGCGCGCTCTTTTTGAGCTGTTGCGCCCGGCGCTGCTGGGTGACAACAAGACTGTGGCCGAGTTGAAACAAGCGCTGCAGCCAGGTGGTGTCAAAGATTTTTGTTGCCGTGTCGAGAGCGTTGCCGGACAGATACTCAAGGGCCAGGTTCAGGGTATCGTAGGTTTGTTGCAGCGCGTTTTGAAGCTGCGTTGTATTGGCGAGATCGACGTTGTCGGCGCTGAACTTACGATTGACCAGATGCAGCATTTCGCAGGCAGCCTCATGCTCGATTCCCTGTTCCAGGACAGCGGCCAGCAGGTTGCGCGGGGTTGCGGTTTTCAGTAATGCCAGCGGGCTCGGCAGTTTTTCCGCTTCGAGTTGAAAATCCTTTTTTTCGCCGGTCCTGAAGGACTGCGGATCGAGATAGGCATAGATCGCCTGTGCCTCGGTCTGCGGGATAATCCCGAGATCGAGCAGGCGGTTATTGCGCAGTTGGTAGACCTCCTCCTCGAGACAGGTCAGGTTTTCACCGCGCAGCGTCTCCATCATCTGGAGAAAGCTGTCCTGCTCCAGTTCCTGCCAGATCCTGATCAGGGCGCCGATGGTTTTTGCGGCATCCTCCGACCGATAGTCGACATCATAGATGGCTTCGAGCCGCTTGGCGTTCTCCGCATCATCGTCATCATAGGCTTCCAGGCCACGCGTGATCGTCAGATGTTTTTTCAGCATCAGCGCGAGGGTCGCCGGGTCCATGTCCCGCGCCAGTTGCCGGACCTTTTCTTCGCCGCAGTGGAGGAGAAACTCGAGCCAGTGGAGGGTGTCTTCGGCACTGAGCTGGTCCCCGTCCCAACAGTCCAGATCAAGAACCAGGGTGATCTGTGCCGGGGTCGCCAGGGCAATCAGGTCGAGGGAGTCCTCGGCACCGAGTTCGTTGATGGTGAGATAGAGCTCCTGGGGATGCATGGCCATGACCATGACCGCCGGTTTGCTGCTGTTAAAGATCAGGTCATATTTTTCCTTGCCGTGCGCCTGCTGGATCTGTTGCCGCTGCTGCTTCAGGGTCAGGTCGGCAAACGGGACCGGCGCGTGTGCCGCCTGGCTGGGGATAATCTCTGTGCCCGTAGTCTTTTTGCGGTTGTCTGTCATCACGCCAATACTCCCGTTACAGTTGAAACTGGAATCGGTTTATCTGTTGCGCCACTCTAGAACAGTCATTGCGAATGTGCAATCGCCATTGACGGATAAGCTGCAGGAGAATAGCTTCATTTTTTGCCGCAGAGTTGGTAGTCTGTCGCGCAATTGCGCAGCATTCTTCCAGGCGGATCACGCTATGTTTCAGCGCTTTAAAAAATTCTCGATCAAAACCAAGCTGACGCTGCTGATGATGCTGGTCAGCATACTGCTGCTGCTGATTGTCAGCGTGGTTGTCCTGGTGTCAGAAATTTACACGTCGCGCACCGCCCTGGAACAGGAGCTGCGCGTGTTGTCCGCCACCCTTGCCGCCAACAGCCGTGAGGCCCTGGTGCTTGGCGCCTATCAGGAGACGGAAACACTGCTGGGGTTGCTGTCGACCCAGCGTTACATCCACGCAGCGTACCTGTTCGACCGGCAAGGAGAGCCGGTTGCGGAATACCTCTCCCAGGACAATGCGCGCCTGGTCTGGCGTGCCCTGGAACAGGACTTTCATGTCGACAACCGGGCTCACTGGGAATCATCAACGGTCGAAAAACTCAGTTACAGCCGCAGCCATTTCGGCTTCTTCTCGCCGATCTTCTTTGACAAGGTACGGGTCGGTACCATCTACCTTCTGAGCGACCTGAACAGTCTCTATGGCAGGCTCGGCGCGGTTTCCTTTGGCATCATCCTGTCACTGTGCCTGCTGCTGTTGTGCTCGTGGCTGCTCGCCGGACGACTGCAGAAGCCGATTTCCGAGCCGCTGCTGGCCCTGGCCGGCCTGATGGAGCAGATTTCCGACTCGAAGATCTACTCCCTGCGTGCCAGGAAGATCAATGACGACGAAATCGGCATTCTGGTCGACGGGTTCAATCACATGCTCGAGGAGGTTGAGCTGCATCAACAGCAACAGGGCCGCATCCAGGAGCATCTTGAGGTGATGGTCGGGGAAAAAACAGCAGAACTGCAGGCGGCGGTGCGCGAGCTGAAACTTGCCCGCCAGCAGGCCGAATCCGCCAACGAAGCCAAGTCGCTGTTTTTGTCGCGCATGACCCATGAATTACGGACGCCGCTGATCGGGGTTCTGGGGATGAATGAACTGCTGTTGCGCACCCCTCTGGATGAACAGCAGCAGGCGCTGGCGGAAACGGTGCGCAAATCGGGCGAGGACCTTCTGGCCCTGATCAGCGACGTGCTCGATCTGTCCCGTATCGAGGCGGGCAAGCTGGTTCTCGAGGCCGAGGATATCGAACTTTACCGGGTTGTCGAGGAGGTCGCCGAGCTTCTCGCGACCCAGGCCCAGGAAAAAGGTCTGCGACTGCTTGTTGATATCCCGTTGAGCGCCACTGTCCGGGTCAAAGGGGATCGCGCAAAGATCTGGCAGATCGCCATGAACCTGATTGGGAATGCGATCAAGTTCACCTCGGCAGGATCGGTTTACGTCCGTTTGCAGGTCACCCGGAGCGTCGATGGCCCGGCTCTCTGCGTCCTGGAGGTGGAGGATACCGGCATCGGCATGGACGCGAAAGTCAGCCGTCATATTTTCGACCTGTTTTACCAGCTGCGCGACCCTTCTTCTGCCACCAGTTATGGGGCCGGCCTGGGCCTGCCGATCGTCAAGCAGCTGGTTGATCTGATGGGGGGAACCGTGAAGGTCTCCAGCACACCGGCCAGCGGCAGCAGTTTTCGCGTCGCGCTGCCGCTTCCCCTGGTCGGGTCTGGTCAGCCGTACAGACCGGTGCAGTGGCCCGCGACGCCCGTCGCCGTGGCGCTGGCCGATACAGATGCGGCCGGTCTTCTCGCACGGCAATTGACCGATCATGGCATGCGGGTCGTGACAACACCCACGGCCGCGGCCCTGGTGCAGTGGCTGAACCGTTCTGCAGCAGCGCAGGCTAACGGCCGCGCGCTGTTTCTCTGCCAGGAGCTGTTTCATGGTGCCGAGTCCGCTGAGCAGGATCGCCTGCACCAGCTCCTGGCGGTCCCTGGCCTCGACGTTTTTTTTATCGTTATGGATCGTCACGAGTTGTTGCCCCTGCCGGCGGAGGTCAAACGTCTGCGTTCCCCGCTGACCTGGGGGCGTTTGCATGAAGCCCTGCTCTCCCGGCAGGCCTCTCTGGCACCACCGAAGATTGTCCCTGACGCCGAGCGCATCGCAGAGCCTCGGCACGGCACCGTGCTCTTTGTCGGACGTCATGTCGCCGTGCGCGAGCTGCTCCGCCTCGCCCTGGCGCGTCGGCGGATCGCTCTTGCGAGTATCACCGAGCTCTCGGCGCTGGCCGCTGCTCCGTGCAACGAGGACTGGCTGCTGCTGATTATCGATGCGACAGATTTTTCGCTGGCAGAAGTGACCGCCGCACTGGGCGCAGTGCCTTTCCGCCTGCCCGCCTGTTACCTGCTCGGCGGCGACCTGACCATGCCTGCGCAGATGGCGCCGCTGATCAGCGGCACGCTGAAAAAACCGCTGAAAGATGAGGAGCTTAACAACGTGCTTGAGCCACTGCTGACAAAGAATGAACAGGTGGCGGAATCTGCCGCCGGAGGGACTGCATGAGGCGCTCCCGGAAGATGTTCGGCGTTGCGGGAGTCGTGGCCCTGGGGGTTGCCCTGGTGTTATGGCTCGCCAGTTTGCTGCAGGGTTTCTTCAGTCTGCAGGAGGGCCTGAATGTCGCAGCTCCATCGTCCCGGCAGGTGCCGCTGCACAGCCCGGTCTCCTTTGATCTTGCCGGTTCAGGGTTTGATCGGGATACCGTTGTCAGCCTGGTGATGGATGTCAGCAACGACCAGATGATCGAGACGCGTTTTCCGCTGGATGGTTATTTTAACACCAGCCTGATTGCCGGAGACCTGTTGTTTCTCGGCAGTAACAAAGGACTGAAGGTTGTCAGTATTGCCGACCCCCGGCGACCGGTGCTGCTCGATGATTATCTGCCGGAACTGGCAGTGATCGACCTGCACCGCAGTGGCAATCTGCTGTTTGTCGTCTGTGGCCGCGAGGGCCTTAAAATCATGACGATCGAGGACCAGAGACTTGTCAGCCGGGCCGAGATCTGGTCCGGCGATCTCATGATAGCATGTCACCTGCATAAAGGGCTGCTCTATGTCGTGACGGCGGCGGACGGCTTGCTGCTCTATGACCTGTCAGACCTGGAACAGATTGTCCTGACCAGGCAGATCGCCGCTCCCTCCACGATCCGTTCGCTTGCCGTCTATGGCGACCTCATCTTTCTGTCCATGCGTGACAACAAGATTATCGTTTTCGACGGCAGCGATCCCGGCAATGTCCGCTTTTCCCATTTTATCAGTCTGCCGGAGCAGGTGCGGGATATCCTGATTGCCGGGCAGATGCTCTATGTCGGGGTGCGCAACGGCCTGAAGCTGTACAGCCTCGAAGACCCCTTACGACCGCAACCGGTCAGGGACTGGGAAGGTTTCGGCACCGTCACGCGGCTGGTGGCCGGCAAGGAGCACCTCTACGTGATTGAGGGGTTTACCGGCCTGCGCGTGATTGATTACGCTGACCATTCCACCTCGGAATCGGTGGAACTTTCCTCCGGCCTGCAGACCCTCGCGGAAGGGGATGATGTTCTTTTCGTCACCGGGACACTGCAGGGGTTGCTGGTTGTTGACCGGCAGCGCATGCAGTCGCGCCAGGTGGCCAGGTGGCTGAATATCCCGCATACGATCAATGATATTCTGACGACAGACGAGGTGTTTTTTATCGCTGATTCCAAGGGCTTGCGCGTTGTGCTGAAAAATGATGAGAGCCTGCGCCCGAGGGATATCGATGATATTCCCTCCTTCGCGTTGGCGCGCCATGATAACCTGCTGTTCGTCGGGCAGGGACCTGCCGGAGTCAAGGTCTATGACATCACCTCTGCCCGGCGGCCGCGCCTGCTTGCCTCCTGGCCGACCCAGCAGGCCTCGCGCCTTGCGGTCGTGCAGGGGGCGTTGATTATCATGGGAAACAAGGAGGGATATACTCAGATCGATTTTTCCAATCTCCAGGCGCCACGGATTGTGACCAGGATTGTCGACGTCAACGTCATCTCTGTGGCGGTTGAGGACCCTTATCTCTTCGCGATGACCCATAAGGAGGGGATGCTGATCTACGCGGTCGATGCCGGCGGCATGGAACTGCTCAGCCGCATATCCCAGCCCTTTCCCCGCAACCGCTTCGACCAGCAGACAGAGGTCAGGGTGCGTGACGGGATTGCCTTCATTGCCAATGGCCGTTCCGGGTTATTGCTGGTGGATGTCCGCAATCCGCGACAGCCGCGGCTGCTGACCTCGGTCGGTTTGCCGGGATACAGCAAGGGGCTGTTGTTGCACCAGGACCTGGCCTTTGTCGTGAGCCAGGGCCATGGCATCAGTATTGTCGATATCAGTTCCCCGCAGCATCCCCAGCTGACGGGTAACATCCCGCTGGGACGCATTTCCAGGAAACTGCTGATTGACGAAAACCTGCTCTATTATTCCCAGTCGCAAAAAGGACTGGCCGCTGTGCCTCTGCCCCTGATGGCGGTCAGGACCCAGCTGCGCTCCGGCTCACGCCTCGGGACCACCCTGCCGCCAGCCGCCTATCCCGGCCGCTACAGCCTGCAGGTCAGCAATCGCAACGGCCTGGTGGTTCACAATGATGTTGTCGAATACCTTGCAGATCAGTGATGAAGCGGTTGATTGATGACCGGCAGCCGTGGTTGACTTGCGTGATGATCAGGACGAGGATACGGTTACTTGGATTTTTCCTGCTTGCCGCGGGCCTTCATGCCGGTGGCTTGCTGCTGCATGGGCACGATGCCCGTGTGACGGTGGCTGAGCACTCGCTGGGCGTGATTCTGACCCGGCTTGAACCGGAGCGCACTGCGGACGCGGCGCCCGGAAGGACGCCGCCGCCTCGGGCGGAACAACCGCGGGACGAGGTGGCGCTGCCGCGGCCAGCTGCGGAGCTTCCTGCCCCGGTACCGCAACCAGCTGCTGCGCCGGCGCTGGCGAACAGGCAGAACACACCGGTCGCAAGCGCTCCTGCCGCGCGCAAGTCCGCCGCCGCGCCATCGGCAGATCTGCCGGATGCGCCGCCGGTCGCGGTCACACGGCCTGACAGTCAGCCGGTTGCGACCCCTGCGGCGGCTGCTGCGCCATTGCCGGAGCCCGCCGCTGCCACCACCCGCCCGGCATTGCCCGCGGCACAAGCGCCCGGCAGCCGGTCAACCGCGGCCGCTGCGCCTGTGCCGCGAGACCAGGGCGGACCGGTGGTCAGCCAGCAGGCGCGGCCCCGTTACGGGCACCATCCACCGCCGCCCTATCCGCAGATTGCCCGGCGCCGCGGCTGGCAGGGGACAGTGGAGTATGAGGTGCAGGTGCTGCGCAGTGGTGCGGTAGGAGATCTGCAGCTGCGCACCTCGAGCGGCCACAAAAGCCTTGACGAAGCCGCCCGCCGCGCCATCATCCGCTGGCGCTTCACCCCCGCGACGGTTGACGGCAATGCGGTGGAGAGCTGGGTCGTCATTCCCGTCAGTTTTGTCCTGGACGCTGACAACCGTCAGTGAGGATTAATTTTTTGCGGCCTTCGTATTTTATGTTATCCTCGCCCCATGATGGGTTCTGCGTGGCCTCTTCCCTCTCCGGTGTGAGAATATGATTGATCAACAGCCTTATCCGCGCCTGATGCTGTGTCGGCAGGCAGACCATTGTGCCACCCACCTGCGCCTGTTGCTTGGTGACCCAGCCGCCCGGCAGGTCGTGCCGCCCGGGCTGGTGACCTTATTCACAGATCTTCAGACCCAGGCAGGTGAGCAGGGGGTTGCCGGCTTGAGCAGGATTGCCGAGCGGATCGTGCGTTCCCTGCAGCATCGCGCCGCCTTGTCGCCACACCTGCTGCGGATCGATGATGGGAACCTGGCCCTTGCCGCCGATTGGCTCGAACAGCTCAGCCAGATTTGCCGTGCCCGCCTGCCCGAACCGCAGGGCTTGATTGCCGATTTGATTTACAGCTTTGATCTGGTCGAACAGGCCGCACAGGTGCCTGTCTCCGGGGCGGCGGCTGTGGGGGAGATGCCGCAGGGGCTGTTGCCCCATGCGGATCTGTTTGCCGATGATCCTGCCCTGGTCACAGAGTTTTTTTCATCCAGGGACGTCGCAGTGGATCCCTTTGCCGAAGACCCGGGTTTCGGAGCGCTGCTGGATCTGTTGCAGCGGACCCTGCATCATGCTGTCGGTCTGCGCAAGGACCCCGTCAGTGATCCATTCGCGTCTGATCCCGCCCTGACCGAGGATACGGCGGTCGCGGTCGGGCCGGACGCCCTGGCTGGGGCCGCGGCCATTGTTGCGGACCTGTTCGACGGTGATCCGGTTGCTGATGACAACCCGGACGATCCGGCTCCGGCCTGAAGCGGCAAGCGGCTGTGCAAACGTATAAATTTCATTGCAAATCTTTGATCTCCATGCTAGAAACCAGCCTGCTGCCAGGGGGCAGGCATATCCCGACCCGGCAGTTTCAGTGCGCCAGTAGCTCAGCTGGATAGAGCAACGGACTTCTAATCCGTAGGCCGAGGGTTCGAATCCTTCCTGGCGCGCCATAAGAACAAGAGAGAAAACAGATCTTCAGCGGCTTTCTCTTTTTGTACGCTAGCGAAACCCTCGTCCCCTGGGCGGGGGTTTCTGCATTTTTATCTGCGCCGCCGCCGGGGCGGGGCGGGTTAAAGATTGTCCCGCGCAATGACGTGGTCCCACGAGCGGGTGTAGACGCGAAAACCGTTTTCATAGGCGTCGAGATCAGCGTGCAGGTGAAAGCTCTGCGCGTCGGACTGCAGCACGGTACGGGTTATCGTGTTCACATACCAGAGTCCCCTCCGGACGCCACGCTGGCTGAGAACCTCGCCGCGCACCGAGTCGAAATCGTCGCCACGAAAGCTGTACCACTCCTGAACGCTCTTCTCCATCTCCAGGTCGATCTCCTTGATACGCACCACTCCTTCGTCCTTGATCACCTCCAGGGTGGAAAGGTCGTTTTCCAGATCGCGGATCACCCGCCAGTTGCGCTCGGTCTTCCCCAGTTGCCGGGTCTGTGGCAGCCGTGCCGCTTCCGGTGCGGCGAAGGGTTTGAGTTGTGCATCCAGTCGGGTTGAACTGCGCACCGGCAGGATCACGCGACTGGCACCGGTCAGGATCGTCAGGCGCACCGGCCGCGGTGGAGGCCAGGCCAAAGGCCAGTAAGAGGTCGAGATAGCGATGCGGAAGCGGTGCCCTGCCGGAAACATCTGGGCGATATAGTTCAGCTTGACCCGCACCCGGTATTGCTGTCCCGGCTGCAACGACTCCGGTTGCTCGTGACTGTCGCGATGGGTCAGGTTCAGCACCCCGTAGGTGACCCGCGTCGCCTTGTCGTCCGGGGCGAGATCTGAAAGGCGTACCGCCACCATCGCCACGGGCTGGTCGGAAGACAGGACCAGCTCCACGACCGGCTGGCCGAGAATCTCCATCCCTTTTTCCAGGGGTTCGCTGTCGAAGACCAGCGCGCCGCCATCCTCCTGGCGCTGGTCGTGGGGCAGATCCGGGGTGGCGCTGTAGGAGCACCACTTACCGGCGAACAGGCCGACGCTTAAGGGTGAACGGATGCTTTCGGTCACTTCGGGCGAGTGACCGAAGCCTGGGACAATACCACGCCATCCGAGGGTAAAGGATTTGTACTGAATATTCTCTGACGGCCAGCTGGACTCGGCAACCCAGCGGCCCGGGCGGGTCGTATAGCTGGTTGTCGGCGGCACACTGTCGAGCATGTAGGCGCGCAACCGGGGAGTGTCCATGATGCCGTTTTCCTCTCCCTTCAGCCAATAATCCCACCAGCGCACCACTTCCTGCAGAAAGCCGATTGCCGGACCCGGCACGCCGTCGTGAGGGTAGCGGTGGCTCCAGGGACCGACCAGCCCGAGGCGCGGGCACGTAAGCTTTTCCAGCATGCGAAAGACGGCATTGGTATAGCCGTCGGCCCAGCCGCTGACGGTCATGACCGGAACCTTGACGCGCGAGAAGTCCTCGCAGATCGAGCCGTGTTTCCAGTAAGAGTCACGCTGCTGGTGGCGCAGCCAGGTGTCGAGCCAGAGGCCGCTGTTTTCCAGGCGCTCGAACCACATGTCGCGCCAGTTCGGACCGACGATCTGTGGATCCGGCGGCATCGAGTTGTAGGCGAACATGACGCTGGACCAGGAGATGTTGTCGCCGAGCAGGCAGCCGCCCATGTAGTGCACGTCGTCGGCATAGCGGTCGTCGGTGGAGGCGACACTGACCACTGCGTGCAGTTCTGGCGGCTGTCGGGCGGCAAGCTGCAGGCCGTTGAAGCCTCCCCAGGAGATGCCGATGATACCGATTTTGCCGGTGCACCAGGGTTGTTCCGCCATCCAGCGCAGGATCTCTTCACCATCGGCGAGTTCCTGTTCCAGGTACTCGTCTTTGAGCACACCCTCGGAGTCGCCACTGCCGCGCAGGTCGACGCGCAGCGCAGCATAACCGTGCCCGGCATAGTAGTGATGATGGCCGGTATCCCGTGAGCGCGTGAAGTCGCGCTTGCGGTAAGGGATATATTCGAGAATGCCCGGCACCGGCTGGCTGTCGCAGCCGCGCGGCAGCCACAGCCGTCCGGCCAGGCGGATCCCGTCGGACATGGGTATCCAGACGTTTTCAATGGTTTCGACGGTACAGGGAAACGATGTGATGTACTGCATTCCATCCTCCGCTTATTCAATAATCTGTCACTGGTTCGAATTCGAACGGCAGCAGCTCCAGGCTGCGACGGTATTTGTGCTGCAATTCCTCTTCGCTGTGCCCGCCGACAAAGATGTTGGCGTATTCGAAGCTGTAACTGTCCTGGTCGGCAAACTCGGAGAGCCGCTGGCCTTCCTCTACCCAGACGACAATGAAGACCCCGTCGATTTCATGGCGCACGCGCTGTATGTCCTCGTTGCTGGGGACGCGCTTGACCTGTGCATCACCAGCATAGCGCCGCACCATGAACTTGGTTGCCATCGGGTAACGGCCTGCGCCATGGGGATATTGAGGTTCCTTGCCGAGGGCCAGGTCGAGCATAATCTCCTGGTGCGAGGCCCCCTCGACCAGGTAAAAGAGCGGACAATGCGACTTGGAAATGCGCGGGTTAATTTCCAACAGAGAGATGCTGTCCGTTTCCGGATCGTGAAAGAACTCGATATTAAAGGGTTCGTTGTCGAGATCGGTCGCCTGCATGACCTTGATCGTAGCTTCGGTCATGTGCCGCAGAATGTGCGCCGGCAGACGCGATGGATAATGGTAACGGCTGAAGCTGGATGGAATTTCCTCGCGCAGGGAATCGACCGCGCCATAAATATTGACTTCGCCATTAACAACATAGCCTTCCAGGGTGACCTGGTTCTGCGCCGCGATGATTTCCTCGGCCAGGCACCAGTTGCCGTCCACAGCGGCAATCTCTGCGGGCACGTCAACCTGTGCAAAGAGATAATTGAAAGGCTCGGAAAAGCGCCCGATGCTTTTTTGAATCCGGGGAATCGCCGCGTGGAATGCGGCGGCTGTCTCGATTTTAAAGCCGAGGATCGAGGAATGGGCCTTGACCGGTTTAATCCAGAAGGGAAAAGGGAGGTCGACCATGGCCAGAGGATCGGCACACCAGGGATCGAAAGCAGCCACGCGCGGAACGAGTTCGGGAACGACCTGTCGCTGGATGACCCGGCTCCAGTATTTATGTTCACAGTGGAGAATACTTTCCGTGGAGGTTGTTCTCAGTCCGGCGATCTGGCGCAGGGTCGGCAGCATGATGGTGGCGGGAAAGTCCCAATAGCAAACGATGCCGTCGACCTGGCCGTCGAAATCATGCAGATTCTGCTGTGCTTCGGCGATCAGGTCCGGCATGGAGTAACTGGCTGCGGATACGATCTTTTCCTGGGGAAGCAGCGCATGGAAGCGGTACTGTTCGGCATGATGGACGGTGCCGAACAGTTTCCTGGTGAATTCGTCGAGGGCGATAACAAAGATGTTTTTCTTCATTTCCACCTCCATGCGTGCCGTTGCTGAACTCTGACCTGGGATGCAGGGTCATCAGGAAGGCACGGATCCGGTGGGGCAGACCTGTTCCAATGTCTCATGCCAGCTGCGTGCTATGGTCAAATCCACAGAGAGGGCGATTGTTCTGTGGCGCAGACCCGATCCCTCACCCCATTGCCCATTCTTGATCAGAATCCACCGAACGCAGGACCGGATTCGAAGCTGCGCCACCATTCGGGAAACGCGATGACATAGTTGTAACCGCAGACGGTAGCAAGTGTGCGACCAGCGAGCAGGTCCCTGATGCGCTGGTGTCCTGCAATGGTCAGGTCGGCTGGACCGAAGGGGTTGAGCTTCATGCCCTTCCCCGCGGGGAAGACGTAGTCGCAGATGAACAGGGTCTCCTCGAAGATATAAAGGGTAAATCCGGGAGTGTGCCCGTTGACGTGAACGCCCTCGATGCCCTGATGAATAAAATCCTGGTCGAAAAGGTCATCAAAACTGAAGCGGTTGCACAGCTCATGGCGCGAATCTTCCTGGTGAATGCCCACCCTGGCAGGAAAAAACTCCCGGTAGAGGTTCGCTGCGCCGAGAAAATGGTGATGGGTAAACAGGATGCGTTCAACCGCCGGCAGTGAGGTATCGAAGGAGGATGGGCAATCGATCCAGACGGCACTTTCAGCGGTCTCGATGCGATAGGCGCTATGCTCGTAGCCAAGCGCCGGCTGGGACTGGAGCCTGGTGACCTTGGCGTTGACCGGGGTGGTCACCACCCTGAACCGGGCCGAGCACTCCCTGGCGGTTATAAACTGTTGCTTGCGTGCTCCACAAAAAGGACAGGTGGCGGGATGAAAATCGACCATATTGAAGCCACAAACAAGACAGACATACTGTTCCTTTGACTTTTTCATATGATGTCCTTGCGGCGACCGCAAGCATGATAAACTGCTTTTGGACCAGAAAAGGCGTCAGTCACCGGTCATCTGCGGACCCCTCTTCATGCAATATATCACCTGAGGGCCGTCTCGCAAGCCGTGACCATGGCCGCAATCCATACAGTCGCAATGGCCGGACCAGGGCTTGACCAGGATGACGGCTGGTGATCTGCGTCAGGCAGAGCGGTGCCTTTCAGGCTCTTGCTTCGCGCCAGTCCCGGGATCCTGGCATGCATCCTGGGGTTCCCATCCGGCCCCGTTCCCTTGAGAAAACCTGTGTTACTGTTACCCTTAAAGTGAGTTCGAGAGGAGGACCAGATGCCCTATACGTCATTGGCAGATTTGCCTGAACCGGTCAGACAGGTCTTGCCGCAACAGGCTCAGGAGATTTACCTGGCGGCTTTTAACAGTGCCTGGGATCAGTACCGGGACGCAGAGGACAGAAGAGGGGACGACTCCCGAGAAGAGGTCGCCCACAAGGTTGCATGGGCGGCGGTAAAACAAAAATATGAAAAGCGGGAGCAGACGTGGCAACGCAAACGATGACAACGGACCTGGCGGTGATTCCTGGAGGCGGCACCTGCCCGGGACCACAGTTGCTTGCGCTTGCCGGACCGCTGTTGGTGCGTCGGGCGGCACAGGAGGCAAGCTGAGATGGCCCTGCGTCTGGTCAGTTACAACATCCACCGCTGTTACGGACGCGCCGGATTCTACGATCCGGAGAGGATCAAGGCCGTTCTTGATACCCTTGACGCTGACATCATCGCCCTGCAGGAGGTGGAACTGCTGCATCGCGATCCCGGGTTGCTCGACCTGTTCTGCGCCGGGAAGCCCTGGCAGGCCCTTCACGGGATCACCATGAAGAGCACCCATGGCCATTACGGTAATGCTTTGTTGACCGCCTTGCCAGTCCTCTCCATAAACCGTCTGGATCTCAGCGTTAGCGGCCGGGAACCGCGCGGCGCGCTGCACGTTCTGTTTGACAATCATGGACAAAAGCTTGAGGTGATGGCGACCCATCTGGGCCTGCGACCTGCTGAACGGCGGGCACAGATTCAGGCGGTGCTGCAACGTCTGCAGGCCACGCCGGGAGAACATACCAAGGTGCTGCTCGGGGACCTTAACGAGTGGTTCCTGTGGGGACGGCCTCTGCGCTGGCTGCGCCGGCATTTTTCAGAAGTGCCTGCGCCGCGCACCTTCCCTGCGCGCTGGCCGGTGTTTGCCCTCGACCGGATCTGGGTCAGCCCGCGGGAAAAGCTG
>JAWOIX010000119.1:0-8602 GCA_046484405.1 Pelovirga sp.
GCACCTGGAACTGCGTCACAACGGACCGCCCCTCGATTTTTCCGCGACCATCCCGGAGGGGGTGATCACCGCCCTGGTCGGACCCTCGGGAAGTGGCAAAACCTCGATTCTGCGGGCCATTGCCGGACTGCTGAAACTGCAGCATGCGCGCATCACTCTGGGGGACGAGGTCTGGAATGACGAGGGGATCCAGCGTCCGACCCGGGAGCGCTCCATCGGCCTGGTGCCACAGAACTACGGACTTTTTCCGCACCTGAGTGTGCTGGAAAACATCGAGATGGCGCTGCGCCAGCTGACCCCGGCCGACCGGCGCCAACAGGCCCGCAAATGCCTGGAACTGGCCCACATCAGCGGCTTCGAGAAGCGCCGGCCCGACCAGTTGTCCGGCGGTCAGCGCCAGCGGGTCGCCCTGGCGCGGGCCATCGCCCGCAACCCGCGGGTGCTGCTCCTTGATGAACCCTTTTCCGCCGTCGACCGCAGCACCCGCAAACGGCTGTACGTGGAAATGCGCCGCCTTCACGCGCAGATCGGCGGCACCGTGGTGCTGGTGACTCACGACCTCGATGAGGCGGCACAGATGGCGTCCCACATGATTCTCCTTGACCGCGGGCAACGCCTTCAGGCCGGCCACACCACAGATGTGCTGACCCGCCCGGCCTGTGAACGGGCAGCGCGGCTGCTGGATATTCCGAATATTTTCACCGCGGCGGCACAACCTGACCGGACGGGCGGCCTGCTGCTGCGCTGGGGGCCACATCAGCTGCACGCGCTGACCGGGCCGGTTGGCGCCATCCCCGGCGAGATCCAGTTTTCCATCCACCCGCACAATGTGCTGATGGTCAAGCCGGACAAGCCCTGGGGGGATCATCTGGACAATCCCGTGCCCACCCTGGTTGATGAAATCATCACCCTGGGTGCCGAAGCGCTGGTCTGGCTGATCCCCGAAGGACTGCCACGCACCCGGCTGCAGATGCGGCTGCCGGAACGTGCGCTGCGGCGGTATCCACTCGCCCCTGGCAGCAAGGTGCTCATCTGTATCCGCGCCGCCCACGTGATTCCTCTTGGCCTGTCCTGTCCGCGCGACAGCACCAGGAAATTCTGTCAAGGAGGTCGTTCGTGTTAACTTACCAGCAGGCCCTGATGGCCATCATGCAGACGGTGCAAGCCCTGCCGCCGGTCACTGTTTCCCTGGATGAGGGGCACGGAAAGGTTCTGGCGGAGGACATCACCTCTGCCCGCGTACTGCCTCCGGCGGACAATTCGGCGATGGATGGTTACGCTTTCGCCAGCGCCGGTGTGGCAGCGCAATCCTGTCTGCGTGAGGTCGGTTTTCTGCCGGCCGGGGAACAGTTTGCCGCCAGGGTCGAACCGGGCGAGGCGGTCCGCATCATGACCGGCGCACCGCTGCCGGCAGGCTGCGACACCGTCGTCCCCTTCGAAGATGTCGAGTTGTCCAGCGACGGGCAGATTCTCCTGCGCAAACCCGTACAGCATGGTGCCAATGTGCGTTACCGGGGGGAGGAACTGCAACAGGGGGAAAAGGTTCTGCAAGCAGGCACCGTTCTTTCCTCCGGTGCTATCGGCCTGCTGGCCGCCGCAGGCATTGTCCGCCTGCGGGTCTATCCTGCTCCACGCGTCGCGATCCTGTCGACGGGGGATGAACTCTGCGACCTCGAGGATTCCCGGCAGGACGGCAGGATCGTCAATTCCAACGCCCACCTGCTGGCCGCGCGCCTGCGCGAGGACGGCTTTAACGTACTCCATCTCGGCATTGCCAGGGATCAGCCGGAGGAGTTGGAGACGAAGCTGCGCCGCGGGCTTGAGGCTGACCTGTTACTGAGCACCGGCGGGGTGTCCATGGGGGATCGCGATCATGTGCAGGAGGCCCTGTGCCGCATCGGCTTCACGCAGGTCTTCTGGAAGGTTGCCATCAAGCCGGGCAAACCGACCCTGTTCGGCATGATCGGCGACCTGCCGGTGTTCGGCCTGCCCGGCAACCCCGCCGCCTCGGCGGCCACCTATGAGCTGTTTGTGCGCCCGGCGCTGCTGCTCCGCGCCGGCCATCAGGATCCGCTTGCGCCACGGCTGCACGTCACCCTCGCCGGCGACATCAAGGGAGGTGGAAAGCGCCAGCAATTCCTCTGGGGGGCCCTGCAGATCGTCGATGGCGCGCTGCATTTCCATCCGTCGCAGCGCCAGGGTTCCGGCCAGAACCGCAGCAGTCAGGGCGCTCATGCCCTGCTGCCCGTGGCGACTGGGGCCGCCGACCTGGTCCGTGGTGACAGGGTTGAGGTTATCATTCTACGCCTGCCCCCCGGGCAGGTTCATTCCGCCAACTAAACAAAGGAGTTGTGTATGTTCGGTCTGGGAACCCAGGAACTGTTGATTATCCTCGTGCTGGTCATGGTCATTTTCGGTGCAGGAAAACTGCCCCAGGTCGGTGAAGCCCTGGGCAAGGGGATCCGCAATTTCAAGAAGGGGGTCAATGAGGCACAGGAACTCGACATCGCCGATCTCGGGGAGAAAAAGCCCGCGCCGCCGTCATCCGATCGTCATGAGGGATAAGTTCGGACGCACGATCAATTACCTGCGTCTCTCCATCACTGACCGCTGCAACCTGCGGTGCCGCTACTGCATGCCGGCGGACGGCATCGTGCAGAAGCAGCACCATGACATTCTGCGCTATGAGGAGATGCTGCGCATCGTCACGGCGGCGACGTCACTGGGAATCCGCAAGGTGCGGGTCACCGGCGGCGAGCCACTGGTGCGCAAGGGGGCGGTGGACTTTCTCGCTCAACTGGTGGCTCTGCCAGGGGTAGAAGAGGTCGCCCTGACGACCAACGGGATCCTTCTGGAAGAACAGGCCGAAGCTCTCTACGCCGCCGGGATCCGGCGGCTGAATATCAGCCTCGATTCCCTGCGGACAGAAACCTTCAGCGCCATCACCCGTGGCGGGGATCTCGCCCGTGTTCAGGCGGGGATTGCACTGGCGGATCGCCTTGGCATGAACATCAAGCTCAACATGGTCGCCATGCGCGGGGTCAACGAAGCGGAAATCGAGGCTTTCGCCGCCCTCTCCATCGATCATCCCTGGTCGGTGCGCTTCATCGAATATATGCCGACCATTCGCGAGCCGGGCTGGCAGGAGCGGATCCTCAGCGGGGCGGAAATTGTCAGCCGCCTGCGCCAGTCCTGGCCGCTCGAGGAACTGCCGTCCGACCACGATTGCGGCCCGGCCAAACCTTACCGCATCGCCGGAGCCGCAGGAATGCTCGGCATCATCACCCCGATGACAGAACATTTTTGCGGGTCGTGCAATCGCATTCGGATCACCTCGACCGGCCTGGCAAAAAGCTGCCTGATGACCGATGCAGCCGTCGATCTGCGCCCGTGCCTCGGGGCTGACCAGCAGGAGCACCTGGTTGGCCTGCTCTCCGGGGTGATTCAAAACAAACCGGAACAGCACCTGCTCAGCAGCGATCCCGGCTCAGCGGCACCCTTTTCCATGGCCAGCATTGGAGGATAACATGAGCGCAGAGATTGTCGCGGTGTGCATCAGCGCCGCCAAGGGGGAGCGCAAAACCCCGGTTGCAAAAGTCGCCCTGCAAGTGGACCACGGCATCGTCGGCGACGCTCATGCTGGCGACTGGCACCGCCAGGTGAGCCTGCTGGCAAAAGAAAGCGTCGATAAGATGCGGGCATTGGGACTGGATGTGGACAGTGGTGACTTTGCCGAAAACCTGACCACCTGCGGCATCGATTTACCTGCCCTGCCCGTCGGCGCACGACTGCAAATCGGCGACGTGCTGCTCGAAGTGACCCAGATCGGCAAGGAATGTCATACCCGTTGTGCCATCTATCATCAGGCGGGGGACTGTGTCATGCCCAAAGAAGGGATATTTGCCAAGGTTGTGCACGGTGGTGAGATCGTTCCGGGCATGCCCCTGCAACTCCTGCGCGCGTGAGCCTGCTCACACCATAGTGCGCAACAACCTTTAGTCACAGGGCTCGGCAGCTCCCGGTGCCAGGGAACACCCGGCCTCGATCTGCGGTGCGGGAAGCAGGTTGGCGGGCAACCAGGAACTGCCCGGCACGGGCAGCGCCGGCGGCGGGGTCGGGGCCTCGATGAGTTGCGGTGCCAGAATCAGGGGAACCGTCGTGACCCCCATCCGCGCCATCATCATGCTGTTGCGCTGCAGTCGCCAGCGCAGCGACCAGGACGTCTTCGCCGGCGGTGGCTCGTCACTGAACACCCGGCGCAGACCGGCCGCACCCTCGACTTCCAGCAACAGCGCCAGGCGCTGCACGTCCTCGGCCGTTTTGGCAACCGGGTAAAACGCGACCTGGTCAAGGATGTCCCGTCGCTCAAGGATATCGAGGACCGCGGTTTTGCAGCTCGGGCAGGTCGGCGAAAAATACACCGCGACAGGGGCACCTTCGGGGCCAAGGGCGGACCATGGACGCAGGAGGAGTTCCTTGCCTGCCGCGACACTGACCGGGGTAAAGGCAGCAAACCAGAGCAGCAGAACGAGGAAAAGCAGCTTTGATCGGTACGGCGGGAATGCCCGCACGGCGGCGAGCAGGCAGGCAACCAGCAGCAGCGCGACAAACAGGCAGCTGCTGCAGGGCCAGAAGGCAATCTGCCAGACCAGAAACAGGGTGTCGAGGAACAGAACAAGCAGCAACAGCAGATAGAGCCGCCCGCGCCAGGCCGGCCGTTCGCGGGCCAGCAGGCTGACCAGGATGATGGCGGCAAAGGCACCAGCTCCAAGCAGGTTGACGGGTAGCCCGAGGACACGGTAATCGGCGTAAAGAGTGCAACCACTGCTCAGGCAGAGGAGTTCCGCACCAAAGGCATTGAGCAGGCAGAACAGCATCCCCAGGACCGCCGGGACGATGATCGCGGCAACCCGCACCGGCCCACCGGCTGGGTCAGCCGCGGCCGGAGGATGATAGATCCATGGAAGAGGGGTGGACATCGGTTCCTTTCCTTTATTCCAAAGGCCTCTGCCGTCCTCGCGCTGCGTCACCTTCCCTGCCCGTTACCGGGCCCGCATGCTGGCAGACAGGCTGCACCTTAACAGTTTTTGCAGACCGATTCCAGAAATAGCGGTGGCCCAACGCGTGTCAGTGCGATAGGCGCAGACCGGGACGGCGTGATATCATTCTTCTGTGACCTGCTGTGATCTGGAACCCTGCGAGAGGAAGCAAGATGATCCATGCGTTGTGCACGAAAACCACCCTGCTGGCCGTGCTGCTGGTCCTCGGACTGACAGTCCTGTCCGGTTGTTCCGGTCATGCGGCACGCACCCAGGATCTTTTGGCGGTGAACTACGAGGCGTTGAACGACGAGGAGTTGCTGCTCTATTATTACGAACTGGAAGACCAGATCGCCACCGTTGAACTCAGTCAGACGTCCCCAAGAATCAGCTTCGGCCTTGGTCTTGGTAACTACAGCGGCCGCACTGCGACAAGTGGCGGGGTCGGAATAAGTACCGGGGGCAGACCGGAAATAGCGACCGGCCTGCGCGATCAGCGCAAGCGCGTGCGCCTGGAATTGCAGCGCCGCGAACTCAGTCCCCAACCCTGGTAACCTTCAGGCGCTCCCGCCGCAGAGTCCGCAGCGGCGACACTCTGGTGCGCAGGGGGGCGTCAGGCGGTGTCGGGCCGCCCCCTGGAACTCCCGCCACAGGTACTCCCGCGCGACACCCTGATCGATAATCTCCCAGGGAAAGCTCTCGTTGCGGTCACGCGTCCGCGTGACGATATCTGCCAGCGAACCACCCGTACGCGCACACAGCTGCCTAAGATTGCCACCCTGCGCCAGCTCAGGGAGCAGTGCCCCGCAGCGGCGGTCGCCGCGCGACAGGAACGCCTGTAGAACGGCGAGGCGCACCGATTCCATCATGAACCTGGTGTTGGGCAGCTGCGCACAGGCAGACTGCAGAAAGCGCCCCTTTTTCTTCAGGGCCTTGTCCCCGTCCATGCCTGCCCACTGCAACGGGGTGAAGGGTTTGGGGATAAACGGATTGACGCTGACCGTGACATGACCCACCTGACCGGCCTGCTGGCCGGCAGCCCGCCAGATCATGGTAATCGCCCGGGTCAGCCGCACAATCTCCTCCATGTCGAAGAGATCTTCCCCGGGCAGACCGATGAGAAAATACAGTTTGAGATGCCTGATGCCGCCGTCCGCAAGGATGTTGACGGCGTTGATAATCTGCTCTTCGCCCAGCCCCTTATTGATGTAGTCGCGCAGCCGCTGGCTGCCCGCTTCCGGTGCGATCGCCACGCTGGAATGACCGGCCTGGCGCAGGATCGCCACCCCGGCGGCATCAATGGCGTCGAGGCGCAGGCTGGCCACGGAGATCTCCCCCTGACGCTGCAGGATCCCCTGCTCTAAGGCGGTGAACTGTGAATAGTCCGCCACCGCGGCAGCGACGAGGCCGATGCGGTTGCGCTGGCACAGCCCTGCCTCGACCTGGGTGAGCAGGTTGTCAAGACTGCGCTCCCGTGGGGGCAGGTAAACGAATCCGGCGGCGCAGAAACGACAGCCGCGGGAGCAGCCACGTGACACTTCGATCAGAGCCATGTGACCGAATTCTGTCTGCCCGGTCTGGATAAAGCTGCGGCTCGCGGACCTGTCCAGATCGGCGAGATACTGGCGCCGCACCTGTAGAGGAACAGCAGCCGTGCGTTGGTAGGTCACCCCCGCAGGACCGTACGCGGGCCGGTAAAACCGCGGCACGTAGATACCGGGCAGCCGGGCGAGGGCCAGCAGGTGGTCAGTGCGGTCGGGGATGTCCTGCTGGAGCAGATCGAGCAACCCGTCCAAAAGCGGCTCCGCCTCGCCGACGGCGACCAGGTCAACGATCTCAGCCAGGGGCTCCGGGTTGATGAACGCACAGACGCCACCGAACAGGACAAGAGGATCCTGCGGCCGCCGCTGCGCGGCAAAAAGGGGAATCTGCGCCAGGTCGAAAATCGTCGGCAGATGGAGATAATCGTTTTCAAAGGAGATGGACAGGGCAATCAGGTCAAAATCCTGCAGCGGCCGCTCCGATTCCACCGACAGCAACGCGGTTGCAGCAGGCGCACGTTCGTCTTTGTCCGGCAGGAAAAAACGCTCGCAGAGACAATCGTCACGCTGGTTGATAAGATGATAAACGGTCTGAAAACCGAGATTGCTCATCCCCTGGTGATAGGTGTTGGGGTAAACCAAGGCGACGCGATAGCGTCCCTCCTGCCATGAATGGTAACTGGCGCCGGCTTCCTGCTCACGCCGCTGGCGATGTTTTCCGGTTGCTGCTTTGCTCATCGATTCATTTAACCATGGTCACCGGGCATCCTCCCAGACAAAAAAAAAGGGCCATGCAAGATGGCCCTGGACGAGGGAGTCGTCGGGATAAAAATAGAAGGTACAGATTCGCTGTACATCTGCCGGGCGGAGAACCGGCGTGCATCACAAAACGGCAGCAGCAACGACCTGCTGCAACGGGTATAAAGCTTCAGGCTACGGGCCGAGATATCCGCTCAGTCGACCCGTCGACGCAGGAACGTCGGAATGTCGAATTGCTCGTCGTCGACAAACAGGTCGCGATTCTGACTGGGCATCTCCCGTGAACGGCGGCCATAGAGAACATCGTTGCCCGTTGCGTTGCGGACATGCGTCGGGATGTCCAGCTCACGTGTGTGCCGAAGGACTGGCTGGGCCGTCCGCTTGTTATCGCGGCCAGCGTCGAGCAGATCGCTGCCCACGCATTTTTCTTCGTAAACTTCACCAAAACCGGTCGCGATGGCGGTTATCTTGATTTTATCGCCGAGACTCTCGTCAATCACCAGACCGACGATAATATTCGCATTTTCATGGACTTTTTCATGAATGATCGTCGAAGCCTCTTCAAACTCCTCCATAGTCATCCCCGATGATCCGGAGATATTGACCAGCACACCCATGGCGCCGGAGATATCGACCTCTTCAAGCAGCGGGCTGCTGATGGCATTGTAGGCGGCTTCAGCCGCGCGCCGCTCCCCTTCAGCGACGCCGATCCCCATCATCGCCATGCCGCGGTTACTCATCACAGTACGCACATCGGCAAAGTCGACATTGATCAGGCCCTCCGTCGTAATCAGGTCGGAAATCCCCTGAACTGCCTGGCGCAGGACATCAGGAGGCAGTGCGAAGGCTGCCTGACTACCTCCAAGATCCACGAGCACCCTTTTTTCTTTGGTTACGGCGGATTACGGGTGACAAGCTGCTGGAGGTCCATCGGACGCACCTGGGAACGCAAATAAGAGATGTAAACCGGGAAATCTCATTGCACCGCGGTGCGTTGCCGGGAGCCAATTCCGTATCGTTGGCCGAACAGCTTCTCGGTCGGCTGACATCGCCTTCGCAGGCAGCGATCAAGGCCGAGATGCGAATCAGACTCCAGGAGGCACTGAACAGTCTCGAACCACTGGACCGGGAAGTCTTGTCGCTGAGGCATTTTGAACAGTTGACCAATATCGAGGCCGCCGGGGAACTGGGCCTGGAACCGTCGGCAGCCAGCAAACGGTATATCCGGGCCTTGGCGCGTCTGCAAAAGATCTTGGGGGAACT
>JAWOIX010000007.1:0-9005 GCA_046484405.1 Pelovirga sp.
AACCAACCATGGTCGCGGCCAGCAGTGCCGGAACGAATGGCAAGACCCCCCTCCCCATCCAGATTGGACACACCGCAGCGGCCGTTCAGGCCGTTGCGGTGCAACTGTTGCCGCTCAGGCAGGACGCGGCGATGAACCGCTTATGCCGGTGATACCTTTTTTGCGCGCGCGGCCGGTTCGACAACCGCGACACTCTCCCCCTCGTACCGGCGAATCATCTCTTCGGCCAGGGCGACATCCTCCTTGCAGCCGATAAACACCGGGGCCCGGGCGTGGATCTGTTCCGGAACCAGGTCGAGAATCGCCTGGCGCCCGTCAGAGGCGGCACCCCCCGCCTGTTCGACGAGATAGGTCATCGGGCTGAGTTCGAAAAGCAGCCGCAGTTTTCCGCGCGGCTCATTTTTGAGGTAAGGATAAAAGAAGATGCCCTTCCCTTTGAGCAGAACCTGGTTGATATCCGGGACAAAACCGCCACTGTAGCGCAACTTCGAGCCGCGCGCTTCCAGAGTTGACAGGAAGGCTTCGACCCCGGGGGTATACTGGTTGCGCAAACCACCCGGCGAATGGAGCACCCCCTTGGCAGACAGGGTGATATTCTCCTGCAGCAGGGTGTATTCCATCAGGCTGTTCATGCCGAATTCGTGCACCCCCCTGCCGACACTGTAGAGCAGCGTCGTCCGCGGCCCGTAGAGGATATACATGGCAGCGGCCTGGTCACGACCGGGGCGCAGCAGGTCACAGCCGGGGAAAATCGCGACGATGGTGCCGACCGCCAGGTTGACGTCGACGAGCGACGAGCCATCCAGGGGATCAAAGGCAACCGAGTATTTTCCTTCCCAGTCGGGAGAGACCGGGATGATCTGGTCCATTTCTTCGGACATCATGTTGGCGACCACGCGCGAATGTTCGAGGCGTTTGCGCAGAATCCGGTCGGCGAGGACATCGAGGGCGAGCTGTTGTTCGCCGTAGAGGTTGGAGGTACCGGCAACCCCCAGTTCACCGGTACGAATGGAGTGGATAATATATTTGGAGGCCTCGGCAATCTCACAAATCAGGTGGGTCAGGTTTTCATCAACCTCACACTCGCGTAAATGACGGCGCAGATCGATCTGAAACTTGGTTTTTCCCGGGACGTCCATGAGACGGCTCTCCTTGTCAGGGGATTACTGATCCGGCAGCGGAATCAGGTGATTTTTCCCAGCAGTTTAGCCCAGTTCCCACTGGCAGAGCAACTGCGAACTTGACCTTGACGAGGCAAAATCGTCGCTTTGGGAGAATCATGCGGCCTCGTTACCCTTCGTCGCGGCAGGCCGCCAGACCCTCCTCAAGGGTGGGATAGTCGAGGGTCAGCTGCAGTTTCTCGAGCATCCGGCGATTGCTCATCCGGCGCGACTCGCGCAGAAAGGAGAGGGTCAGGGGGTTCATGACCTGCTGCGCTTCCGCCCAGCTCAACTCCTGCGGCCGCGGCAACTGGTAGAGCCTGGCGACGGCGATGAAATATTCACTCATACTGCTTTGCTGGCCGTCGCAGACGTTAAAAATGTCGCCGTTGTCCCCCCGCTCCATCGCCGCGAGGCAGATCCGAACCAGGTCGAGGCTGTGAATCCGGTTGGTGCGCGGCGCGTCTTCCAGACGCAGCACCTGGTGCCCCTTGTGCAGTTGCGCCAGGGGGAGGCGGCCGGGACCATAGATGCCGGTAACGCGCAGAATAATCAGATCGAAACCGCAGCGGCCGGCCTGCTCGCGCAGCTGATTTTCGGCGCTGACGCGGCGTTTGGCGCGGCTTGTCTGGGGATTCAGCGGGGTCTCTTCGGTGACCAGCTGGTCGCCACAGTCACCATAGACGCCGCTGGTACTGATGTAGACGATCCGCTGCGGACAGTTGCCGGGCTGTAATTGGCGGCAGAAGTTGGTCATCCGCACATCGCTCGACCCCCCGCCCTGGGGGGGCATGAAATAAAACAGCCGTTGCCCGTTCAGGGGAAGCGGCGGGATATCTTCCAGGTAATCAAAATTGGCCACCAGCGCCCGGATGCCGAGCTCTTCCAGGGGTGCCGCTGCTGCCGGGTAATGGGCGGTGGCCTGAACGCGGTGGCCGCGAGCAAGAAGCGCACGGGCGACGCGGCCGCCGATATCACCGCAACCGATGATGGTGTAGTCTGCCATGGCTGTTCGCTCCAGGGTTACGCCGGCACCGGTGTTCCGCCTGGTTCGTCCTTAGCGATGATGCTGAGGTCCTCTCTGGCCGCTGGCGGGAAGCGTCGCCGCAGCCAGCAACCACAAGGTTCAGCATTCATCCATGGAACGAACCAGTCGGGACACTAGGCCAGGCTTTTGTTGACAATTTCGTAAAGATCGCGGGAGAGCTGCTCCTGCTGCAGGCTGACGAGCTGTGCCTGGAGCAGTTCGCGGCGCCGCGGCTCAAGCCGTCGCCAGCGCGTCAGCGGGGTCGCCATCCGTGCCGCGACCTGCGGATTGCGCTGGTCGAGCAGGCGGATCTGCTCCGTCAACAGGCGATAACCGGCCCCGTCGGGTCGATGAAAGACCGCCAGGTTCTGCGGAAACGCCCCCAGCACGGAGCGCGCCCGATTGGGATTGTGCAGGGTGAAATCGGGGTGCTGCACCAACCCCTCGATGGTGCTGAAGGTATCCTGCCGCCGCGCCAGCACCAGGGTGCTGAACCACTTGTCAAGCAGCAGGGGGTAGGCGTGCCACTGCTCATGAAAATCGGCGATGACCTGGTCGCGCACGGCGGCATCACTGTCAACCAGCGCGGCGAACGCCGCCAGGCGATCGGTCATGTTGGTGGCGTTGTGGTACTGCAGCAGGCACAGTTCGGCGAGTTCTGCGTCGGCCTGCAGCATCAGCAGGGCGAGGCAGCCATGGGCGAGGCGGCGCTGCCCGACCACCGCCGGGTCGAGGGAGTAGGCGCTCTTTTGCGCATAGTCGTGGTAACGCTGCAGGAGCAGATCATGGTGGGCCCGGCGCAACTGGCCCAGGGCGCCTTCGCGCACATCGCGCAGGCGCTCGGGGTCGAATGCGTCAATCTGGTCAGCCAGGTACTGTTCGCTCGGCAGCTGGAGCATGCGCGCCAGCAGGTTGCAGTCCGCCGCGCGATCCGCCAGGGCCGCACCCCAGGCCGCAACGAACAGCGGGCTCAGGCCGGACTCCGATGCAACCTGCGGTTCATGGTACAGCTGCAGCAGTTCGGTCACGGCAAGCTGCTGCCCCGCCTCCCAGCGATTGAAGGGATCGCTGTCGTGGGCCATGCGGAACGCCAGGTCCTCCGCGCTGATAGCGGCACGCAGGCGCACCGGCGCGGAAAACCCGCGCAACAGTGAGGGCACCGGCGGCTGCTCGACGCCGACAAAGGTGAAGCGCTGCCGTGCCGCGGTCAGCTCCAGCACCCGGCTGCTGCCGGCGGGCGCCGCTTCACCGGCCAGCTGCAGCGGCAGATCATGACCATCCGCACCGATCAGGCCGACCAGCACGGGGATATGAAAGGGCTCCTTGTCCGGCTGTCCCGGTGTCGGCGGACAACTCTGCTGCAGGTCCAGGGTCAGCGTCCGCCGGTGGGGATCATAGTGCGCGGAGGCCTCGACCTCCGGCGTGCCGGCCTGGGAATACCAGCGCGAAAAGACCTGCAGGTCGATCTGCCCGGCCTCCGCCAGCGCGGCGACAAAGTCATCACAGGTCGCCGCCTGCCCGTCGTGACGCTGCAGGTAGAGACGAACGCCGGCGACAAAGGTTTGGCGGCCGAGGAGGGTTTCGAGCATGCGGATGACTTCAGCCCCCTTGTTATAGATCGTCGTCGTGTAAAAATTGTTGATTTCGACGTAGGCGTCGGGGCGTACCGGGTGCGCCATGGGACCGGCGTCCTCGGGGAACTGGTACTGGCGCAACAGCAGGACATCGTCGATGCGCTTGATCGCGGCGGAGTGCATGTCGGCGGAAAACTGCTGGTCGCGCAGCACCGTCAAGCCCTCCTTCAGGCTGAGCTGAAACCAGTCGCGACAGGTCACCCGGTTGCCGGTCCAGTTGTGAAAGTATTCGTGGGCGATGACCGCCTCGATATTCAGATAGTCGTTATCGGTGGCGGTTTCGGGTCGGGCGAGGACATACTTGGAGTTGAAGACGTTCAGCCCCTTGTTCTCCATGGCGCCCATGTTGAAATCGTCGACAGCGACGATCATGTAGCGATCCAGGTCATATTCGAGGCCGTAGACCTCCTCGTCCCATTGCATCGATTTTTTCAGCGACTGCATGGCATGATCGCAGTCGTCGCGATTGCGTTTTTCAACGTAGATCTGCAGCAGCACCCGGCGTCCCGATGCGGTCCGGTAGTGATCCTCGAGGCAGACCAGATCGCCGGCAACCAGGGCGAACAGGTAACTCGGCTTGGGAAAGGGGTCCTCCCAGATGGCGTAATGACGGCCGTTGTCAAGGCGGTTCTTTTCCACCAGGTTGCCGTTGCTGAGCAGCACCGGGCTGGTATTGTCCCCCTCAATGCGCACGCGAAAACGGGCAAGAACGTCGGGACGGTCGGGATAGTAGGTGATACGGCGGAAGCCCTGCGCCTCGCACTGGGTACAGTAGATGCCGTGGGACTGGTAGAGTCCCTCGAGGGCGGTATTGTTGAACGGGTCGATCTGCGTTACCAGCTCGAGGATGAACTGCGGCGGCGGGGAAAAAATCGTCAGGCTGGCCGCGTCGCAGTGGTAATCCTGCGGCGTCAGCTCGACCCCGTTGAGCCTGACCACCAGCAGGGTCAGGTGCTCGCCGTCGAGAACCAGGGGCTCTACAACGCCCTGGCGATCGGGGTTGAGACCCATCTGCAGGGTGGCGTAAACACGCGTTGCCTGCGGCTGCAGGTGAAAATTGAGGTCGACCTGATCCACCAGGTAGGCCGGCGTCCGGTAATCGTGGCGAAAAATCGTTTGCGGCTGTGCCGTTGACATAAAAGCTTCCATCAGCTGTGGCGGTGCTGCCCCGGCAGGACCGCGGAAAGTGGAGTGGCGGACGGGACGGTCGGTCCCTCAGTCAAGGTAATCGCGATACAGCAGACTCGGCTGGATCCCCTGGTTGTCCTGGTATTTACCGCTGGCATAGGGATCACTCTCCCCGAGCAGGCTGTGATAATAGATCTGACAGATCTCGACCCCGGCATAGATGCGGATCGGCTGGACGCAGAAAATCTCCAGGGTCCAGTAACCGCGGAAACCGACGTCGCCGAAGCCGGCGGTCACATGGACAAAAAGCCCCAGCCGCCCGACCGACGAGCGCCCTTCGAGCATCGGCACCAGGTTGCGGGTTTCGGTGTACTCGACGGTGCGCCCGAGGTACA
Source organism: Pelovirga sp. (assembly GCA_046484405.1). Lineage (GTDB taxonomy): Bacteria > Desulfobacterota > Desulfuromonadia > Desulfuromonadales > Geopsychrobacteraceae > Pelovirga. The sequence continues at coordinate 5,345 of JAWOIX010000007.1, forward strand.
GGCGTTCCGGTTCGAGAACCAGGCCTGCCGGGGGGATCCGCAGCGTTGCCCAGGGGTTGTTTTTTTTCATGTCGAGCTGCCGTTCGGTGTAGACGAGCAGCTCATCGTGCAATGCCAGGTTGTAACTGTTGGGGTTAAGACGGGCGCGGTCAAACGGACGGATGACAATATCCCCCCCCGCCCGCGCTTCGATCTCCCTGCCGGAAAGTATCATAGGTAAATCCTCGGGGTCGATGACCGACCCTGGCTGAACGCCGTGCGGGCGGAACAGACAAACCTGTTCACAGCGCAGGCAATATGTTATCTAATCAGGGCACTTGAAAAGCCGTCTGCGGCAGCGCACGGCAGAACCGGTTTCACCACCCGGCCGTCAGTCATCCCGGACCCCGCAACAGGACCAGCAGGCACCGAAATGCCCTTCGTTCTGTTCGTTGCACCGCGGACACTGCCACGGAATCGGGTTCTGTTCGACCTTGAACCAGGCGTCCAGAAACATCCGCGCCCGCGGCCAGGCCTCATCGTCGATGACCCAGAGTTCCGGGCTGCACTCGATAAAGGGGATTTCACCCACCGCCGCGCCCAACTGTTCGTTGCGCAGGATGCAGACGATCCCCTCACGGGCGAGGACATTCTTGAGAATGGCGGCCTGGAAACGCTCCTGATAATGAAAGGCATGGAGTTTTTTCATAGGGAGGAAGTATAGCAGGAGTTTTGTGGTGATTAGAAGCGACGCAGACGATATTTCGTTGCCGGCGCCATGGCCCGTTTAACAATTCTGGCCTGAAGGAGGAGAGGATGATCGACCTGTCGACCCATTACATGGGGCTGGCGTTAAAAAATCCCTTTGTTGTCGCCAGCTGCTGCCTGACCGGCACGGTTGAAGGGGTGCGCCAGTGTGCCCGGAACGGTGCCGGGGCCGTGGTGCTGCGCTCGCTGTTTGAGGAGCAGATCAAGGCACAGACCGCACTGCTGAGTCAGCACGCGGAGGACTACCCGGGCTATGGCGAGGCCTATCAGTATCTGAACAGCTACGGCACGGAGTTCGGCCCGCAGGAGTATTTGCAACTGGTCAGCGATGCGAAACAGGCGGTGGATATTCCGGTCATCGCCAGCCTCAACTGTGTCACCGGCAATTCCTGGGCAACCTATGCCGCCAAGCTGGAGCAGGCCGGGGCCGACGCGATCGAACTCAACGTCAGCATCATGCCGACAGATCCCGCGCGCCGCTGCCAGGCCATTGTCGACGACTATCTGCAGATTCTCCACCAGGTCAAGCAGCAGGTGCGGCTGCCGGTGGCGATAAAGATCGGTCCCTATTTCACCTCCTTTGCCCATGTCGTCGAACGCCTGACCCACGACCGCGCCGAGGCGCCCGCTTACAGTGTCGGCTGGATGGGGAAAGACCGGCAGACCGGCGACATCACCTGGCAGGGGGCGGATGCACTGGTCCTGTTCAACCGGTTCTACCGCTTCGACATCGATATTGACAGCCAGCAGCTCAAGCCGGGCACCCCCTACAGCTCGCCGGGCGAAATGTCCGACATGCTGCGCTGGCTCTCCCTGCTGGCGGGAAAGGCCGGCTGCGACCTGGCCGGATCGACGGGCATTCACGACGGCCACGATGTGATCAAGGCACTGCTCGCCGGCGCCCGGGTGACCCAGTTCTGTTCGACCCTCTATCTTCATGGCCTGCAGCAGATCGGGATCATTGAAGGGCAGGTCAAACAGTGGATGGAACGCCACGGCTATACCAGTCTGGCCGATTTCAGGGGACGCCTGAGCCAGGCGGCGAGCCAGACGCCGCAGGACCATGAGCGGCTGCAGTACATCAAGCTCTTTGTCAATCTCGACGTCCAACCGCCGCAACTCCAGGCCGAGGCGTAACCGAAAGGGACCCGAACCACCATGCCCATGCAGGAAATGATCCGCAAGATTCTGACGTCCAGGGTGTACGAAGCAGCGATTGAAACTCCGCTGGAAGAAGCGGTCGAACTGTCCCGCCAGCTGGACAACCGGGTCCTGCTCAAACGCGAAGATCTGCAGCCGATTTTTTCCTTTAAAATCCGCGGTGCCTACAACAAGATCGCGCATCTGTGCAGCACCGAAAAGATCGACGGCGTCATCTCCGCTTCGGCCGGGAATCATGCCCAGGGGGTTGCGTTCTCCGCCAGGAAGCTCGGCATCAGGGCGTTGATCGTCATGCCGGCGACGACCCCGCAGATCAAGGTGGACGCGGTCAGGGCGCTCGGGGCCGAGGTGGTTCTGTTCGGCGACAACTACTCCGAAGCGGCCGATCATTGTCAAAGCCTGCAACAGCAGACCGGCCTGACCTATATCCATCCCTTCGATGATGCGCTGGTGATCGCCGGCCAGGGCACCGTCGCCGACGAGCTGCTGCGGCAGAGCGCCGGAAAACTTGACGCCATCTTCGTTCCGGTCGGCGGCGGCGGGCTGATTGGCGGCATGGCCGCCTATTTCAAGGCCCTGGCGCCGCAGATCCGCATCATCGGCGTGGAACCCCTCGACAGTGACGCCATGTACCGCTCGCTCCAGGCGGGGCACCGGGTCACCCTTGAGTCGGTCGGTATCTTTGCCGACGGCGTCGCCGTCCGCACGGTCGGCAAACAGACCTTTGAACTGTGCCGCAAATATGTCGACGAAATCGTCCGCGTTTCGACGGACGAACTGTGCGGCGCGATCAAAAGCGTCTACCAGGCGACCCGGTCCATCGTCGAACCGGCCGGCGCCCTGGGCATGGCCGGCCTCAAGCAGTACGTCAAACAGCGCAACATCCATGGCCAGACCCTGGTGGCGATCAATTCCGGCGCCAACATGAATTTTGAGCGGCTGCGCTATATCTCGGAACGCACCCGGGTGGGAGAGGGGCATGAATCCCTCTTCGCGGTGACCATTCCCGAGCGGCCGGGAGCCCTGCGGCATTTCTGCAGCCACCTCCTCGAGGGGGTCGGCATTACCGAATTCAGCTACCGTCTGGCCAACCGCGAGCAGGCTCACCTGTTCCTCGGCGTCGCCATCGGCGGCGATGAGGCGCGCCAGGCATTCGCCGCGCAGATGACCACCCAGGGTTACAAAACGATCGATCTGACCGGCAACGAACTGGCCAAGACCCATCTGCGCTACATGGTCGGTGGTCGCTCCTCAACAGCCACGCGCGAACGCCTGTTCCGCTTCTGGTTCCCGGAACGCACCGGTGCCCTTGCCCGCTTTCTCGCCGACATGGGTAATGACTGGAACATCTCCCTGTTCCACTACCGTAACCAGGGGGGGGAGTTCGGCAGGGTGCTGATCGGACTGGAGCTGCCGGATCGGGATGAAGAGATCCTGACCCGGTTCCTTGATCGCCTCGGCTACCGCTACCTGGAACAGAGTGACGATCCGGCCTATCAACTGTTTCTGTGACAGCACGCGGGGCCGCGACCCCGCAACTTTGCCTTTGCTTTTGATCCCGAGATATCAGGATTACGTCAACACCCTTAAAAACCAGCGATTCGCGCACCGCCAGCAGCCCTCACTCCACCAGGGTCACGCTCAATCCGGGCAGGGCAATTCCGCTCAGCGTGGTGCTCCAGGTTTCGCCAACGTGGATGGCGTGGGCGGTGGTGATGGTTCCCGTGGTCACCATTTCACCCTGCGTCAAAGG
>JAWOIX010000021.1:0-20439 GCA_046484405.1 Pelovirga sp.
ATGGAACAGGCGCTGCAGACGGGGCATTAGGCGGGAGGCAGAATTCAGGAGCCAGGAGTCAGAATTCAGGAGTCAGAATTCAGAAAGGCTTTAACGCAGAGACGCGGGAGAAGCTGAGGCGGAGAGAAAAGCAGAAGACAGAAGCTAGAATCCAGGAGTCAGAATTCAGAACTGCAGACACGAGTGACAAGTGACACATGACGGGCGCGTAAGCGCCCTGACACGGCGCAGCCGTTGACGCCGCGAAGCGGCTGACCGCCTTTAACAACGGACAACGGACCACGGACAACCTTTAACCAATGACGGCCGCGCTAGCGGCCTGACACGGCGTAAGCCGTTGACGCCGCGTGAGCGGCTGACCGTCTTTAACCAAGGACCACGGACAACGGACCACGGACAGCCTTAAGGTTGCGAAGCAGCCTGACCGAGAAGTCATGCTATAATGCCTGTATCGATTGCCGGCGCAAGGAGGGTAACATGCAGAAGAAAATCCTGATTGTCGAGGATGAGGAAAGTTTGCTGAAGCTGGAGAGTATCCTGCTGTCGACCAAGGGGTACATGGTCCAGGGGGTCGCCTCTGGTCTCGCGGCCCTGAAGGCGATTGGCGAAAATCTACCCGATCTGGTTCTCCTTGATGTCATGCTGCCCGAACTTGACGGGTTTGAGGTTTGCCAGCAGATCAAGAGCAACCCGCAGACGCGGCACATCCCGGTGATTCTGCTGACGGCGCGCAAATCGCCGGAAGATGTTGCGCGGGGCCGGGAGGTCGGCGCCGACCAGTACATGACCAAGCCGTTCAAGTCGTCGATGGTCATTGCGGCAATTGAGCGCCTCCTCAATCAGCATCCCGCCGGCAGTGCAAGAGACTGACCTGTCCGCCGGATCTGCCAGAGCACAGTAAAACTGCTGAAAACCACAGCCACTGCGGCATCAGCCAAGAGTTAGGCTTGACACCCCCGGTCAGACATGCAATAAGTCGCCATTGTTTTTATTTGTCACCATGCGATGTGCAGGAGGCCCCATTGGCTAAAGAAGAAGCGATCGAAGTTGAAGGAACCGTGGTAGAACCCTTGCCCAATGCCATGTTCCGCGTCAGACTGGACAATGATCACGTTGTCCTTGCTCATATTTCAGGCAAGATGCGCAAGTATTACATCCGCATTCTGCCGGGCGATCGCGTGACCGTCGAACTCTCCCCCTATGACCTGACCCGCGGTCGTATCACCTACCGGGCGAAGTGACGCGTCCAGCCGGATCCGTCCGGGCCCTGGCAATCACGCCCGCGGCGTCGCGGCGTCGAATTTCCGGGTCAATGTCCGTAGAAATCTGTTGTTATCGCGATGCCGGCGCCAGCCGGTTTTCGTGCATCTGGTCTGCTAAAAAAACTGCCGTGACATGAGAAATTGACAGTGCTGAACTGTTGGAGGTGATATGGAAAGCCCGTTGTACAGCCCGGAAGTGATCGAAGCGAAATGGCAGGACTACTGGGAGAAGCAGAAAACCTTTCGTGCGCAGCAGGACAGCACCAGGCAGAAGTACTACCTTCTGGAAATGTTTCCCTATCCGTCCGGCCGCATTCACATGGGTCACGTGCGTAATTACGCCATCGGTGACGTGGTGGCCCGTTTCAAGCGCATGCAGGGTTACAACGTGCTCCATCCGATGGGGTGGGACGCCTTTGGCATGCCGGCGGAGAATGCCGCCATCGAGCACGGCATCCACCCGGCCAAATGGACCTACGAAAATATCGCCAGCATGCGCAACCAGCTGCGCCGCATCGGCCTGTCCTATGACTGGGAGCGGGAATTTGCCACCTGTGACCCCGATTACTACCGCTGGGAGCAGCTCATTTTCCTGCGTATGTTCGAGCGTGGCCTCGCCTACAAGAAGGGTGCGTCGGTCAACTGGTGTGACGATTGTCATACCGTGCTGGCCAACGAACAGGTCGAGGACGGCTGCTGCTGGCGCTGTCACAACCAGGTCGGACAGAAACAGCTGGAGCAGTGGTTCTTCAAGATCACCGATTATGCCGATGAACTGCTTGCTGACACCGACCGGCTGAGCGGCTGGCCGGAACGGGTTCTGGCAATGCAGCGCAACTGGATCGGCAAGAGCTTCGGCTGTGAAATCTCCTTCCCGCTGCGCGATCAGCCACAGCATATCAAGGTCTTCACCACCCGTCCGGACACCCTCTGTGGTGCGACCTTCATGAGCCTGGCTCCGGAGCACCCGCTGGTCAGCGACCTGGTGACGGCAGCGCAGCAGGACGAGGTCGCAGCCTTTCTGGCCGAGGTCGGACGCCAGGAGAAGTCCGACCGGCTCAGTGGCGATGTCGAAAAGAAGGGGGTCTTTACCGGTTCCTGGTGTGTCAACCCGCTGACCGGGCAGGAGCTTCCCGTCTACCTGGCCAATTTTGTCCTGATGGATTACGGTACCGGCGCCGTCATGGCGGTACCGGCCCACGATCAGCGGGATTTCGAATTTGCCCGTACCTATGGTCTGCCCGTCACCCTGGTGATTGCCGCGACGGGCGAGGTTGTCGCTTCGCAGCCGCTGAGCGAGGCCTATACCGGTCCCGGCGTGCTGGTCAATTCCGGCGCGTTTGATGGCCTCGACAACGAGACGGCGAAAGAGCGTATCGCTGACGCCCTGAGCGCGCGTGGCGCCGGACAGCAGACGGTCAACTATCGCTTGCGCGACTGGGGTGTGTCCCGCCAGCGTTACTGGGGAACGCCGATTCCGATTATCTACTGTGACAGCTGCGGGACGGTGCCCGTTCCCGAAAGGGATCTGCCGGTGCTGCTGCCCACCGATGTCGAACTGACCGGGGAGGGGGGCTCACCCCTGGCCCGTCACCAGTCCTTCATCCAGGTCGATTGCCCGGCCTGCGGCAAGGCGGCGCGGCGCGAAACCGATACCTTCGATACCTTTGTCGAGAGCTCCTGGTATTTTGCCCGCTACGCCTGCCCGAACTATACCAGCGCGCCTTTGGACCGTGACGCGGTCAATTACTGGCTGCCCGTCGACCAGTATATCGGCGGGATCGAACATGCCGTCATGCATCTGCTCTATGCGCGTTTTTTCACCAAGGTACTGCGTGACCTGGGGATGCTCGATTTTTCCGAACCCTTCACCAATCTGCTCACCCAGGGGATGGTGTGCAAGGAAACCCAGCGCTGCCCCGAGCACGGCTGGCTGTTCCCGGAACAGGTCGTTGCCGGCGCCTGCAGCATCTGCAGCGCACCGGTAGAGCACGGACGCACGGAAAAGATGAGCAAGTCGAAGAAGAACGTCATCGATCCGAATGAACTGATTGCCAAGTACGGCGCTGACACGGCGCGGCTGTTCTCTCTCTTCGCCGCTCCGCCGGAAAAGGACCTGGAGTGGAACGAACAGGGGGTAGAGGGCTGTGCCCGGTTCCTCGGCCGGGTCTGGCGGGCCGTCGGCGACTATCTCGACAGCCGCGAGCAGATCCATGGCACTGCAGCGCCAGCGGCGGACGACCAGGTTGCCGCACTGCGCCGCAAGATCCACCAGACAATCAAAAAGGTCAGCGAAGATGTCGACGGCCGTTTCCAGTTCAATACCGCCATTGCCGCGGTGATGGAACTGGTCAACGCCATCTATGCCAGCAGCGCGCGGCAGGAACACCCGGCTGTGATCAAAGAGGCGCTGGAAACCGTTGTCCGCCTGCTCAACCCCTTTGTCCCGCACCTCTGTGAAGAACTCTGGCAACGCCTGGGGCATCAGCAGAGCGTCGAGCTGAGCGGCTGGCCGGCCTGGGACGAAGCGGCCCTGATCACCGACGCGATCACCCTGGTGGTTCAGGTCAACGGCAAGGTGCGCGGCAAAATTACCGTTGCGGTCGATGCGGACGAGCCTGCCCTCGAGCAGGCTGCCCTGACGGAAGTGAACGTGCAGCGTTTTATCGCCGAGAAACAGGTGCGCAAAGTGATCATCGTGCCGGGACGGCTGATCAACATCGTTGTCTCATGATACGCGCCGTCCTGTTGCTGCTGCTTGTTGCCCTGACCGGCTGCGGTTACCACTTTGCCGGGCAGTCAGGGACACTGCCTGGCGGTGTGACCAGAATCCAGGTTCCCCTGTTTGCCAATCTGAGCGGCGAGCCACAGCTTGAAGCCCGTCTGACGGATCATCTGGTCGCACGTTTCAGCCGCAGCCGGAACATGAAACTGGTCGCCCCGGAAGCCGCCGAGGCGGTTCTGGTCGGGACGATCCGCTCCTATCGCTCGGCATCCTTATCCTACGTGGCTGGTGACCAGATCAGCCAATACCGGGCCACCATGGTCGTCGATGTCCTGTTGCAAAGGGTAGACAGCGGTGAGGAGCTCTGGCGCAGAACGGTGCAGTGGAGTACCGACTATGCTGCATCCGCTGATAAAACGCAGCAGTGGGGTCAGGAGCAGCTGGCCCAGGACGAGCTGTCGCAGCGGCTGGCGGCGGAAATCCACTCTTTACTGTTTGATGATTTTTAGGCGGCGGTCCGATGCGTACGGATGCGTTGCTGCGACAACTGGACAATCCTCCCCCGCTGATCCTTCTTTACGGGCAGGAACCCTTCCTCATTGAACGGGCGGTAGAGCGTATCCGGGAGGTTCTTTTCGGCGCGGGCGCGGTGGATGACTTCAATGATCACCAGTTCGCCGGCAGGGGAGCACTGGCCGATGAGATTCTTGATGCGGCCCGGACCTTCCCGGTCTTTGCACAGCGGCGCCTGGTGACGGTGCGCTCCTTCCAGGACCTGCCGGTGCAGGAGCTTGACGCTCTGCTGGAATATCTCGATGATCCGGCCCCGACCACCTGCCTGCTGCTGATCGCCGACAAGATCGACAACCGCAGAAAATTTTACCAGCAGTTCAAAACGGCCGGCCTGATGCTGAAATGCGAGCCGCCAACGGACCGGGAACTGCCTGACTATCTGCGCCGCCTGGTGCAGGCGCAGGGAAAACGGATCGACCGGGAGGCGGTGGAACTGTTCTGTTCTCTGGTCGGGAGCAATCTCCACGAGATTCATGGCGAGGTCGACAAGTTGCTGCTCTACAGCGGGACACGGGTGGAGATTGATGCCGCCGCTGTCACGGCGATTGTCTCACGCAGCCGCACCGAGAGTATTTTTGACCTGGGCAATGCGATCGGCGACGCTGACCTGCCGCGGGCGTTGCAACTGATCCGTCGCTGCTGTGCCGCCGCTGAACCGCCGCTGCTGCTGCTGAACCTGATCACCGGCCACTTTCGTCTGCTCTGGAAGGTGCGCGCGCTGCAGCATGAGCAGCTGCCGCCAGCGCAGATCGCGCGCCAGGTCGGGCGGCCACCCTTTGTTGTCGACCGCCTGCTGGTGCAGGCGCGACGCTTTTCGCGCACTGATTTTCTTGCCGCTTACCGGTTGTTCGTGGAAACCGACCTGGCGATGAAGTCCGGTGGCGCCGATGCCGAGGCACTCCTTGATCGCCTGGTGATCGAACTGATCGGAGCCAGACAGAAAAACCCGAAAAAATAAGGGCCGGGCAGGGCCGGGCGGCTTATCTCTTCGGGTTTTTTTCATGGTGCTATCTGCTGATGGACCGGCGCTGCAAAGCGCGGCGCCGCTTTTTTTTCAGGCCTCGCTGAGGGTATTAACCAGTTTGGTCAGGCGCGAGATCTTGCGGCTCGCTGTCGCCTTGTGGATCACCCCTTTGGCGGCGGTTTTTGAAATATAGGGGATTGCTTTGGCCAGCGCAGCGTTGGCGGCCTCGGCATCACCGGCGGTGACTGTTTCGCGAACACGCTTGACGAGGGTACGCATGGTAGAACGGATATGGGTATTACGCGCATTGCGTACCAGGTTCTGTTTGGCACGCTTGAGTGCTGATTTGTGATTTGCCACGAACAACGTCTCCTTGTTTAATGAATGAAGCAACAGGTTGCAAAAGTTTGCCGATAATAGTGACAGGCGGCCACACTGTCAAGTTATAAATAATTAATATTAGAAAAAAAAAGACCTATCTTCAGGCCTTTAAATGTTTATCAGCGGGGATTAAAGACTGCTTATGTCGAGTCGTAAAAACATCGCCTCAGCAGCCCTGGTCATGTCGGCGGCAACATCGCTGAGTCGTGTCTCCGGCCTGATCAGGGACATGGTCGTCGCCCGCATGTTCGGTGCCGGGATGACCACGGATGCTTTTTTCATGGCATTCACCATCCCCAACCTGCTCCGCCGTTTTTTCGCCGAAGGTTCTTTGACGGCGGCCTTTGTCCCGGTTTTTTCATCGGTGTTCCACCAGCGCGGTGAGCAGGATGCGGCGCGCCTCGCCAACCGTTGCATCAGCCTGCTCCTGCTGGTCATGCTTGTGGTTGTCGCTCTGGGCCTGTTGTTCTCCCCCTGGATCGTCCAGGGGATCGGTTACGGTTTTGGCCGGGTGGAGGGGAAACTGGAGTTGACCAACCACCTCAACCTGGTCATGTTTCCCTATATTGCCCTGGTATCCATCCTCGCCCTGCTGACCGGCATCCTCAACGTCAGGGGGCATTATTTTCTGCCCGCGTTGTCCCCCCTGTTTCTCAACCTGGCGATGATTCTCGGAGCGGTGAGCCTGGGGCAGCTCTTTACCCGGCCGATTTTCGGTCTTGCGGTCGGGGTTCTGCTCGGCGGGGTCTTGCAGCTGCTGCTGCAGTATCCGGCGCTGCTGCGCTACCGGATCAGGTTTCGTTTTGATCTGCGCTGGCGCGGCGATACCGATCTCAGGCAGATCGCCTTGCTCATGCTTCCCGGCATTGCCGGTGTCGCTATCTACCAGATCAACGTCGTCGTCACCCGCTTGCTGGCCTCCTTCCTTCCTGATGGCAGCGTCTCCTACCTTTACTACGGCCAGCGCCTCTTCGAGTTTCCACAGGGGATCTTCATTGTCTCTCTGGCCCAGGCGGTCCTGCCGATGATGAGTCGCCAGGTCGCCGAGGGGGATCGGCAGGGGATGCAGGAATCCTTGCAGTTTGCCATGACGCTGATTGCCCTGATGACCCTGCCGGCGATGACCGGGTTGATCCTCTGCGCCCGGCCGATCTATTCGCTGTTTTTTCTTGGCGGGGAATTTGGCCTGACCGATCTCAACAACAGCGCCCTGGCGCTGATCTGTTTTGCACCGGGACTGCTGTTTGTCGGTTACAGCCGGATCGCGGCGCAGACCTTCTACGCCCTCAAGGATACCCGGACGCCGGTGCTGGTCTCTTTCTGGACCCTGCTGGTCAATCTTGTTCTCGGCCTGGTGCTGATGCAGTCCCTTGGCTTTATCGGCCTCGCCCTTGCCCTGACCCTGGCGTCGGTGTTCAATGCCCTGACTCTTCTGGTTCTGCTGCAGCGCAAGCTTGGCCTGCGTTTTGCGCGGGGGTTGCCGCTGCAGATTGCCAAGCTCGTTCTTCCCTGTCTGATCATGGCGGCGCCGGTCTTTGGGATTCTTGGCATGATCGACTGGCACCTGCCTGGCGGCGGTGTGTTCAAGGCCGCGGTCCTGGTCGCGGCCGTCGGCGGGGGCGCACTGGTGTTTTTCGGTAGCTGCCTGCTGCTCAAAATCGATGAAATCCACCAGTTGCTCGGCCTGCTCAAGGGCCGCTGGAAGCGTCGCGGGCCCGATTGAGCCCCGTTACGCCAGTTTTCGCGCATGTTCTTTCAATAGCGCCTTAAGTGGATCTCTCCGCGGGCGATCTTGTTTTCCATCCAATGTCTCAGCCACTGCTTGAAATAACGGCGTGTCAACGGAGTGAGCAGGCAGAAACCGAGCAGATCGGTACAGAAGCCTGGGGTCAGGAGAACCATTCCGCCTGCCAGAATCATGGCGCCATCGAAAATCTCCTCGGCGGGCACACGCCCCTGTTGCAGATCGTTCTGTATCCGTTGCAGTAACTGAAATCCCTGACTCCTGGCAAGGTAGGCTCCGGCGACGCCGGTGAGAATCACCAGGGCGATTGTCGCGCCCGCGCCGATCTGGCGGCCGGCTTCAATAAGAACGTAAATTTCGATAATCGGGATAAAAGTAAAGAGAATAAGAAGTTTTATAAACATGCCTGCGCCTTTTCATAAAAAGTGACAAATGAACAGAGAACCTTATATGGTATGAACCATGGACATATGCGTCAAATACGTAACCTATTGAAATATAGCAACTTTATAACTGATTAAAAAATGTGCAAGGCGCACGGCGAGGCGCTTGGTGTTGGAATTTTGTTGCTGTCAACAGCCTTACCAAGAGCTTATCCACAGAGTCTGTGGAGCACGGGGAAAAGCGGTTGAATTTCGCGAATTTGTAGATCACGCTTTGAATTGGTGAAGTTGCTGCTCATCGATTTCCCTGATTTTAGCCGTTGTTTTGCAGCGCAACAGTTCCTCCGCGTCGAGGTGCAGTGACTGCGCCAGCTGTGCCCCAAGGCTGAGCAACTGTGCCAGCGCCGCTTCCCGCCCGGTCACCGGCGCGGTCGGTGACTGCAGCAGCGTGGCGAGCCTTGCCCGGGCGTCGTCCAGTTCGACGAGAATCTGCTCCGGTGTCTGCGGGGCAAGCTTTTTGTAAAGTTTCTGGGTCCGTTTCAGAGCGGGCAGGGTCGCCGGCAGTGCCTGAGCCAGGCCTTCCTGTTTGCCTGCCGCGCGGCGTTCCCCGCGTTTGATCGTCTCCCAGCGTTGCACGTGCCCCTCACTGCTGCTGTCAGCGAAGACGTGGGGATGGCGCCGGATCATCTTGGTGCAGATCGATGAGATCACATCGGCCAGTTCGAAACGCCCCTGCTCGCGGAAAATTTCGGTCACGAACACGACCTGGAGCAGCAGGTCGCCCAACTCGTCGCAGATGTCTGCCGGATTGTCCCGATCGAGGGCTTCGATCAGTTCGCAGGCCTCCTCGAGAATGTAGGGCTTGAGGGTTGTCGGCGTCTGCACTCGATCCCAGGGGCAGCCATCCGGGGCGCGCAGACGGGTCACGATCTGCGCCAGGCGGTCGAGGTTCTGCTGCAAAGTGGTTGCTGGCATGTAAAGACCTCCATGCGGGCCGCCCCGATTGTCATTATCGGTCAGTCTCCGGTGCGGGCGCTGCTTCTGCTGTAAAGACGAGCCTTTCGTTGTGGTCACCAGGCATCAGGGCTGCGACTGAAGACCGGGGCTCGTGCGGCCCTGCCGGTCCGTCCCCACTGAAAAATCACTTGCAAATCCGTAAGGGATGGGCTAGTACCCTGTCACCCGCTGGATTTACGAGCGCCTACACAGGACTTTGCGGTGTCAGCAGGACGTGATTTCCGGCGCCTGGCCGGCGCTCAGCTGCGGCAAACGGAACGCAGCTGACGCGGCAAAGAACAGGCAGTGTGCGAAAGATGACGGGCGACAGGGTACGGGACAAAAGCGCCGTTTTACCCGCCTTTAAAGAGACCGTCTTTTGTCTTGACATGGCAGGTTGTCCCTTTATACTGTTCCCTTTGCTTTGGGGTCGATGGTGCAGCTAGAGCTGAAACATATCAAGGGTGGGCTGCTGGAGCAAGACTACAGTTGCCAGGTCGCCGATTTTCCCGAAGTGGCAGCTCTGGCGCGTGACGGACTGGCGTCCTACCGTGAACCGATCCTGTTCCATCTGCGTTTTCAGCAGACCGGTCGTCTCGTTGAGGTGGATGGTGCGGTTCAGGCAACCATTGACCTCACCTGTGCCCGTTGCCTGGGTCCGCTGGTTTATGAGCTGGATGAGCGTTTCACCCTGACCTTCGCGCCTCTTGTCCCCGAGCCGCAGGATGTCGAGGAGAGGGAACTGGACAAGGAAGAGCTCGGCTTGATCCCCTACAGCGATGACCGTCTGGAGTTGCGCCAGCCGCTGGAGGAACAGCTGCTCATGGCAATTCCGGTCCGCACGCTCTGTGACGCTTCCTGCCGTGGTCTGTGCGCGCAGTGTGGTGCTGATCTCAACCGCGGACAATGCGCTTGCGAGCAGAGACCCTTTAATAACAAGTTTGGTGATCTGGCGAAATTGCGTCGTTGATCACCGGTTTTCTATGCGATTGGCCGACACCGCGTCGGGTAACAGAAGTGAAGACATTGTCAGTCCGGGCATGCCGGAGTTCAAATTCAAGGAGAAAAGCAGATGGCCGTTCCAAAGAAAAAAACGTCTAAGTCGAAAAAAAATATGCGTCGCGCCCATGACGCCGTCGTCGCTCCGGGGATCTCGATCTGTTCCACCTGCCAGGAGCCCAAGCGTCCGCATCGTGTCTGCTCCAGCTGTGGTTCCTACAACGGTAAAGAAATCATTAACAGCGACAACAACTGAAGCGGTCCAGCAATCCCATGACCATGAGAGTAGCTGTTGATGCTATGGGTGGGGACAATTCGCCGGTTGCCGAGGTGGCCGGTGCCGTCGTCGCCTGCCGCCGCTGGGGTTGTCACGTGGTGCTGGTCGGGGATACCGCGGTTGTTCAGGCAGAGCTGGACAAGCATGATACCAGCGGGCTGAAGATCGATCTCCATCATGCCAGTGAGGTTGTTGGCATGAACGATTCCCCGTCCGCGGTGCGCCGCAAAAAGGATTCCTCCATCCGGGTTGCTTTTGATCTGGCCAAAGCCGGGGAAGCGGTGGCCGTTGTCAGTGCCGGGAACTCCGGCGCCATCATGGCTGCGGGAATGATGGTCTTCGGGCGCATCAACGGGGTTGAGCGGCCGGCGATCGGCACCTCCCTGCCCAACCTCGTTGATCAGACCATGGTGCTTGATATGGGTGCCAACGTCGACTGCAAGCCGGGCCATCTGTACCAGTTCGCCCTGATGGGGAGCATCTACGTCAGCCATCTGCTGGGTAAAAGCAATCCCCGGGTCGGCCTGCTCTCTAACGGTGCCGAGGAGAAAAAGGGCAACGATCTGACCCGCGAAGCCCATCGTCTCCTCAAGGAAGCGCCGCACAATACCCTGAACTATATCGGTTACGTTGAAGGGGGAGACGTTTACAACGGCTCCGTCGATATTGTCGTGTGTGATGGCTTCGTCGGCAATGTGCTCCTCAAGGTCTCGGAAGGTCTGGCCGTGGCCATCGGAACCATGCTCAAGCGGGAAATCGAGGGCCGCTTCTGGGCGCGGATCGGTTATCTGCTCAGCCGCCCGGCCTTTACCTCTTTCAAAAACAAGATCAACCCGGCAGAATACGGCGGTGCACCCCTGCTGGGAATCGCCGGTACCGGCATCGTCTGCCACGGCAGCTCCGATCCGGTGGCCATGAGTATTGCCATTCGCCAGGCCGGGGAATATGCTAAAAGCGGTGTCGTCGAGCATATGGCGTCCGTATTTCAGCGCTGACAGGATTCCGGCAGGCGCGCCAACCTGAGACCAGGCGAAGGAGATGGTTTGCAATGAGAGCACGAGTGACCGGAACAGGGTCCTATCTGCCCGAACGGATCATGACCAATCACGATCTGGAAAAACTGGTGGATACGAACCACGAATGGATCGTTGCCAGAACCGGTATCGAGGAACGCCGCATCGTCGCCGATAATGAGTTCACCTCGGACATGGCGGTCAAGGCCGCGGAGCAGGCGATGGCGATGGCCGGAATCAGCGCCGGGCAGATCGACCTGATCGTCATGGGCACCATCACCGGTGACTACCCATGGCCGGCGACAGCCTGTATCGTGCAGGCCCGCCTTGGCGCCAGCAACGCTTTTGCCTATGATCTTTCGGCGGCCTGCAGCGGCTTTCTCTACGCCCTGTCGAGCGCCAATGACTTTATTCGCTCCGGTCACGGTAAAACCGCCCTGGTGATCGGCGCCGAAACCTTGAGCCGGGCCATCGACTGGACCGATCGCAACACCTGTGTTCTGTTCGGCGACGGTGCCGGCGCGGTTGTCCTCCAGGCGGACGAAGGGGAGCAGGGAATTCTCTCCTGCCATCTGCATTCCGACGGAAACTACCTAGAGCTGCTCTACCAGCCGGGGTTCGGTGCCAGGCACCCGGCGTCCGTCGAAGGGCTCGCCGCCAAACTGCCCTTTTTGAAAATGCAGGGCAACGAGGTGTTCAAGGTGGCGGTCCGGTCCCTCACCGAGGTTTCCCTTGAAGCGCTGAGTGCCAATGGCTACACGAGCAGCGACGTGGATCTGTTTGTGCCCCATCAGGCCAATCGACGGATCCTGGAAGCGACCGCCAAGCGGTTGCACCTGACCGAGCAGCAGACCTTTATCAATGTTCACAAGTACGGCAATACTTCCGGTGCGACGATCCCTGTTGCCCTGGATGAAGCCAATCGCCAGGGTTTGCTGAAGTCCGGCGACCTGGTGCTTTCGGCGGCCTTCGGCGGCGGCTTTACCTGGGCTTCGGCGCTGTTGCGCTGGGGTTGATGGCTCCTGCCGCACAGACCCTTGCACGGAGCGCTCCAGCCGTCGCGCAACCTGCGGTTGATGGTTTTTTGCAGTAAGGACGAGACACGATGATGACACTGGTATTTCCGGGGCAGGGATCGCAGTACCCCGGTATGGGAAAAGATCTGGCCGACAATTTCCCCGTTGCCCGGCAGGTTTTTGAAGAGGCCAATGATGCCCTTGGATTCGACCTGGCGCGCCTGTGCTTTGCCGGCTCGGAAGCGGATCTCAAGCTGACCGCCAATACCCAGCCGGCCATCCTCACTGTCAGTATTGCCGCACTGCGTGCCCTGCAACAGGAGATGGAGCTTGCTCCTGCCTATGCTGCCGGGCATTCCCTCGGGGAGTATTCCGCCCTTGTTGCTGCCGGTGTGCTGTCGTTTGCCGATGCGGTGCGGACGGTGCGCCAGCGCGGAACCTTCATGCAGGAAGCGGTTGCCGTCGGTGCCGGTGCCATGGCTGCGGTCATGGGCATTGACGGGACGGAACTGGAACAACTCTGTCATGATGCTGCACAGGGCGAGGTCGTGACCCCGGCCAACTTCAACAGCCCCGGGCAGGTGGTTATCGCCGGTCATGCCGCGGCGGTGGAACGCGCCATGGCCCTGGCGCGTGAACGTGGCGCCAAACGCGCGCTGCTGCTGCCGGTCAGTGCTCCTTTTCATTGTGCCCTGATGGCACCCGCCGCGCAGCGCCTCGAGGAGGTTCTCGCCAGGGTTGCTGTTTCTGCCTTTGCTTACCCGGTTGTCACCAATGTCGAGGCGGTCCCCTGTGCCGATGAACAACGGGTCAAGGGCCTGCTGGTCGAACAGGTCTGCGCGCCGGTGCGCTGGGATGCATCGATCGCAGAGTGTGAGCGGCTTGGTGTCACCCGTTATATCGAAGTGGGGCCGGGTAAGGTGCTGTCCGGACTGATCAAACGCATTCAGCGCGGTGCCGTGGCCGACCAGGTCGGCGATGTTGACAGCCTCGCGAAACTCAGCCGTTAATGTGCTATAGTTGGCAGAATGACGAAACCGCAGGAGGGCAAAATGCTGTTGCAGGATAAGGTTGCCATCGTTACCGGCGCAACCCGCGGTATCGGCTGCGCCATCGCCCGGACCCTCGCGGCTCAGGGAGCGCGGCTGGTGGTTGTCGGAACGGTTCAGGCGGCGGCTGACGCCGTTGCCGCACAGCTGTGTGAGAGTGGCGCCGAAGCCATCGGTGTACAGGCCAACGTCGCTCTGACCGAAGACGTGGAACGGCTCGTTGAAAAGGCCAGGGAGCATTTCGGTCGCGTTGATATTCTTATTAATAATGCAGGGGTTACCAGGGATGGCTTAATCCTTCGCATGAAGGATGACGATTGGGACACCGTGCTTGATATCAACCTCAAGGGCGCGTTTCTCTGTACCCGCGCCGTCGCCAGGCTGATGACCAAGCAACGCAGCGGCCGGATCATCAATATTTCATCGGTTGTCGGTCAGATGGGCAATGCCGGTCAGATCAACTACAGCGCCAGCAAGGCGGGGCTGCACGGTTTGACCCGCGCAACCGCCCGTGAGCTGGCCAGGCGCCAGATCACCGTCAACGCGGTGGCGCCGGGTTTCATCACGACCGACATGACCGACGCACTGTCGCAGCAGCAGCGCGACGAACTGGCCGCCGGAGTTCCGCTGGCGCGCCTTGGCAGCGTCGATGACGTTGCCGCGACCGTACTTTTCCTGGCATCTGACCAGGCCGGTTATATTACCGGTCAGGTTATCGGTGTCAATGGTGGAATGTACATGTAAACAATCATGGCTTATTGAACAAGCCGACATAACCAAAGGAGAAAACAGATGGCCTCTATTGACGAAAGAGTAAAACAGATTGTGGCTGAGCAGCTGGGCGTGGACGAGGATCAGGTTACGGAAGATGCAGCCTTCATGGATGATCTCGGTGCTGATTCCCTTGATACTGTTGAGCTGGTCATGGCCCTGGAGGAAGAATTCGATATCGAAATCTCTGATGAAGACGCTGAAAAAATTCAGACCGTCAAGGATGCCATCGAATATATCAATAAGCTGTCCTGATGTCCTGGTGGCGCCGGACATTTTCCGCCGGCGCCACCGGCATTGACCAACCCTCTCAACAAGCTTCATCGACGTTCGGATGAACGCAACGTCCTGGATAAAGAGAGCTCATTATGCGTAGAGTTGTGGTGACAGGCCTCGGGGTGGTATCCGCCCTCGGCACCGGTGTTGAAAAGAACTGGGCGGCAGTGACCGAAGGAAAGTCGGGTATCGCGCCTATCAGCCGTTTTGATGCGTCCGAATTCGCCACGCAGATTGCCGGCGAAGTCAAGGATTTCAACCCGGAAGACTATATCGATAAAAAAGAGATCAAAAAAATGGATCTCTTTATCCAGTACGGCATGGCCGCGGCGACCATGGCGCTGGAGGATTCCGGCCTGGAGATAACCGAAGCCAATGCGGAGCAGGTCGGTGTGCTGGTCGGTTCCGGTCTCGGCGGTCTGCCTGCCATTGAACACTATCACCAGGTTCTGCTCGAGCGCGGTTACAAGAAGATTTCCCCGTTTTTTATCCCCCTGGTGATCATCAACCTGGTTGCCGGGCAGATTTCCATGCGCTTTGGTGCCAAGGGTCCCAACCTTTCTTCCGTGTCCGCCTGCGCGACCGGCACCCACTCCATCGGCGACGCCTACCACATGATCGCCCGCGGTGATGCCGACGCGATGTTTGCCGGAGGCTCCGAAGCCACCATCACGCCCCTGGGTATCGGCGGGTTCAATGTCATGAAAGCCCTGTCCACCCGCAATGACGAGCCGCATGCGGCAAGCCGGCCGTTCGACAAGAACCGCGATGGCTTTGTCATGTCGGAAGGGGCCGGGGTGGTGATGCTCGAGGATTACGACAGCGCGATGCGCCGCGGCGCCCGGATCTATTGCGAAATTGCCGGCTACGGACTGACCAGCGACGCCCATCACCTGACCCAGCCGTCACCCGGCGGGGAAGGGGCGGCCCGCTGCATCCGGATGGCTTTGCGCAACGGCAAGCTGAACCCGGAGGATATCGGTTACGTCAATGCGCACGGGACCTCGACCTATTTTAATGATCTCTATGAAACCATGGCGATCAAGGCGGCTCTCGGTGACCATGCCCGCAAGGTGATGATCAGCTCGACCAAGAGCATGACCGGCCATGGTCTCGGTGCTGCCGGCGGTATCGAAGCGGTATACTCGATTCTTGCCCTGCATCACGGGGTGTTGCCGCCGACGATCAACTATCATGACGCCGACCCCGAATGCGATCTCGACTATATACCCAACACGGCGCGTGAAGTGTCCTGCCAGGTGGCATTGTCGAATTCCTTCGGTTTCGGCGGTACCAACGCCACCCTTGCGTTCCGCAAGATCTAGAGGAGCAGCCATGATTGTCGTTGCCAGTGATCACGGGGGTCTCACCTTAAAAAACGCGGTACTTGAGGCGTTGCGTCGCCAGCAGATTGAGTGTGCCGATTACGGCACAGACGGTACCGCGTCCGTCGACTACCCTGATTACGCAGCCAAAGTCGCCCGGGCCGTCGCGGATGGGACGGCAAGCGCCGGGGTCCTGGTGTGTGGCACCGGCATCGGCATGTCCATTACCGCCAACAAGATCCCCGGCGTCCGTGCGGCCCTGGTGCATGACGAGTTTACCGCGCGGATGGCGGGTGAACATAACAATGCCAACGTGCTGGTCATGGGGGGACGGATTCTGACCCCGGAACAGGGGGTCCAGCTGGTGAATGTCTGGCTGCAGGCCCGTTACGAGGGAGGGCGGCACCAGAACCGTCTCGACAAGATCACCGCCCTGGAGCGCTAGACCACCACAACAGGCAGATCAAACGGAGCAGATGGTGTGCTCCGTTTTTTATTACGTGACCACTACCAATCAACAGGAGGCATCGATGGCAGCTTTCGCGCTGGAAGACAGGGACCCACAGATCGCAAAGGTTCTCGCGGATGAGCTCAAGCGGCAGGAATACAGTCTGGAGTTCATCGCTTCGGAGAACTTTGTCAGCGAGGCGGTTCTTGAAGCGCAGGGTTCGGTATTGACCAACAAGTACGCTGAAGGGTACCCGGGCAAGCGTTATTACGGCGGTTGCGAGCATGTCGACGTGGCCGAGCAACTTGCCATCGATCGTGCCAAGGAACTGTTCGGTGCCGAACACGCCAATGTCCAGGCCCATTCCGGGTCCCAGGCCAACATGGCGGTCTACATGGCCGTCTGTCAGCCCGGCGATACGGTGCTCGGCATGAACCTGGCCCATGGTGGTCACCTGACCCATGGCTCACCGGTAAATTTTTCCGGCAAGCTCTACAATATCGTTGCCTACGGGGTCAAGGCCGAGACCGGGACGATCGACTATGAAGAGGTTGCCCGCCTCGCCCATGAACATCGGCCGAAGCTGATTGTCGTCGGCGCGAGCGCCTATCCGCGTGAAATCGATTTTCCGGCCTTTCGCCGGATTGCCGACGAGGTCGGTGCGCTGGTCATGGTCGACATGGCCCATATTGCCGGCCTGGTGGCTGCCGGCGTCCATCCCAGCCCGGTTCCCTACGCCGATTTCGTCACCTCGACCACCCATAAAACCCTGCGCGGACCCCGCGGCGGCCTGATTCTCTGCAGCGCCGAATGGGAGAAAAAGCTCAACAGCCTGATTTTCCCAGGGATCCAGGGTGGTCCCCTGATGCACGTCATCGCCGCCAAGGCGGTGGCCTTCAAGGAGGCGCTCGCACCGGAATTCCAGAACTACGCCCGGCAGGTGGTCAAAAACGCCCGTGCCCTTGCCGGGGCGCTGCTCGAGCGCGGTTACAACCTGGTGTCCGGCGGGACGGATAATCACCTGATGCTGGTCGATTTCAGCGGCACCGAGATGACCGGCAAGGTCGCCGAGGCGACCCTTGAGCAGGCCGGTATCACGGTGAACAAGAACGCCGTGCCCTTTGACACTCGCTCACCCTTCGTGACCAGTGGCATCCGCCTGGGAACCCCGGCGACGACAACCCGCGGCCTGACGGAGAAGGATATGATTCAGGTTGCTAAGTGGATCGATCAGGCGCTCAACAACGTCGATCAGCCCGAGGTTCTGGCGCGCATTCGCAGTGAGGTCAAGCAGCTGTGTCTACAATATCCCCTTTATGCACATCGGATAAAGTAGATGTCCCGGGAGATCGAGCGCCCTGACTGGGACGAATACTTCATGCAGATCACCCGGCTTGTCGCGACCCGATCCACCTGTACGCGGCGCCAGGTCGGTGCGCTGCTGGTCAAGGCGCGCAATATTCTCGCCACCGGCTACAACGGTGTTCCCAGCGGGATCACCCACTGTGACGTCACCGGCTGCCTGCGTGATCAGCTCAAGGTCCCCTCGGGAGAACGGCATGAGCTCTGTCGCGGCCTGCATGCCGAGCAGAATGCCATCATCCAGGCTGCGCGCCATGGCACCAACATCTCTGATGCGACGCTCTACTGTACCGATTCGCCGTGCATTATCTGCAGCAAGATGCTGATCAATGCCGGCGTCAGGGAGGTCATCTACGGCCGTGGCTATCCGGACTCCCTGTCTCTTGAGATGCTCGGCGAGGCAGGTGTGCGCTTCCATCAGTATCCGGCGGAGACGACGCGATGAACTGTCCCTTCTGCTCCCATGAAGACACCCGCGTGGTGGACTCGCGTCTCGGCAAGGAGGGTAACAACGTGCGGCGCCGGCGGGAGTGTCCTGTGTGCGAACGGCGCTTTACCACCTACGAGCGGATTGAGGAAATTCTCCCCTGGGTGATCAAGAAGGACGGCCGCCGTGAGGCCTTTGACCGTGCCAAGATTGTCTCCGGTATGCAGCGTGCCTGCGAAAAGCGTCCGATTTCCGTCGAGCAGATCGAGCGGGCTGTCGACCGCCTGGAACGTCGCTTTCAGGAGTGTGGTGACAAGGAAATTTCCGCCAGCCTGATCGGTGAAGCGGTGATGGATGCTCTCCACGACATGGATGAGGTTGCCTACGTGCGTTTCGCTTCGGTGTATCGCCAGTTCAAGGACATCAATGAATTCATGTCGGAACTCAACGATCTGCTCAGGCATTCTGGGAAAAACTGACCCTCCCCGGTCTTTAGACCAGGCAGCGGGTGGATGACATGACAAGCGTCGCGACAGGCCAGACAATATTCATGCAGCGTGCCATCGCAATGGCGCAGCAGGGGATGGGGCGCACCGCTCCAAACCCGGCAGTCGGCGCCGTGGTGGTGCGCGACGGGCAGATTGTCGGTGAAGGGTTCCACCCGGCGGCGGGTGAGCCCCACGCGGAGATTTTTGCCCTGCGCCAGGCCGGCGCCGCGGCCCGTGGCGCCGATCTTTATGTCACCCTTGAACCCTGCTGCCATTACGGGCGCACGCCTCCCTGTACCAGGGCGATCATCGCTGCCGGTATCCGGCGGGTCTTCATCGGCACCCAGGATCCCAATCCCCGGGTGTCCGGTGCCGGCATTCTCGCCTTGCGCGAGGCGGGTATCGAGACCCAGGTCGGTCTGCTGCAACGCCAGTGCGATGCGCTTATTGCCGGGTTCACCAAGCATCTGCAAACCCGCCATCCGTGGACAATCTACAAGGCGGCGATGACCCTTGACGGGCACACGGCGACGGCGCAGGGGGATTCCCGCTGGGTTTCCGGCGAACAGAGCCGTCTTCATGTGCATCGCCTGCGCAACCGGGTTGAAGCGATCATGGTCGGTATTGAAACGGCCCTGGCCGATGACCCGCGCCTGACCGTGCGTCTGCCGCAGGTCGCCGGACGTGATCCGTTGCGGGTCGTTGTCGACAGCCGGCTGCGTCTGCCGCCCGGGTGCCGGATGCTGTGCCAGCAGTCGTCCGCAACAACCCTGGTTGCCACGGTGTCCACCGATCAGGACAAAATCCGGGCACTCGAGCAGGCCGGCGCCGAGGTGCTGATTCTTCCCGCCGCCGCCGGGCAGGTCTGCCTTCCTGCCTTGTGGGATGAGCTGGGACGACGTAATATCCAGCATCTGCTTCTCGAAGGAGGAAGCGCTCTCGCGACGACAGCGCTGCACGCCGGTCTGATCGATCAATTGATGATCTTCATTGCCCCGCGACTGGTCGGCGGCGTTCCGCAGCATGGTCTGTTCAGCGGCAGTGGCTGTGCGGTGATGTCCGAGACCATTCCCCTTACCGATGTCCAGTACGAACAGTCAGGAGAGGATCTGTTGATGACCGCCAGGGTGCAATCATGTTTACCGGCCTGATCCAGGCCATCGGCCAGGTGCGCGGCCTTGTCCGCCAGGGGGGCGCAGGCTCCATGACGATTGCCAGCAGCCTGGCGGCGGAGGATCTGCAGCTCGGTGAAAGTATCGCCGTCAACGGTGTCTGTCTGACGGTCACCGGCTGGGACAGCGGAACCTTTACCGTCGATGTGTCTCCGGAGACGCTGCGCTGCACTACCCTCGGCGAGCTGCGCCCGACCACCGCCGTCAACCTGGAGCGCGCCCTGCGCCTGAGTGACCGGCTCGGTGGACACCTGGTCAGCGGCCACATTGATACCGTCGGCACAGTCGTCCGCCGGCAGCAGGATCAGAATGCCGTGCTGTTTGAATTTTCCGCCCCGGCGACGGCGTTGCGCTACGTTGTCGAGAAGGGCTCCGTTGCCATTGACGGGATCAGCCTGACGGTCAATCAGCTCCAGGCCGATGCTTTCAGCGTCTCGATTATTCCCCATTCCCTGGCCCAGACCTGTCTGAAGGACCGCCGTCCCGGTGACCGGGTGAACATTGAAACGGATCTTCTCGGACGCTATGTCGAACGGCTGCTCGGCGGTCGCGACGGGCAGGCGGCGGAAGGAAAACTCAGCCGCGAGTTTCTTGCTAAAAACGGTTTTCTGTGAGATAAAGCGGGACTGTTCCGCAACAACTGTGCAGGTTCTCCAACCCGTGAATGTAGCGGCTGGTCCGGCCGGGGCAAGGGTCGTCAGACTCGCGGGCTCTTGCCCTACCAGTAATAAGGATGTAGTAATGCCGGTCGCAAAAGTTGAAGCAGCACTTGAAGATATCCGCAGTGG
>JAWOIX010000029.1:0-10528 GCA_046484405.1 Pelovirga sp.
GCGGGGCCTCAATAAAGGAGTCTGAGAATGGCACAATTCAAGAAAACCAGTCTGCTCTGTGCAATCATCGCAGGGTTCTGCATGATCGCCGGCTCTGCTTTTGCCGGTCCGGTATGGACCTTTGGTCCTGACGACCAGGGGTTGATGAAGCTCGATTACAAGGGTCAGTTCCAGTACAGCATGCGCGACACCGGTTCCGGTGCTGACGGTACTGATGATACCAACGAGTTCAACTTCCGTCGCAATCGCCTGGCGTTGATGGGCGCCTATGGACAAAACTTCAGCCTCTATGTCCAGACCGAGTTCTCCGAGGACAACAATATCCGTACGTTAAACGTCACAAACGGCAACAACTCTGATTTCCAGATTCTCGATGCCGTCATGCGTTTCAAGCAGAGTTCCGCCTTTAACGTCTGGGTCGGCAAGTTCAAGTACAACCTGACCCGTGAAAACCTCGAATCCTGCGAAGACCCGCTCACCCTCGACCGGTCCCTGCTGATCCGTGCACCGCTGGCGAGCGAAGGCACCCGCGACAAGGGTGTCGCCGTCTGGGGCAACCTGTTCGACGACATCTTCCAGTATCGTCTCGACGTGATGAATGGCCGCAACGACTCGGTCTCCTCGCCCAAGTCGAATCCCCGGTTCAGTGCCCGCGCCCACATCTCCCTGCTTGATCCCGAGAATGGCTATGGCTACAAGGGCACCTACAGAGGCGACAAACAGGTGCTGACCATCGGTGGCGCCTACCAGATGGAGAATGATGTTGCTTACGCTGATCTCGCCCAGACCCGCGCGGTCGACTACAGCGCCTGGACCGTTGACCTGTTCTTCGAATACCCGGTCGAAGCTATCGGCACCTTCACCCTCTCCGCCGCCTACGTTGATTATGACCTCGACAATGCCTATCAGAATGGTTCACCCGATGCAAACGTGATCGGTCTGGTCGGTGAAAAGAACGGTGGCTACGTCAAGGCCGCCTACATGCTGCCCAACCTGCCGCTGCAGTTCTTTGCCCGCGGCGAGAACTGGTCCTTCGCCAGCCTCGACGGGATCATTGACCAGGAACTCGACTGGTACGGCGCCGGGTTCAACTACTACTTCCGCGGCCAGAACCTCAAGCTGACCATGGAATTGTCGCAGGTTGATTTTGACAAGGAAGTCGGTGATGTCGAAGACTTCACCACCTTGACCACCCAGCTGCAGGTGGTATTCTAAACCCAGTGCAACACAATCGGTTTTTTCACCCTAAGAAAAGGAGATTCACATGTCCAAAAAGATGATTATTATCCTGACCGCCCTGATGCTGACCGTTTCCGGTGCCGGACTGGCCGTCGCGGCTGAGCTCAAAGGCGAGGTCACCGAGGTTAAAGGCAAGACCGTTACCATCGAAGTCAAGGGCAAAGCCTCTGACCTGTCGGTTGGTGACAGTGTTGAGATCAAGTCTGAAAGCAAGAAAAAAGCCCCGAAAAAAGGCGGCGACATGCTGATGGGCTGCTAAAGCCTGGTGCCTGACAGCGGGGTTGTGCGGCCAGGCTGCGCAACCCCGCTTTTTTCATCCCTGCGTTTGATTGTATTTTTTATGTTCAATGACACACTTAAGAAAGGACAGACCTGCCCATGCTGACCCAAAAGAGCCTCTACAGCCTTTTGTCGTGCATGGCGTGTGTTCTGACCCTGGGTTTGCTGCTTGTTGTCCCCGCCACCAGCCAGGCTGCCGGCGTTGGTAAAGACGGCACCATTGCTGCGGTGAAGGGCAAGGCAACCACCCTGGACGAACTGATCGCCATGTATGATTCTTCCTCATGTTACGACTGTCATGGGGACAAACACGAGGAGTGGTCCCAATCGGTCCATTCCCGTTCTGTCTACGGGACCGGCCGTACCGCTGCGACCTTCCGGACCGCCTTCATCAACGGCTTCATGGACTGGGCCTACTCCGGGGTGGAAACGCCCGAAGATGTTGAAGTCGAGCACCTGATGGGCTGCGCCAAGTGTCACCTGCCACAACTTGCCGACGCCACGGATGCCGTGGCCAAGGAACTGGTCGCCACCGTGTTCGACTGGATGGAGGCCTACCAGAACGAGGACATGGAGACCTTTGAGAAGCACCAGGAGACCCTGCTGGAGCTCAACATCAACTGCCTGGTCTGCCACAACCGCATGGCGATCACCCACAAGTGGACGGACGGGTATCCCCAGGACGGCACGGTTTACGGTTTCAATGAAGGCTTCCATCCCGATGACCACTTCACCGAGATGAAGGTCAGCCCGATCATGGACGCGTCGATTCTCTGCGGCCAGTGCCACGGTCTTGGGCCCAACCTCGAACTCGACAACCCGACCCAGTGCGCCACGGCCTACGGCAGCTACCTGTGGTCCTATATCGCCAACGGCGGCGACAAGACCTGCCAGCAGTGCCACATGGAAGAAAGCGGTCTGGGCCACAATATCCAGAGCTACCGCTCCCAGGTGATGGCCGACAAGGCGGTTGACTGGAAAGTGAAAGTACGCCCGATGGTCTGGCGCGATGCCCGCAGCATTCATCCCAAGGTGATGATCGACGTTGCCATGACCAATAATGCCGGTCATGGCATCCCCGATGGCTGACCGACCCCCAACCGACTGGTTCTGTCGGTAAGTGCTACAGATGAAGATGGGGATGAGATTTTTGCTGACGAAAAACTCTACATGCCGGTGCCCGAGCAGTTCGCCCGCGGCAAGGTGATGGGACGTGGCCCTTATGAGAAGAGCGGCATGGTGGCCGATACCGCGCTGCATCCGTTGAAGACCACCAAGGAGCACTTTGAAATTACGCTCCCCTATGACGAAGATGCCGAAGAAAGAACGCTTGACCTGAAGGTGCAGCTCTGGTACCTGCCTTACGGCACCATGGCCTCCGATCCCTTCCTGTGGAAGGAATACACCGAGACCGTCACGATTAAACTGTAAAAGACCATCTGCACCCGGTGCAGATGGAGCGGTTGCGGCCGGCACTGCCCTGCGGGGTGGTGCCGGCCCTTTTTTATGGCAGAAAGAGGGACTCATCCGCTATGATGGGGCGCCACAGCCAGCCGTTGATGTGAACCTTCTTTTGCGAGGATCGAATCAGACCTGCAATGACCCGCCTTCCCGCTGCTATCATCCCGTTACTTGCCCTGCTGGTACTCAGTGGCTGCTGGTTTTCCGGCACCACGGTGTCAACCTGCGTAGAGTGCCACCAGGGGCTTGAGCATGTATCGGTCAATCACAACGACTGCGTTGAATGCCATGGTGGCGATGCAACGGCCGAGGACAAGGACATCTCTCACCGTGGCATGCACGGCAAAAAGAACCCGTCAGCACCGCAGGTATGGGACAAGACCTGTGGCAGTTGTCACGCTTACCAACTCGAGCGGGTCAAGTCGAACCTGATGACCACGGCGACCGGGATGATCAAAAACATTCAGCTGACCTGGGAAGGGGAAGACGGAAAACTCTACGCCAGCCAGCCCCTCGAAACTTACGCAGCAGACGGCACCCCTGTAACGCTCGAAGGGGTTGCTGCTCTGGATCACCTTTCCGGCGAACTCTACCGCAAGTTCTGCGCTCTCTGCCATGTTGGGATTGAATCGAATCAATCCTGGAGCGCCAGTCACGGTTCGGGCTGTGCGGCCTGTCATTTTCCCT
Organism: Pelovirga sp.; assembly: GCA_046484405.1. Lineage (GTDB taxonomy): Bacteria > Desulfobacterota > Desulfuromonadia > Desulfuromonadales > Geopsychrobacteraceae > Pelovirga. The sequence continues at coordinate 3,667 of JAWOIX010000029.1, forward strand.
ACAACGAAAACGCCACCTACCAGGGTGGGGATGAAACCGTCAAGGGCAAGTGGCCCTATTCCGCCAGCCACGCGATGCAGGTTCTGCCCGACAACAATGTGTGCCTGCGCTGTCATAACCGCAGTGGTCGCATCGCGCTGAGCTACCAGGGTCTCAACGACGGCAACAACGGCCTGGTTCCGACCGACAATGGCTTTCCCGGGCCCGACCTGATCAGCGGCATACGCAATGTCACCGCCATTGCCCCGGACATCCATCACCAACAGGGCATGGAGTGCATAGACTGCCATACCTCCCGTGATCTGATGGGCGATGGCTATGCCTATGAAAACATGTACCTGCAGGTTGAAGTAAGCTGTGAAGATTGTCATGGCAGCGCCACCGAAAGGCCGCTTTACGAGCCAGTCACGCGGGAGAATGATGAAGCGGTGCGGGAATCTCAACACTACCAGCGGCAGGTCGTCATGGGGGACGAGATGGTGCTGACCGCCAAGGGGCGCAAATACTCCAACGTGTTTCATGAAGAAGACAAGATCTGGGTCGTCGGCAAACGCAGTGGCAAGCGCCACGAGAGCAAAGTCATCACCGATACCCCGGAACACACCATTGTCGGCCACGAACGAATGGCATGCTACAGCTGCCACTCACAGAGTGTGGCACAGTGCTACGGCTGCCATACCCAGTATGACCTGCGTGAGCAGGGCCGCGATTTTATCAAGCAACAGGACACTCCGGGCGCCTTCAGCGAAAGCGAAGACTACCGTATGCTCTATCCATTTCCCCTGGCCCTTGATCAACGCGGCAAGGTATCTCCGGTCACGCCGGGCTGTCAGACCTTTGTCACGGTCATCGAACGCGACGGAACCCGCTCCAAAGACAGCTATGTCTCGGTCTACGACGGCGAGCAGCGTCTGCGTTTCGCCCCCTTCTACGGCCACAATACCGGCAAGAAAGCGGTTGGGTGCAGCGCCTGCCATGCCAACCCGGCCTTCGCCGGGTTCGGTCAGCATGTGGTCGAAGAGGATTCAATCCAGGCAACCCTGATCTGTGAAAAGTCCGCAGACAAGCCGCTGGACGGTTTTGTGACGCTCCAGGAGGGAAAGATCAAGGCCTTTTCGGCGATTGTCCGGGAGAATTCCCGCCCATTGAACGCCACGGAAATCCGCCGCACCTGGGCCGTGAATCAATGCCTGGTCTGCCATAGCAACCCGAAGGATCCCATTTACCAGAAGGAACTCGATTATCGTGTACTGGATGATTGTCTTGCTCGCCCTGCTCCTGCCCGCCCCGCTGGTGGCAACGGAGATTGACGGCGACTGTCGCACCTGCCACCAGGTAGCCCAGGGTCCGGCTCACGCCGGAGTCGATTGTGCTGCCTGCCACGGTCCGGTCGCGGCTCATGACCAGGCCGGGGAGAGCGCCGCAATCCTGCAGCGCTGTCAGGACTGCCACACGGACACCGCCGGCGTCCTGCACGGCCCCATGGCTGTGCGCCAGGCGGAACAGGACTTTGTTGCCCGCAGCTGGGGACGGGTCGATCACAATTTTTACCAGGCCAACTGCAGCAGCTGCCACGTGCAGACCTGTTTTGACTGCCATGGTGAAAAGGGGCATCAACTGGCCCGTCCGGGCAAAGAGGATTGCCACTCCTGCCACCGCGGCTACTACGTCGGGGCAGATTACTACGGCATGGCACCGCGCGAGGACGCCCTGCGCTATCAGCGTGGCCCGGAGTTTCAGGGCGAGCACTTCCTGAAGATGAGCGCCGACGTGCACCAGCGCGCCGGCCTGAGTTGCGGGGACTGTCACAGCATGGCTAGCCTTGCTGCCGGACGGAACCACTCGGCCAGCTGCCGCGACTGCCACGAGCCCGATCCGCAGGTAATCGAGCATGGCATCGCCGCCCATCTGGACAAACTGGAGTGCTATGCCTGTCATTCTGCCTGGACCGCGCAGGAATACGGCACCTTCTTCATCCGCTTTACCGACAGTTCACTGCAGCAGCATTTTCGCGTTCGCAGCGATCAGACCGCCGACAACTATGTTCGCAGCGCCTACCTGCGCCTGCAGAACCTGCCCCCGCTGGGAATCAACGAACGCGGCCTGGTCAGCCCGATCCGCCCGCAATTTCTCGCTTACTTCAGTGATATTGTCGGCGAACAGGCGGTGGGTGAGGAGAACCGTTTGCTGGCGGCGGAGTGGAAGTCCTTCTTTCCTCACACCATCCAGCGTGGCACCCCTATGTGTGATGCCTGTCACGACAGCCCGGAACGTTTTCTGCTGGGCAACCCGGAGCAGCGCATCTATCGACCGGAACAGGATGGCCTGACCCTTGGTTCCTTCTGGGAACAGGCAGGACAACAGGTCAGCAATGGCACATTTTACCCACGCGAGCGGTACGAGCAGATGTCCGGCCGTTCTGCAGATTATGTGAAAGCCTATGTGGAAAAATGGAAAAGACTGACCGAAAGCGTCGACGTTTCCTCACCCTGATCATCAGCCTGCTGACGTTCGGAGGTCTGGTACGTTTTCTCAATCCACGCCTTGAATCCAGGAATGTCCGGCTCGATATCACCAAAGAGTCGATTCCTTTGGGCGGGGCGCTGGTCTACCGTCAGTCGCGGGTTGCCTTGATCCGCGAAGAGCAGGAGACCTATGCCCTTGACCTGGTCTGTACTCATCTCGGCTGTACGGTCACGGTCACCCCTACGGATATCATCTGCCCTTGTCACGGCAGCCGCTTTGATCGTCATGGGCAGGTCCTGGAAGGCCCGGCAGAGCGTCCTCTGCGTAAACTCCAACTCGAAGACATCGATGAGCGCTGGGTCGTGAGCGAATGAAAAAACAGGAGATCTTCAAAGATTTTTTCGTTCACCTGTTTCCACGGGTGGTGCGCCGCAACGATTTAACCATCCGTTACACCTTTTGCCTTGGCGGATTGGCCATGACAGCCCTGCTGTTTCTTGTTTTCAGCGGAGTTCTGCTGCTGTTTTATTATCAACCCACCAGTGAGGGGGCCTACGCTTCAATTCTTTTTCTTGAAGAGCAGGTCACCGGTGGCAAATACATCCGCAGCCTCCACCGGATGAGTTCCAATGCGCTGCTGGTACTGATATTTCTGCATACCCTGAGGGTAATCCTCACCGGCGCTTATCGACCCCCGCGGCAATTCAACTGGCTGATCGGTTTTGCCCTGCTGTGTCTGACCCTGTTTGCCGGATACACCGGCTATCTGTTGCCGATGGATCAACTGGCCCTGTGGGCCACCCAGACCGGGATGGAGCTGGTAGCGATTTTACCCGGGGGGGAATGGGTTCGCGATTTCATGCTGCCTGATGGTATTGGTGGATCACTGTCCCTGTTGCGTTTTTATGCGCTGCACATTGCCATCCTGCCGATCTCAATACTCTCCCTCTGTGCTCTGCACTTTTATCGGATCCGCAGGGACAAAGGGACCCTGCCTTATTTATGAAAAAAGACTACGTTAAAAGTTCACCGACCTTTTTCCGGATGATTCTTGTGGCCATGGGACTCTGTGCAGGAGTTCTGCTGCTGCTGGCGTGGTTCATTTCCGCGCCCCTGCAGGAAGCGGCGGACCTGTCCCGGGTACCGAATCCATCCCACTCGGCCTGGTTCCTTTTGTGGATGCAGGAAATGGTCAGCTATTCCAATGTCTTCGTTTACCTGATTATCGTTATGGGCGCATTCTTCTGCCTGCTCCCCTGGGTGCCGCGCACGGAGCCGGCACGCTGGGCCACCTGGTTTCCAAAAGATCAGTGGCTGATCAACCTGGTAACAGTCGTCAGTTTTGCACTGATTGTTCTGCTAACCATCATCGCGATGTATTTCAGGGGGGAAAATTGGTCTTTCGTCTGGCCCTTCTGATCCTGCTCTGCGCCCCTGTGGTCGTTACCGGCGCTGCAGACGACAGCCTCAATCGCTGCCTGGTCTGCCATCCGGTGCATCACGCGTCACTGGGCAGCTGTGTCGACTGCCATCGTGGCGATCCCCGCTCCTCGCGCCCGAATATCGCCCATTTCGGCCTGATCCAGGCACGCTACGCCTGGTTCAACCTGCCTGACAGCACCCGGGTGGAAGACGGTGCACGGCAGCTTGATACCTATGCCTGTCGCCGCTGTCATGTGGTCGATCAGCGCGGCAATCAGCTGGCCAGCAACCTGGATCAGAGCGTGGCACTGTCCGCACCATTGCCGCTGGTCGAGGCGATCCGTCAGCCGGTTATCTTCATGCCTGATTTTCACCTGCCCGACACGCTGCTCGACCGACTCATCAACGCTCTCTACGCGGCCGGGCGACGCGCCATCATCCCCGCGGGGGAGAAACCACAAGTCGTGCATTTCGAGGGGCAGACCGGCGCCGCGGACAATCTATTTGTCAAACACTGCGGCAGTTGCCACAGGGTGCTGACGGCAGCACAGGGTGGTCTGGGCAGCAGCGACGTCGCCCCCAACCTGTCCGGTCTGCTGACCCCGCACTATCCTGCCACCGCCGCGGATAACACCGCCTGGACCCGTGAAAATCTGCAGAAATGGTTGAAAAATCCGCGCGACATCCATCCTCTCACACGGATGATGCCGGTTCCCATGGAAGAGGAAGAACTGGCCCGCCTGCTGGACCTGCTCGACGAGGAGATCTCGCTGAGCCCTCCGGCCCCCCTGCCCGCAGCAAGCTCCGCGTTCTGATCACCGAATATCGCCCCTGCAGCTGTTTCCGGCTGCGAGGTCTGCCTCGGCTGACCGACAGAGAATCGCACAGCGGTCTATGGTATTTGCCGTGATAATCGACTAGAATGACCAGCCGTATGTTTTCATGAGATCAGGAAAGGCAGGGAAGAACAGCATGCAACAGGACCAACTGGACATTCTGACGAACAAGGGGATAGACGCTCTCGAGAAGGGTTATATTCAGTCGGCCCAGGTTCTCCTCGGGCAGGTGGCCGAGCAGCGCAATACACCGAGAGTGCGCAGTTACCTGGCCTTTTGTGCCGCCAAAAGTCAGGGACGTGTTCAGGAAGCCATGAAAATCTGCCGGGAGTCGATCCGCCATGACCCGAAAGACCCGGCCCAGTTTCTGCTGCTTGGACGACTCTACCTGATGGTGAATGAGAAGGAAAAAGCGATGCTGGCGTTTCGTGAGGGAATCAGGATCGGGTCAGATCCCCGCATCCTCGCGGAAATGAACAAACTGGGACAGCGTAAGCCGGCGGTTATTCCGAGTCTCAAGCGCAGCCACCCGATCAATCGCCTGCTCGGCAAGCTTTTCGCCCGGTTCGGGCTGCGTTAGCAGCGCCGGAAAGGCTGCCTGGCAAACGCCGCCGCCCTTGATCCCGAGTTAACGCAGGCCCAGCCGACTCAGCAACCGGCCAAGATAGCGATTGAGCGGGTGGTCCCGCTCCAGTCGGCTGATCACCGGGGTTTGCCTGAAACCAAGCTGCTTCAGTTCTTTAATGATCAAGGGACTGGGACCGGCCTTCAACCCCTTGCGAAAAAAACTGATCGCTTTCTTCCGCTCCCCGCAACAGAGCAGGATACGCCCCATGTTCAGGTAGTGAACCGTGTTGGTGGGATCACGCTGCAGAACATCCAGGCAGTGCTGCGCCGCTGCGCGCAACCTGGCGCGGTCATCTGTCGTGCTCGCCTCACAGTAAGCCTGGTAACTCTGCAGCAAGGGGTGATCACGATACTGATCAGCCTGGCTCAGATACGTTGACGCCAGCTGGAAAGAACCGGCTTCCGCTGCCCCAATAATCTTCGCACTGATCTCGTCGAATTCATTCTCGTTTGTCATGGCGCGACTATAGCAAGAAACTCCGGAAAAAGTCAGCCACTTGCGGATTTTTTCCCGACTGCGGCAAGGCCCCTCCCCTGCAGTGACTCACGTGGCTTTTTACAGGTGACTTCCGCATAATATCTGACTACAATGGTTAACAATAAACCGTCCCTTTTTCCAAACACACTGGAGAGTCCCATGCGCAGAATATCTCTGTTTATCACCGTTGTTCTCTTTATCTTTTCCACACCGGTGCTGGCGACGGACACCTACGTGGTTGACACGGCCCACAGCCAGATCCATTTCAGCGTGAAACATCTGATGTTTTTTACCGTCCGCGGCAATTTCAATGAGTTTTCCGGCAGCGTCGAGATCGATGGTGCAGGACAAACCCTGACGGCGGCCAACGCAACCATTCAGGCCGCTTCGATCAACACGCGCAACGAGGAGCGCGATGAACATCTGCGCAGCGCGGATTTTTTTGATACCGCCAATCACCCTGAAATATCCTTTGTCAGCAAGCGCGTCAGCGGCGCCGGCGACAATATCGAGGTTGTCGGTGACCTTAGGATCCGCGGCGTGACCAGGGAAATCACCCTGAAGGGCGCCTTTGTCGGGGCCGCCGTCGACCCCGCGGGCAATCAGCGGGCCGGCTTTACCGCAACAGCCGAGGTTAACCGCAAGGACTTCGGTCTGAACTGGAACCGCGCCGTGGAAACCGGCGGTGTCGTGGTTGGCGATATGGTGCAGATCGGCCTGGAGATTGCCGCCGTTCAACAATAACGGGGGAACGCGACAACCGCCCTCCTGCCCCACAATGACAAGGGGTCGATCAGCTTCAGCGCCGATCGACCCCTTTGTTTATTGACGAACGGCAGCCGGACCGAACCGTTCAGAAATCATCCCAGCCATCCAGAACAGAGGACTGGTTGTAGGCGGAAACGGTGGACTCGAAAAAATTGCTCTTGACGCTCCCCTCGCCCTCCGTATCAGCGAGCTTCTCCAGGTGGATGTAGGGATTTTTATCGTACCCGTCGTACAACTTGCCGGTGAACCCCAGCTTGTTCCAGCG
>JAWOIX010000142.1:0-7757 GCA_046484405.1 Pelovirga sp.
CCTGGAATTCCTGCAGGGCAAGAGCTGCAGCGTCTTTTGTCAAGGGTGGCAGCGCTGCCTGTTCCGCTGCCGTCGCGGTTGCTGTGATGCTCAATGTGCTGCAGAGCAGCAAAATCAAATAGCCGAGAGTTCGCACGTTGGGTCTCCTGTCAGGAAAAATAGTAAAATGGTCGATAACTCTAGCACGATCGGGGGCAGCTGTCAGTTTTTTCGTGCGCAGGCGACGATTCAGAAGGTGGTGCCCCGCGGCGGCGATCAGAGAAATGAATTGACAAAAACAGGTCCCCTTTTTATAGTCCTAGCCGCTTTGATGCCCTTAATGCTGAGGGCTTTTTTATTGACGCAGGAGTAGACTACTTATGGGCAAGAGCTTTAAAGTCGCCGTGTTGCCGGGTGACGGAATCGGACCTGAGGTCATGGCGGAAGCACTGAAGGTTCTCGACGCCGTGGAAAAACGTTTCGACATCTCTTTCGTGCGCACCTTCGCCAATGTCGGCGGTGCCGGTATCGATCTGGAGGGCAAGGCCCTGCCTGCCACTACCATTGATATCTGCAAAGCGTCCGATGCCATCCTGTTCGGCAGTGTCGGCGGTCCGAAATGGGAATCCCTTCCCCCCGATGAACAGCCAGAACGGGGGGCTCTGCTGCCACTGCGTAAAATTTTCAGTCTGTTCTGCAATCTGCGTCCGGCGATCATCTTTCCTGCTCTGACCGGTGCATCGAGCCTCAAGCCCGAGATCATCGAGGGGGGATTCGATCTCCTCGTCGTCAGGGAGTTGACCGGCGGCATCTATTTCGCCCAGCCCAAGGGGATTGAAGGGGAGGGTGCGGCCCGGACCGGTTTCGACACGATGAAGTATTCCGATGCCGAGGTCGAGCGCATCTCCCACGTTGCCTTTGCCGCCGCCCGCAAACGCAACAAGAAGGTCTGCTCCATCGACAAGGCCAATGTCCTGTCCACGTCGGTCCTCTGGCGCGAGGTCGTCGAACGGGTCGCCAGGCAGTACCCGGATGTCGCACTGTCGCATATGTATGTCGACAATGCGGCCATGCAGCTGGTGCGCTGGCCGAAACAGTTCGACGTGATGCTGTGCGGCAACATGTTCGGCGACATCATCTCCGATGAGGCGGCAATGCTGACCGGCTCCCTCGGGATGCTCCCCTCGGCGTCCCTGTCCGAAGGGTCCTTCGGCATGTATGAGCCTTCCGGCGGCAGTGCACCCGATATCGCCGGCCAGGGGATTGCCAACCCCATCGCCCAGATTCTTTCTGCGGCCATGATGCTGCGCTATTCCTTCGGTTTGACGGCGGCGGCGGATGCCGTCGAAAGGGCGGTTGAGGAGGTGTTGAACCAGGGCTACCGTACGGCGGATATCTACCAGGGGCATGCCGGGGAAAAGAAGGTTAACACCGTTGCCATCGGGGATGCCATCGTCGCCTGTCTGTGATGCGCAGCCGTTTCATGACTGTCGAATCGTCCCGATGACTGACCGGTGGGTGCCGTGATGGACAGGATCAAGCTGACCGTGGCTTTTGACGGAACCGCCTATGTCGGCTGGCAGCTGCAGCCGAACGGTGTATCGGTTCAGCAGCGTCTTGAAGACGCCCTGCTGCAGCTGACCGGCACGCATCACCGGATCCACTCTTCCGGTCGGACCGACGCCGGTGTACACGCGCGGGGGATGGTCTGTCACTTTGACAGTCCGCGCGATCTGCCCTTAAGCGCCTGGCGTGAAGGCCTGAACCGCTTTTTGCCTGATGATATTGCGGTACGGCACGCGGAAAAAGTGGCCAGCGAGTTTCATGCACGCTTTTCGGCGCGCGGCAAGCACTACCGCTACACCCTGCTCCGCGATGCGGTGCGCTCCCCCCTTGATCGCCATCTGAGCTGGCGGGTGCCGCCGGAGATCGATCTGCAGCGGATGCAGCAGGCCGCAGCCGCCTTTGTCGGCCGGCACGACTTCAGTGCTTTCCGCAGCTCCGGGTGTGCCGCCCGGTCACCGGAAAAAGAGATCTACTCCGTGACCCTGACGGCGGTTGATTCGCTGGTGCATATTGATATCCGTGGCAGCGGATTTCTGCGCCACATGGTCCGGATGATGGTTGGTACCCTGGTCGAGGTGGGACGCGGGAAGCGTCCTGTCGCAATTATTGAACAGATGCTTGCTGACCCGCGGGGAACTTTGCCGCCGTTAACGGCACCGGCACAGGGACTCTGCCTGATGGAGGTCTGTTATTGACCAGGCCGGCCAGGCAGCGGCGCGGTTGCTTTGCGCTTAAAGAAATCCCTTGACAAGGGTGGCCGAGTCGGATAGATTTTCCGCTTTGTGAGCCCCACAACCTTTAAATATGTCAGATGTTCAGAGAGGAATGCGATGAGTACTGCAGTCGCTAGAGAGCAGGATATTACAAGAGCCTGGTTTGTCGTTGATCTGGAAGATGTCGTCCTGGGTCGCGCTGCCACAGAGATAGCCCGAATATTGCGTGGCAAGCATAAGCCTATCTATACTCCGAGCGTCGACACCGGTGATTTTGTCATTGTTCTCAACGCTGACAAGGTCAGGCTGACGGGTAACAAGCTGGCCGATAAAAAATATTATAACTACAGCGGGTATCCCGGTGGCCTCAAGGAGATCACCGCCGAGAAGCTGCTGGCCAAAAAACCGGAGATGGTCGTTCAGGCAGCGGTCAAGGGGATGCTGCCGAAGAACAAGCTGGGGCGCAAGATGTTCACCAAGCTCAAGGTGTACGCCGGCAGCGATCATCCACATATGGCCCAGCAACCCAAGGAATTGAAGATCACATCGAGGGAGATCAGCTAAGATGGCAGAGCAGAAGTACTATGCAACCGGCAAGAGAAAAACCTCCATTGCCCGTGTCTGGTTGACCCCCGGCACCGGCGTGATTACGATTAATAAGCGTCCGCTGGATGTCTTCTTCGGTCGTGAAACATCGAAGATGGTGGTGCGTCAACCGCTGCAGCTGACCGACAATATCGGCAAGTTTGATATTTCCGTGAATGTTGTCGGCGGCGGGATCTCCGGTCAGGCCGGGGCGATCAAGCACGGCATCACCAAGGCCCTGCTCGAGGTTGACCCGAACCTGCGGGGTGTCCTGAAAAAATCGGGTTTCATTACCCGTGACAGCCGGATCAAGGAACGTAAGAAATATGGTCGCGCCGCTGCCCGCCGGAGTTTCCAGTTCTCCAAGCGTTAATCGGTACGGTCTGCCGGATTGTTACTGTTTACAGTGACAGGATTTTGTCAAAGGGAAGCCCGCAAGGGTTTCCCTTTTTTAGTCAACGCGGCGCTGTCCTGTGAGCTTGCGCCGACAGATGATCGGACACACCGCGGTTCCCCGCTGTGGCGAAAAAGGAGCTGAGATATGCTGAAAGTTGCTGTAGCAGGGGCGAGTGGCTATACCGGCGTGGAGCTGCTGCGCCTGCTGGTTGGACATCCCGACGTTGACATCTGCTGCGTCACGTCGCGCCAGCACGAAGGGCTTCCGGTCAATCGTGTGTTCCCTTCGCTGAGTGGTTTTTGCGAACTGGTTTGCGAGCCCCTCGATGTCCCGGCCATTGCCGCCCGGGTCGACCTGGTGTTCACTGCCCTGCCGCACAAATCCGCCATGGACGTTGTTCCGGCCTTTCTGCAGGCGGGTTGCCGGGTGATCGATCTCTCGGCCGACTACCGTTTACGCGATCAATCCGTCTACGAGCACTGGTATCAGACCCATACCAGCCCGGAGCTCTTTGCCGAGGCGGTCTACGGGCTGCCCGAGCGCTATCGCGCCGCCTTGCCCGGCTGTCGTCTGGTTGCCAATCCCGGTTGTTACCCGACCAGTGTGATCCTTGCCTTGACGCCGCTGCTTGAAGGCGGGCTGATCGATCTTAAGAGTCTGATCATCGACAGCAAATCAGGAACCAGTGGTGCAGGCCGGGGGCTCAAGGAAGGATCACTGTTCTGCGAGGTGAACGAAGGGTTCAAGGCCTACGGTGTTGCCAGTCACCGTCACACCCCGGAAATCGAGCAGGAGTTGAGTGTCCTGGCGGGGCGTGACGTGCGGATCAGTTTTACCCCTCACCTGCTGCCGGTCAATCGGGGGATCCTGTCGACCTGCTACGCGGCCCTGACAACACCACTGAATACCGCTGAATTGCACGACATCTACCAGCAGCGCTATGCCGGTGAGCGGTTTGTCCGCTTGCTGCCGGTTGGGGAGCTGCCCAATATCGCCGCCGTCCGCGGCACGAACTTCTGCGACATCGGGGTGGTTGCCGATCCCCGCACGGGCAGGGCCATTATCATTTCTGTGATCGACAACCTGGTCAAGGGAGCGGCCGGTCAGGCGGTCCAGAACATGAACCTCATGTATGGTTTTCATGAGTCGCAGGGTCTCGGTATCGTTCCTCTTTTCCCCTGACAGCGGTGCTGGAGCGCCAGCACGGCCGGCCATGGGCCGGTCACCTGCAGGCGGCCTACCAGGCGGACGTGACACCAGCGACGGCCCTTTGTCCCGCACTTGTGCCTGCGGCCGTATCTCCCGGTGGCGCTCATGGGGGTGACATCCGACCGCGGTCCGGGATCTGAACAATGTCCGGCAGAAATTACCAACTTATTGAAAATTAAGATCTTTTCAGCCGCATCAGGAATTGTCCCGGCACCGGGCGGCGGCGAAAAGCGATTGACAACAGTGACCAACTATGATTTTCTATGGCGCTGTTTGGAATGAACTGGACGAGTTTAATGTGGTTAAATGATTTCGATTTTTCTCTGCCTGAGGAATTGATCGCGCAGGAGCCGGCGCAACGGCGTGATGCGTCCCGCCTGATGTGCCTTGACCGGCAGGCCGCAACGATCAGCTCGCGCCGTTTTGTCGATATCGTCACAGCGCTGCGGGCCGGAGATGTCCTGGTGATCAACGACACCCAGGTGATTCCTGCGCGGCTGCTGGGCAATAAGGCGACCGGGGGGCAGGTTGAGGTTCTCCTGGTGCGGCGTTGCAGCACTACGGCAGACGCCGAAGAATGGCTGTGCCTGACCAGGAGTTCCAAACCACTGGCGTCCGGGACGCCCCTGTCATTCGGTGCCGACCTGTCCGCCGAAGTTCTGGCGGCGGCGGATCCCCTGCTGCGGCGGATCCGTTTTTTTTGCGCGGGGAACTTCATGGCGACGGTCGAGGCGGTTGGTCACCTCCCGCTGCCACCCTATATCAGGCGGCCCGATACGCGGGATGATCGGGCGCGTTATCAGACGGTCTTTGCCCGGGAAAAGGGTGCCGTCGCTGCGCCGACAGCCGGCTTGCACTTTACCGAAGAGATCCTGCAGCAACTGCGGGACCGCGGGGTCGTGATCTGCAACCTGACCCTGCACGTCGGTCCCGGCACCTTTCTGCCGGTACGGGTCGACGATGTGCGCCAGCACCGGATGCATAGCGAGATCTACCATATCCCGGAGGCCACCGCGGCCCTTGTCAATCAGGCGCGCAGTGAGGGGCGCAGGATTGTCGCGCTGGGGACCACCTCCACCAGGGCGCTGGAAACGGCGGCAGGAGCTGACGGCGTCCTGCGGGCCGGTGGCGGGGACAGCGAGATTTTTATTGTTCCCGGTTACCGGTTCAACATTGTGGATGCACTGATCACCAATTTTCATCTGCCGAAATCGACCCTGCTCATGCTGGTCAGCGCATTTGCCGGTCGAGAATTCATTCTTCATGCCTATCGCCAGGCCGTTGAAGAAGGGTACCGATTCTTCAGTTATGGCGATTGCATGTTGATAGAATAGAGCGATTCAGGATGGCGGTCGACTTCAGCTTTGACCTTTTGGTGCAGGACCTGGTGACCCAGGCACGGCGCGGACGTATCCATACCGCCCGTGGTACCATTGAAACGCCGGTCTTCATGCCGGTCGGCACCCAGGGGACGGTCAAGGGGATGCTGCCGGAGGCCCTGCAGCAGATAGGTGCCCAGATCATTCTGGCCAACACCTATCACCTCTACCTGCGGCCCGGCCATCAACTGATTGCACAACTCGGGGGTCTCCATCGTTTCATGAACTGGGACCGCCCGATCCTGACCGACAGCGGCGGGTTCCAGGTTTTCAGTCTCGGCGAGTTGCGCAAGATCAGCGAGGAGGGCGCGACATTCCGCTCCCATCTCGATGGCAGCCAGCATCAGCTGACGCCGGAACTGTCAATGGAGATCCAGCTTGCCCTGGGCTCCGATATTGTCATGGCCTTTGACGAGTGCATTCCGCATCCGGCCGACCGTGCTTACGTCGTCGCATCGACGGAGCGTTCGGCACGCTGGGCGCAACGTTGTCGTGCCGTGGTTCCGGCCGGATCGGCGGCGGCCCTGTTCGGCATCGTCCAGGGAGGGATGGATGTGCAGTTGCGCCGCAGGAGCCTGGAGCAGTTGCAGGAAATCGGTTTCGAAGGCTATGCCCTCGGGGGGTTATCGGTCGGCGAAGAAACCGCGCTGATGTATGACATGATGGAGCACAGCCTGCCGCTGCTGCCGCAAAGGTCGCCACGTTATGTCATGGGGGTGGGAACGCCCGAAAACCTGGTTGAAGGGGTCGCCCGCGGTTGCGATATGTTCGACTGCGTCATGCCGACACGCAATGCCCGTAACGGTGTCCTCTTTACCCGCTTCGGCAGGATCAGTATCAAGCAGGCCCGCTACCGTGATGACGCCGCGCCGATCGATCCCGACTGTGCCTGCTATGTCTGTCGCCATTACAGCCGCGCCTACTTGAATCATCTGTATCGCAGCAATGAGATTCTCGCGTCCGTCCTTAACACGGAGCACAATCTCTACTACTATCTGCAGCTGATGGCCGAGATCCGCGCGGCATTGGAGACGGGCACATTTGTGGAGTACCGCAAATCATTTTATCGTCAGCGGGAAAATTGTCCCGCCTGAAACGCGTACAACCAATTGGCAATTGAGCTGGTTAACATTCCAACAAGGAGAAAAAAATGGTATCAGAAGCATACGCTATGGCCGAGGGCGCAGCACAGGGACAGGGTGGTGGTTATCAGGGCATTATCATGCTGGTGGCCATGTTCGCCATCTTCTATTTTCTGCTCATCCGTCCCCAGCAGAAGCGCGCGAAGCAGCACCGCGAACTGGTCAATAATCTCAAAGCGGGTGATGCGGTCGTCACTGCAGGTGGAATTCACGGCAAAATTACCGCAGTTGAGGATACCGTTGTGACCCTCGAAGTGACGAACGGCGTCAAAATTAAAATGAACCGCGCATCGATTACCGAGGTAAGGCAGTAACCGTGTTGCTGGCGGGGGGACTTCCCCGGCTTAGGGTATTCTTGCACTAAGGGAGATACGACGCAGATGTCTAATAGTCTTAAAATCAGGGGTTTGGTGGTGCTTTTCTGTCTGCTCCTGTCATTGTTTGCGGTTGTTCCGACGCTGATGCGCGGCGAGGCGCCCCAGTGGTGGCCAGAGACCTTCGGTCCGATTCAGCTGGGATTGGACCTGCAGGGCGGCATGCATCTGGTGCTGGGGGTGGATGTCGACAAGGCGGTTGAGAGCCGGGTGGACACGATCATCGATCAGACCGAGACCCGTCTGCGTGAGCAGGATATCATTTTCAAACGGATCGAGCGCCGGCAGGGGGACCGTCTGGTGATTCAGGTCTATGACGAGGAAGAGGGTGCCAAGGTCGATGCCCTGATGACGGAAGAGTTTCCTGCACTGGAACCGGCGACACTGAGCGGTGCCGGCGGCTACATCGAGAA